>JAHFBI010000073.1 GCA_023250095.1 Candidatus Melainabacteria bacterium
GCCGTGCCAGCGCAAAGAGAGACAAAGCATCAGCAGCGACCACCGGCAGCGTGTGCGTGGCATCGCCTTGGAAGCAGGGAAAAGACAGTTCTTCGGCAGCCCATGGCTGCCGATCGGGGGAAATCATGTCCTTTTTCAAGAAAAGCAGCTTAAAGTCCATCCTCGCAGCAGTGTCGTTGGCTGTGTTTGCTTGCGGTAGCCAGAGAGCTTATTGCCTGACTACGGAAGGCGCTCCGGCCGCTGGGGAGCGCATTGAAAAATGCATCGAACTTACCGCCGCCGCTGCCGCCCGCCAGTCACTCACTACTGCTGTCAACCAGGTGTTCGACAGCCAGGACCGCAAATCGCAATATCTGTATTTCATGGATGAATTCGAAAGGAGAGCTGCTTGCCAGGGAATGGACAGATCACTGGTTGCCTCTACTTACACTGAAGTTACTGCCATGCTCTCCCGAGCCGATGAAACTTATGTGTCGCGCAAGCACAGAATCTGGCTGTCCGAACAAGTTATGCGCCAGGCAGCCCGTCCGACCACTATCAATCAGGGCAAGCACAATACCTGTGCCGTCACGGCGTTGGAAGCCAGAATATACACCCTTCGACCGGATGCTGCCGCCCGCCTGCTGAACGAAATAACGGCAAGCGGACAGTTCACAACCGCGGATGGCAACCAGGTGGTCCTGGCGGAATGCAATCTTGAGCCGGATCGGGAAGCTCAGTTAAATCCAGCTGGTTATGGCAAGAGAAGTTTTGCCAGCCAGCTTTTCCAGCTGACTGCCGTTAATGCTTACTGGCAGCGTTGCGAGAAAGACCCGCGCGGCATTAAGGTCAAAGCAGGACAGATTTCATACGAACAAGTGGCTTCATCCGATCTCGACGGTCCCTCCGATACCGGCGAACGCCTGGTTATCAGCTGGGATAGCGAGGTGAGAGAAACAGTGGTCGAAGATAACGGAAGTACTTCCTGTCACCCTTCTTTCAATCTTGCTCAGGTCAAGCAAGTGAGCTACTTGCTGACCGGGGTCAACAATAACGATTTCTTGATTGCCAATGCCAAGTCAGCGTCTTCAGGTGTTGCCCAGTTCAAATCCGAAGAGTCGCTGCGCGCTGCTTTGACCAGGCTCGGCAGCCAGCACAATTTCCCGGCAATCATTGCCGTCTCCACCGAGAGCCGTCTGTTTGGACTTCCGGCGATGGGCGGGCAGAGCGGCTGGCACGCAGTCAATGTCACTGATTTCGATCCTGCCTCCGGCAAAGTGTCTCTGGATAACTGGTGGGGCGAATACGCCGACCTCACGGGCGACAAGGCTGTTTCCCTGCACGATCTCTATGTGTCCACTTGCAAACCGTCGAACGCCAGCACTCTTCTGTCGGTCCGCTAGTTGCCACCGGCAAAACTTCAACCTGGATCTCGTTTGTTTTTCTGTTATTGCCTGTTTGACTGGCGCGCCTGGCAACGTTATCGCAGTTAGCCGCTACCCAAATTCTTGCCTGTCTTTCGGCTTTGATACAGGCTGAGCCGAGTGCGAAGCAGGAACTTCAACTTAAGTGAAGGACTTTCCCGGTGCCTTCTTTAGGTGCAAAAAAAATCTGCATCAATGTCCGGCAGCCAACCTGGAGACAATGGATACGAAGGCCCTGGCGTCTCTGGGGGCGCCGCTCAGTTGCCCCTGCAGACGTCCGTCCGCTCGGAACACCATCAAACAGGGGACGCCGGCAATGTGGTATTGCTTACGCATCGCCTGCCCGTAGGGCTGATCTATGTCGATTTTGACGCAGATGAAGTGGCTTGCCAGGAAGTATTGCACTTGCTCCTGCGGGATAACGCTGCCCTCGAGAGTCTTGCACACCTGGCACCAGGAGGCGCTCATCAGGACAAAAACCCATTTCTTCTGGTGCTTGGCCATCGCGATGCTTGCCGGCAGATCCTCTCGCCACTCGATATTGAGAGGCGGCAGCCGGCTTCCTTTCTCCTGCCCGGAGCCTTTTGCGCCACCTGGCTTGACGGAGGGGAGTCTCCGCGTATTGCCAGCAAGGATAAGCTTCCCTCTGGAGATTTGCTCTTGGGAGCGTTGAGGCGATGCCTGGCAAATAAGTCCTGCCGCCAGAAAGACAAAGAACATGACGGCGACTCGCACTGAGAAATCGAAAGAGCGAGCCATTTACAGACTATTGTCCGGTAATCTTCTGATTAACTTTTTGCATGAACTCAGTTGGCTTGAGATAGCCTTCCAGCGTCCCTTTAAGCTTACCGCTCGGCTCGAAGATCATGATTGTCGGGAAGCCGTTGACGCCGTATTGTTTGGCCAGCTGCTCACCGGCGCCACCGTCTTCGGCGTTGACTTTGATGCAGACAAAGCCGGAAGCGAGCCATTTCTCTACTGTGGGATCTTCGAAAGTGTCGTGATCGAGCCGCTTGCACCAGCCGCACCAGTCAGTGAAAACATCGGCCAGTATCCATTTGCGCACTTGCTTGGCGTATTTGAAACCGTTTGTGACGTCGGTCCAGACCGGCTTGCTCGGCACGGCGGCAGGGGCAGCTTTGGTGGCGGTAGCACCCGGTTTGGCGGCAGGAGGCTTGGATGTGGCTGCCAGGCCCGAGGGCTTGCCTGCTGGTTTCTTGATTGCCGTCGCCGAAGCTGGATTAGTCTTTGCTCCCGCTGTCTTGTGAGGCGTTTGTCCTGAGGGATGCGCGGATTTGTGAGCCTGAGCCCCGTTGGGCGCAGCTGCCTGAGCGCAGTTCTCCCAGAAAGACTGCCCAAGGAGAAGGGCTGAAGAAAGAAAGACAAGCTCAAGCTTCTTTTTGTTTGTCATGTGTTTGATTCATCCTCAGGCTTTTGTGCTGGATCATTCCGAACGCAACCGTTAGATCATACCTGAGCGAAGTGGAGGCAGACATGATTCAGGCAAAAAGGCTATTATTTCCGGCTTCGACCGACGGCAGCACTCTTTTTATTGCCAAGAAGCGCCTGCCTGACAATTCTTACTGGCGGGCAGCCTTGGGCCAGAAAGTTGTTATGGAACTCTTTCAGGCTGAAGCTGTCGCCGCGGGCCTTCTTGTAATCATCGCGCAGGGCGAGAATCTGCATCTTGCCAAGCGTATAGACAAGATATGTCGGATCCATAGTACCGCGCCTGGCTTCACGTTCTGCGTTTGCTCGCTCCTGATAACCTTGCTCGATGAAAAACTTGGTGGCATCCTCAAGGCTCATATTCCTGGTGTGCATCTCGATGCCGACTATGTAGCGGCATGCTCGCAAGAGCGCGTCGTGAAGCTGGACCAGCTTCAGGGAGGGGTCGCCCGCGCCGAGCCCCTGCTCCGTCATCATTTCTTCGCAATAATGAGCCCAGCCTTCGGAGTTGGAATCACAGCCGAGCAACTTTCTTGTCTTTGACGGTGCCAGCCTCATCCAGAGCCCCTGCACATAATGCCCTGGATAAGCCTCATGGACGCTCGTATTCAACAGATCGCCGCGGCAGAAGGAGCGCATGTGTTCTTCTGTCTTGGTCGAGGTCCAGGAGCTCTCAGGCAGTGTCACGTTGTAATAGGCTTCAGTGGCTTTCGTCTCCAGCGGACCGGGAGTATCCATGGAAGCAAAAGAAAGAGCGCGCATAAAAGGCGGCGTCTCTTCCACTTTCAAATCGTCTTCGGCAGGAATTGTCACTATACCGCCTCTGGAACATAGATCGCGAATCTGGGAAAGTACTGCTTGCACGGACGCGATGAGTTCGCCAGGCTGTGGATGGTCGGCGGCAACGGAGGCAAAAACTTCCGAAGCCGGCTTATCCGGGGCAATTTTGCCGGCCTGCTCACGAAATTGATTTTGCAGGCGGGACAGCTCGGCATAACCCTTGCGCAAGAGGCTGTCTAGAGGCTCGCCCACCATTTCTTCGAAGAGGAGCTTTTTCTGGAACTTTTCAGGACCGAGAGCGAATTGCCCATTAGATCTTGGCAGCAAGTCGTTTTTCAAGAACAGCCCGTAGGCGCGCAATTCTTCAGCGGCTGTTTTGTTGGCGCTGGCAAATTCTGCTTGCAGCTGAGGATCTCCTACTGAAGCAAAGGTCTGCCTCACGGAGTTCTCGAAGAAGGCAACTGTGCCGGGAAGCTGTTCCAGAGCCACTTCTGTGAAGACACGCGGCGGGTCGGACAGATTGTTCCTTGCTTGAGCAAGAAGCGCAGGAATTTGGTTTTCTCGTGATATCACCGATCTCAAGCGCTCTGGCAATGGCGCGAAATCACGTTTGATCAGTCCGAAGATGCTTTCGCCCACAAGCGAGCTGTATAGATCCGGATTCCGGCGCCAGTTTTGAATTTCTTCAAGCTCGAGCAGTGCGGCGCGGATATGGGCGATGATGAGCTCACGATCGCTCTGGCAGAAGCTGTCGAGCCGGCAGGGCGAAATCGCTTGGAAACGCCGCAGATAGCTCTTCAGGGAAAGACTTCGCTTCTGGATGGCCCCCAGGCAGAAGTCAGGCAATTGCCCGTCGAAATCATGAACACCTGTCTCGGTTGCCCAGTTGGGATTAGTTTGAAAACACTCCTGGAAATATTCTTCAGCGAGTCGGCAGAAAGCCTGCTGGCTGGCTGAGACAGGTTTGCTCGAGCCGCCTTTACAGGAGACGGAAGGCATCGTTAAGGTGGCTGATGCTTCCGGGCAGTCCATCGAGCTAAGAGCAATATTGTCGGCAGCCTCAGCACTGGCAGATGAAAGCGCAGCTGGCGCTCCGGCTCCGAAGGCAAGGTAAAGGCAAGCGACAAGCAAAGAAGTAGAACGCATGCAAGAAATCCCCCGATCTGGCAAAATCCGTCCGTTCTTACCTTCTTTACAAGCGGCGAATATGCATTGCCTGAGTGTCAAAGATTACAAGACTTGCTCCAGGCAGACGTGAAGGTTCAATAAGCACAAGAAGTCTTTATCTTTAACAAACTGTTTGGACAATTATACTTCCCGCTAGTATGTAGGGTGACTCGTTTACAGGTAACTCAAATGGCAGGCCCTTACGAAATATGCGTGCTCGTCAAGCAGGTGCCCGACCAGGGCTCGAAGGCCGGTCTTAATCCGGATGGGACAATAGATCGCGCTCGTGCCAAGCGCATGCTCAACCCTTTCGATCGTTATGCGCTTCAGGCTGCTTTGCACGCCAAGAAATCTTATGGTGGCAAGGTCACGGCCATATCGATGGGACCACCGCCGGCTGTGGAAGTTTTGCTCGAGGCGCTCGAGCATGGTGTTGATCGCGGCGTCTTGCTGTCGGACAGGAGACTTGCAGCTTCCGATACGCTGGCTACGGCTTATGCTCTCTACAAGACCATCAATTATTGTGGGCGCTTCGACATGATCTTCTGTGGCTTGCAAACGACAGATGGTGATACCGCTCAGGTCGGACCGCAGATTGCCGAGCGTTTGAATCTGCCGCAAGTCACTTATTGCGAAGACTTTTCCCTGGAAGACGGGCGGGTCAGAGCCCGGCGAATCATCGAAGGCGGTTGCCAGAAAGTTGTCAGCGAGCTGCCTGTTCTGATTACAGTAGCGAATTCATATCATCCGCTGGAATATAAATCTTTTCGCGGAGCCTGGAAGGTCCAGTGGCTCCAGCGGCATCCTGAGGATTTGCAGAAAGTCATAAGTACAGTCGATCTCGATGCTGTGGGTGCCGATGCGGATCGATGCGGGCTGAAGGGTTCCCCGACCATTGTTGCTCATACAGATAAAGTGGGCGAGCTCGGGGGCAGCTGTAAGATGTACGAAGGCCACTCTCCGGAGGAGCTTGTGGCTGAGGTTTTAAAGGCAAGCAGCTTCAAGGAATTTATTTCAGCATCATGACAGACGAAACCAAAAACGCCGCGGGCGGTGCCGGTGAAGCAGGCGGCGGTTCTGTGGAACCGTCCACTCAGACTCGGCAGTCACAGCCGCCTGAAGGTGTCAAGAGCGCCGCCGTCTCTGAGGAGACATTGCCAGTCCACGAAGTGAAGCGCGGCAATGTCATGGTTGTTGCCGAACACATCATGGGCGATCTTCAACCGGTAACGCTCGAGCTGCTCGGGGCCGGGCGCTTGCTGACCGAAAAACTCGGGACCAAGCTGGTCTGCGCTTTGCTGGGCTACAAAGTAGGCGATCTGCCGCAGAAGCTGATTCATTACGGTGCCGACATCGTCTATGTGGCAGACCATCCAGAGCTTCAAGTATACAGGACTTTGCCATATCGCAGAGTCCTGTGCGATCTTCTTGAGTCGTTGCCGGAGCCACCACATGTGATGCTGCTCGGCTCATCGACCACCGGGCGAGATCTGGCGCCGAGGATCGCGGCTAATTTCGAGACCGGGCTCACTGCCGACTGTACTGAGCTGGATATCGGTTCCTATGAGCACAAAAGTAAACTGGATCCCTCGAAAGTGGGGATCTATCCTGATTGCCTCTACGCCATTCGTCCCAGTTTCGGCGAGAGCCTGAAAGCCAGAATTCTCGGGCCGTGGAAAAACCCCCAGATGGCCACGACCAGGCCTGGCGTGATGATTCCTCTCAAGCCAGAGTTGAGCCGGACAGGGGAGATTATTGTCGTGCCTGTCAATTTCAAGGCCGAAGACTTTCGTTTGCAGGTCGAGGAAGTGATTCGGGAAGTGGCGTCTGCTATGAAATTGACCGAGGCTGATGTCATCGTTGCCGGTGGCTACGGGCTGGGCGCTGCTGAAGGCTTCGACTTGTTGCGGCAGCTGGCTGCTTGCTTCGAGAACTCCGCAATCGGCGCTTCGCGCAAGGTGGTGGATCTTGGCTGGATTCCGTATGAGTATCAAGTGGGGCAGACGGGCAAGACTGTTCGTCCCAAGCTCTATATTGCTTGTGGCATATCCGGAGCCATTCAGCACAGGGTCGGTATGTCCAAGTCGGGATTGATCATCGCCGTCAATAAAGATGCCGACGCCCCGATTTTCAAATTCGCTCACCACGGCATTGTTGGCGACATCAATCAGGTGGTGCCGGAGATGATCAAACAGTTCAGGAAACTAAAGTCAGAACAGGGAGTACAGTCAGTTGTCCACTCGCATTGAGTACGATCTTTTACTGGTTGGAGGTAGCCCTTCCAACCTGACGCTTGCCTATCGCCTGCTCGAGCTGGCCAAAGAGAGTGGTAAGGAACTATCAATAGCTATCCTCGAGAAGGGAAAGGACTTCGGCAGCCACGTCATGAGCGGCGCCGTGTCGCATCCGCATATCGTGGAGAAGGTCTGGCCGAATTACAAGGATCTCGGCTTTCCTATAGAGGCTGTCTGCACGGAAAGCAATATGTCTGTGCTCGGGCTTCAGAAGAAGTGGGATCTGCCGTCGAAGTATTACCCGAAGTCTTTTGACAAAACCGGCTACTTCATCCTGACTTTGAGCCATGTTACTGCCTGGCTGGCCAAAGTTCTGCAAGACAAAGCCAAGGATGTACCCAATGTGGCTATAGATCTCTTTACCGGCTTTGCCGCGCACGGTGTCGTTTTCGAAGAGGGACGAGTAGCCGGGGTCAAAGTCAGCGAGGAAGCCCGTTCGGAAGAGGATTATGTTTATGCAAGGGTAACTTGCTTCGGGGACAAGGGTTTCATTTCGCGGGACGTCATAGATCATTTCAAGCTGCGAGATTGCCCGCAAATCTGGTCGGTGGGCGTCAAGGAAGTCTGGCAGTGCAATGAGGACTATGCAGGCAAGGTCTGGCACACGCTTGGCTGGCCGTTGCTCGAGGGCACGTTCGGCGGCGGCTTCGTTTATGGCATGAAGGACCAGCGTCTGACTGTGGGCATGGTGATCAGCCTGGATAGCCGCGATCCCAACATGAACCCGCAGCAGAAATTACAGGATTACAAGAAGCATCCTTGGATTCAACAAATGATTGGCTCAGGCAAGCTTCTCAAGTATGGAGCAGCGCTCCTGCCTGAAGGTGGTTATTACAGCCTTCCGAAGAAGTATTCGGTTCCAGGGGCCATGCTGCTCGGAGATGCTCTCGGTGTTCTCAACGTCAAGACACTTGCCGGCATCGACAGGGCAATGGAGTGCGGTCGGGTTGCCGCAGAAGTGTTGCACGATGCCTTCATCAAGGGCGATGTCTCGGAGGCTGCGCTGGCGCCCTACCAGAGCCGCCTGCAGGACAGCTTTGTCGTGAAGGACGCATATCGCGATCGCTATTTCCGCTATACATTCATGGAGAATTCGCGCTTGCTCGGGCAGTATCTGCCCAAGGTAGCCAGAGGTGTCGATACGGGACACCCGGTGCTTGGAGTCATCAAGTCCGGTTTCCCAAATCCCTTCCAGGCAGCTGCCGATGGGCTGCGCGCTCTGGCTTTGATGGAGAAGGGCAAGGATATCGGAGCGATAAAATATAAGCCAGACTACCAGCACATCCAGCCGGACTTCACTGCGCCGCACTTTGAAGAGCCGCAGTTCGACAAATCGACAATATACTCGCGTGCCGACGCTGTCTTC
Source organism: Candidatus Melainabacteria bacterium (assembly GCA_023250095.1). Taxonomy (GTDB): domain Bacteria; phylum Cyanobacteriota; class Vampirovibrionia; order Obscuribacterales; family Obscuribacteraceae; genus JAHFBI01. Next base: position 8,460 of record JAHFBI010000073.1, read on the forward strand.
TACGCTTCGACCAAATATCACGAAGGCAACAAACATATAGACGAGTTCAATGCCGATGTCTGCATGAAATGTATTAAGGCCTACGAGGCGCTGGGTAAGACAACTCCGTGCGTTGCAGACTGCACGGCGGAAGTGCACCGCATCGATGTTGTCGAAGGACTGAGGCGGCATGGAATGTCGCTGGAAAACTGCGTCCATTGCCGCACTTGCGAGATAGTTTGTCCGGAGGTGAATCTCCGTGTCAAGCCGACCGAGCAGGGAAGCGGTCCGGATTTCATGGGACTCTAAAATTTGCTTGACAACAGGGGCTTGGTCCGCCATATTAAGGTAACCTGTCGGCCATTTTTTTTCGGCTGATCCGGTATTACTAGCCCACGCGATATGACAACAGCCATTCCCGGCACGTTCGGATGTGGCGGTCTCTCAATGCCGAAGTCAGCCCATCCCTGGCGCCTGACTGGCTGCTTGCGAGCCTGCCTGGTTTGGCGTGTATTTCGGAGAAATTCTTATGTCTACACTTACCAACCGTTTCAATCAGGAAAGAGAAGTTCCTTATTCTCCGGAGACACTGCCGGCGTCTTTGGAATTGGACCAGCTGGCTCTCTATGATTGCCAGAGCATAGGGTGCGAATTCGCCCCTGTAAAGCTTTCGAGGGCAAACATGGCTCCGATCAATGAAGCGCGTCGCAGCGAGCTTTTTATGAATTCATGGAAGGAGACCTCTTCTCTTAAAGATACGCAGCCTCTGCCGAAAGCCGAGCAATTCATGACGACTCGCCGCTGGCAGACGCGCCGCGCAGTAGCTCAACCTGTTATTTCCTTCTTGCTCTTTGCCGGCTGCACCGTTCTCCTTGGCGCTCTTGTGGGGGTCATCCTCAACAGGTTCCGTTTGCCTGGACTTTAGAGTCGAGGCGCCTTAGATAAAGAAATCTGAGTCTTAAGACTGATGTTCAGGGCGCCACAAAAGCGTGAGTTCCCGGCTCTTGTGCCGTAAAATTCAAGAGTATCGCTCGGGAATATTGTCAATGAAGCAGACAGCGGGCACGTTGCTATACCGCCAGACCGAGGGAGGGCTGGAAGTTCTTCTTGTCCATGCCTCCGGCAATTACAACAAGAAATCTCCCTGGAGCATTCCCAAGGGCTTGCCCGATCCCTCGGAGCACTTCGAAGAAGCCGCCAGACGCGAGACTTATGAGGAAACCGGCATCAGCGCCGGTCTTTTGAAGCCGCTCGGGCATGTCGATTACACGAAGACGAAAAAGCGCATTCATTGTTTTGCCGGTCCGGCTCCGGCAAATGCCAGACCGCGCTGCGCCTCCTGGGAGGTGGACAAGTCGGAGTTCGTCCCCATCGAGAAGGCTCGCCGGCTAATTCACCCTGATCAGTCCCCCCTGCTTGCGCGACTGGAAACCGCTCTGGGCAACGGCGGCATTTAGCTCAATTTGCTCTTACCAGGCAGGTTAGTTTCTTGTTCAATCCTTCAAGGCGCGTCATGTCATCGTAGATGGCCAGGGCTTGTTTGCCTATCTTCAGGTTGTCGTATTTCGGACCCTGAGTCAGTGTTTTCAGGTTTTGATAGCGAGCCGTGACATCGAGCATCAGATCTTTGACTTCTTTCCAGGACGAAGTTATTTCGGTGGAGGCGTCTTTGGACATCTGCGTAGCGTTTATGTCGCCGTTTGTCATATCGATGAGTTGGGCCATCTGATTCATCAGGAAATCTACCCATTTTTTGCGAGGTGGGTCGAGGTCACCTAGTCCCTGGGTCGGATAAGTCACTGCCGGAACGATGATTGGTCCGATGGCTTCCGGCTCGGCAGCAATTACCCAGTCTGTGCGCTCGACTTCGCCAATCATGTCCATGGCGCTGCGTTGAAGCATTTTGGAGCTGCTGTCAATTTCTTTCAGCTGGGCATGCGCTTGCAAAGTTGCGCTGCTCACCGAGCCGGTCAAAGATCCTGTCGGCGCGTTTTTTGTCTCAGCCAGAGCCGGCTGCTGCAGGGAAAAGCCTGTTGCCAGAAGAATAGCTGAAGATAAAAGGCAGCAGCAAGCAATGGTTCCCCTTATTCTCATCCGAGGTAAATGTCGCATCGAACGACCTCCTGACATATGGGTTGGAAATTCAACCGGCGGTTTGTTTTTCGTGCTTTATCTTAGCTTGTATGAAAGTTTTTATTGTTGTCCGATGGCTTTGAGCCCTTTTCAGCTGTCAGGTTGTCGGGAGAAGCCTGTTTGACGTGTTGCGGGATGGTGACGGATGGCAAAAAGATCATCATCATCATCATGTGCCATGTCGACTATTGGATCCTGTGCTACTTTCAATGTGGAGCCGCCGCGCTGGCTCAGAGCTTGAGTGTGGGGTGCTGGAAGGTTGCCGGCGCTGGTATGGCGATCACGATTGCGCGCCCGATTCAGTCGGTTTAAACTGACAGGATAAATCGTTCAAGTTGACTACCCTCTGTCATGGATACCACCAGGATACTTACCCCGGACAACTCAGACTTCTGGGAGAATTTATACCGGTCCGGCCAGACCCCCTGGGATCTCGGGCGTGCCGCGCCGCCTCTGGAAACCTTCCTGTCCTCACCGTATACGGTGGCGCCCGGCAAAGTGGCCGTGCTTGGCTGCGGGAAAGGACACGAGTGCGCGCTCTTTGCCGATCATGGCTTTGAGGTCACCGGAGTAGATTTTGCGCCTTCAGCCATTCAGGCGACTCTGGAGAAATTCCATGAAAGAGGAATTTCCGGCAGCAAGGGCTACTTGCTGGAGCGGGACTTCTTTCAGATGCACGAGTATGACCATTATTACGACTATGTTCTCGAGCACTGTTGTTTTGCCGCGATCCATCCTTCGCGCCGCCGCACCTATTTCTACACGGTCAAAGATTTGCTCAAACCGGGCGGCAAGCTGATTGCGCTCTGGTGGCTTCTGGATAAGCCCTGGGGTGGACCCCCCTTCGGTCTGGACAAAAATGAGCTTTATTCCTTGTTCGATAATATGTTTTCCATCGACATCTCTTTTACGCCGACCAATTCCGTGCGCGAGCGAGCCGGCGCTGAGCTGCTCACTGTTTTGACCGTTCGGGATTGAGGACTTAGAAATTCTGTCCCTTTTGCTTGAAGGTGCCTGAGGCTTTAAGAGAGGCGGCTCCAGGAGTCAGCTTCCGAGGCTCGTTCTGGCAGCAGCTCAAATTGTGCCCTGGTGAGGCTATGTCACATTTCCTTCCTGGCTGATTATTTTTTGCTCGGCCGTGGCATGTAGGAACGTAACCCATCGGGCAGGCTGGGAGATCGCTCATGAACACATTCGACAAGAAAAAAGCCTCAGACCTCGAGCCTTCCGCGGGGCAAAATGCCCAGGTCGATCTGCTGGCGCTTTTCGACAAAGCTTCCATCGGCAATGAGTTCGCCAAAAATGAGTTGCCAAAGGGACCGACACGCGAAATCGAAATGCGGCGCGACAGCGTCAATCGCGATCACTGGCTTGCTACAAGCTCCAAGCATAAGGCTGTTTCCGCCCCTGAGGCAGCTGTGCCTGAAAGGTTCAACCGGGTGCGCCAGTTCGAAGAAAAGACAATGAACGTGCGTGGTTTTGTTTTCTGGGCGGTCTTTGCCATCATTGCCCTTGGCGGTGGTCTTATATACGGGTTTATTTTGCAACGCTGGTCCTTGAGCTTTTAAGAAGCTTTCTTTCAGCTTGAGTCTCCAGGCAGCTCATCATTTGACGTAGCCGCGACTTCTGAGTGTTGCAGGCGCTGCTGGCTCTAGGCGCAGGAGACCAGGTTATGGCGCACTGCCAGAACGGCTGCATGCGTGCGGTCTTCGACTTCCAGCTTCTCGAAGATGTGTCGGATGTGCGTTTTTACAGTTTCGATGCTGAGCACGAGCTTGTCGGCAATCTCTGGATTGGAGCAGCCGTCCGTGAGCAGGCGCAGGACTTCTTTCTCGCGATTGGATAGCTCGGCTTTCCCCGGGAAAGGCAGGGCCGGCTGTGCTGCTTGTTCCTGTCCGCCGGCTGCCAGCGTTTGCAAAACATCGCTTGCTACTGCCGAATCGAGCCAGACTGCGCCTAAGGCCACTGTTTTGACGGCAAGAGTCAGTTGCCTGCCGGCTGTGCTCTTGAGGCAATAGCCGCTGGCCCCTGCTTTCAGAGAAGAGAAAATCCGCTGCCTGTCCTTGTGTTCGGTAAGCATGATGATTTGAGTCTCGGGAAATTCGGCCTTGACTCTTGCCGTAGCTTCGATGCCGTCGAAGACCGGCAATGAAATATCCATAAGGACGATGTCCGGACGCGTGGCAAGGATGCCCTCGACAGCAGCAGGACCGCTCTGGGCGCAGCCTACAACGCGCAGCCCCTCGCAATTATCCAGGATGTGCGTCAAGCCGACGCGCATGAAAGCGCTGTCTTCCGCCAGAAATACTGTGATTTCTTTGTTCTCCGCTGCCATCATTCCCCCTTCCAGAGCAATACAAGCCTCGCTGATGCGATGCCTCACACCCTGCCACTCCCTCGACCAGGTATTACCATTAAAGCTTGAGCTGCCCCTGCTTACATCTCTCGAAACGGGGATGCCGAGTGGTGACTTTTCCTAACTCGCCCGGTTTGGCTTTCGATCACACTTGCGGGGTAGATCTGCCAGGCGGATGCTCTTGCGTCTTTCGTGCCGGCTCTGTTGTCCCTGTCGCGCCGGCGGCTCAATGCTGGCACCTGCTACAGCTTTGCTCTCAGAGTGTCTTGCAGTTATGATCTGAACTGGCTCTTGAGATTGGCTGGGATATCCATAATTTGCCTGATAAAGAAAGTTCATGGGGGCGCGGCAGGATGAGTTGGCAAAAAAATGCCCTCAGGGATGTCTTGCGGCTTGCTGGCTGCCTGTTTCTTTCTTCGAGCGTCTGCGGTTGCTCGGGAGCCGCCAGCTGGAAGCAAAACATGGAATACGGTGACGAGGCTCTCTCAGCCAATAACTATTGCGAGGCCAGGCAGTATTATTGCCGGGCGGTGGACGAGGCGGCAAGGGGCGGCAAAGCGAGCCAGCGCCTGGGCAGGAGCCTTACTGCCCTGGCCAGGGCGTATATGGAGGAGGGGCGCTATGCTGCCTCCGAGCCGGTTTTCCGAAAGGCGCTTACTGCTTACAGACAAAGCCTCGGCGACAGGCATCTGACGGTGGCCTCGGCGCTGAGCGCTCTGGCTGCTTGCTATTTCGAGGAGGGAAAGTATGTGGAAGCCGAGCCTGTCTGTAAGGAAGCCCTCGATATTCAGCTTTGCTCCCTTGGGGCGGATAATTTGCATGTGGCTTCCACTCTCACCAATCTCGCCGGAATCTACCAGCGGCAAGGTAAGGATGAAGAAGCTGAAGACTGCTTTTCGCGCGCTTTGAAAATTTATGATCGGCAGAAAGATCCTGATCCGCCGGCGATTGTGCCCGCCCTCAACAAACTGGCCATGTTTTACGCCAGCCAGGATCGTTTCGAGGAAGCGAGAAAGTCTGCCAGACGGGCTCTGGCTCTGCAAGAGAAGCGCTTGCCTGCCTTCGATCTTTCGCTTGCTCGCACAATCAAGACACTGGCAGCCATAGAGAAGGCGCAGTTCAACTATGATGAATCCGAAAAATATTACAAACAGGCAATCGCCATTCTCGAGCGTGGCAACGGCGCAGACAGGGAATTTCTCTGCGATATTCTGGATGATTATGCCGATCTTCTCTTCATTCAAAGGAAATATGACGAGGCCGAGCCGCTTTACAAACAGGCGATAAGCGCCTGCGAGGCTGCTCGCGGTCCGGATCACCCGTGCGTGGCTGAGCGCCTCAGCGACCTGGCCTGGCTCTATAAGAATACTGACAGATTGCAGGAAGCTCAGCCGCTGTTGTGCAGAGCCCTGTCCATACAGGAAAGTTCTCTGGAGTCCGACAGCCCGCTTCTTTTCAAGACACTCAATAAACTTTCCGATATTTATGTAGATGACGGCAAATTTGACCAAGCCGAGCAGCTTTATCAGAAATCTCTGCCCACTCTCACATCCGTCCTCGGGGAAAATCACCCGCATGTTGCCGATGTGCTGGAAAACTGGGCTATGGTCGCGCTCAAGGCCAACGACACTGTGAAGGCTGGACAGCTTCAAGAGCGTGCCCGGTCCATCCGCAAGAAAGTAGCCAACGAAAAGTGAGCCCAGGGACCATTTTATCGAGTCTCCGCTTGTGGCTTGAACTTTCGCCTGGACTGAGGCTGTGCTGATACTTGCTTTGTCAACGCGCCATTAGCACTCTGGCTGAGCGAGCCTCGACTGTGCATTTCCAGCTTTTGAGAGCTGGAGCCTTTTCTGGCTCGAAAATGTCGCTGGGAGGTGAGGCGGCTGTGTCGATGAGCTGGCACCAGTGCCTGTCGCCACGCAGGTGCGGCAAAGCGAAGGTCAGGGGCTGCCAGTACGCATTGAAAATCACATAGATATGCTCGCGCGAGTCGGGATCCTGAAGGGAGAAAGCCAGGCTGTGTGAATCGTCGCTCAGGTCCGGCTTGCCCGGCGTGATGCCGTGCCATTTGAGATGTGGGCGGCGGCTCAAGGCAGGTTCGGTAACAGCGCGCGGATAGTGCAGTATCTTGAGTGATCTTGTCAGGGCAATCAACTTGCCTGCGAAGTTGAGCAGACCTTTGTGGAGCTCAATGGCGCTCCAGTCGAACCAGGTGAGTTCGCTGTCCAGACAGTAAGCGTTGTTGTTGCCAGCCTGAGTGCGGCGCACTTCATCGCCCATGCACAACATCGGAGTGCCTTGCGAAAGGAAGAGTACCGTCAGGAAGTTCTTTGTCTGTCTTGTTCGGAGAGCCTCGATGGACGGATCAAGACTTGGACCTTCCACGCCGCAGTTCCAGCTGAAGTTCCAGTCCGTGCCGTCAGCGTTCTTCTCGCCATTTACAGCATTGTGCTTTTGATTGTAAGACACCAGGTCGTTGAGGGTGAAGCCGTCGTGGCAGGATATAAAGTTGATGCTGCGATGCGGCTCGCTGTGCTCTTTCGTGTATATGTCCGCGCTCCCTGTCAGGCGTTGCGCCAGGGTTTTGACCGTGCGGCAGTCGCCTTTGATGAATTGCCTGACGTCGTCACGGAAAGGGCCGTTCCATTCGGCGAACCAGTCGGAAAGGTTCACGAACGAGCCGACAAGATAAAGACCGGCAGCGTCCCAGGCTTCGGCGATGAGTTTGGCTCCTGCCAGAATCGGATCTGATTCGATAACCCACAGGGTGGGCGGTTGTTTGGTCGGTTGCCCGCTTGTGTCGCGTGTCAGAACGGAGGTGAGGTCGAAGCGGAAGCCGTCAACGTGCATTTCAGAAACCCAGTAACGCAAGCTGTCCAGAATGAGGCGCCCGACGACCGGGTGGTTGGCCTTGACCGTGTTGCCGCAGCCTGAGTAGTTGGCGTAGCGCGCGCCATTGTCTTGCAATATGTAATAAACAGAATTGTCCAGTCCTTTGAATGAGAGGGTCGGACCTCGATGATCGCCTTCGGCAGTGTGATTGAAGACGACATCCAGGATGACTTCGATGCCGGCAAGATGAAGGGCTTTTACCATGTCGCGGAATTCGTCAATCGGTCCTAACCCGTCGCGGCGGGAGCTGTAAGCAAAGTGAGGGGCGAAAAAGCTTACAGAGCTGTAGCCCCAGTAATTGGTCAGACCAGGGCGGGCGTCCTGCGGGTCGAAAGCCTGGACAGGCATCAATTCCACTGCCGTGACGCCCAGTTCTTGCAAGTAAGGTATCTTCTCGATAATCCCGGCAAAGGTGCCGCGCTTTTCCTCAGATACACCAGAATTTGGATTGGCGGTAAAGCCTTTCACATGCATTTCATAGATGACACTTTTTGCATAAGGCGTTCTGAGCGGTGCGTCCCCTTCCCAGTCATAAGTGCTAGTGTCGACGACCATGCTGCGCAGAGCATGTGGGCAATTGTCGCCGCGCATGATGGCTGCCGCCCGGCTGTAGCGGTCCCAGCCGACGATGGCCCGTGCGTATGGGTCGAGCAGGAGCTTGTCGCCGTCGAAACGCCGACCGCGCGCAGGGTCCGAAACGCCGTGGACGCGCAAGCCGTAAACCTGTCCGGAGCCAATACCCGGTACAAAAACATGCCAGTAATAGAAAGTCCTGTTTTTCCTGGGATCCAGCTTTATGACCCGGCTGGGATGTGGTGCTTCAGGTGAGTCGAAAAGGAGGAGGTCCATGCCGATGGCGTGCTTGGAGAAAATGGCGAAATTGACTCCGCCCGGCACGACAGTGGCTCCCAGCGGAAAACTTTGCCCTGCTTGCGTCGGGGGGCTGCAATTGCGAAGGTCGTTCGGCGGTGCGCCTGGCTTTATCGCCTTAGTCATCAGCTGCGCATGGAGAGATTATCAACGGTCCGGCGTTTCCGGCTTCGGCACCGGGTGTCAACCAGAGGGAGTCAGGATACCATTTCTTTCCCTGTCAGGCGAATGACACACCTGAGCTGCCGGGAGGACGCCTTACCCGAGGATTAAAGAATAAACACCCCTGGCGCCAGGGCACTATTTAGCCAGGCGAGGCTGTTGCCGTCCGGATAAAAGGGGTAAAAGCAAGGAAAGAGTCTGAAACAGTCTGAATTAATCTTGCCTGGACGGAGCCTCGGCAAGGAAGTCACTGGAAGTCAACGTTTCAACCTGCCACTCAGAGGTACATATTTAGCTGAGGGCTTTGAGTGCCTGCAACCCTGGCAGGACAGATCTTCGATGGCAGGGGTAATTTTTGGAGTGTGAGAAGAAGTGGAAGCGGAAATCGGGACGCCATCCGGCAGCGAAGCATTCGATCTGGCAGGCTGGCTGGTGAGAGCGACACAGTTGCACGCCAGCGACGCTCACTTTCACAGCGGCTATCCGCCGCTTATGCGCATAAATGGCGCCATGACACCGTTTTCGCAGTCTCCTCTGGAGGAGGCTCAGCTGGTTCCGGAGCTAATGAGAATCCTCAGTGAAGCAGACAAGAAGTCTTTCGAGAAGAACAAGGATGTCGACTTCACGCACCAGATTCCTGGCGTGGCCAGGTTCAGAGCCAGCATGTTCACGTGTCAGAGCGGCGTCAACGCCAGCTTCCGGATCCTGCCGCCTAAAGCATCGACTCTCGAGGAGCTGGGGTTGCCCAAGGATCTCGAGCGCTTCACGCAGTTCCACCACGGGCTTTGTCTGGTAACCGGGCCGGCCGGCTGTGGCAAAAGCACGACTCTGGCTGCGCTCGTTAATCTGGTCAATGAGCATCATCACGGCAGTCATATCCTGACCCTGGAAGATCCCATCGAGATTATTCATAAGAACAAGAGCTGTGTTGTCAATCAGCGTCAAGTGGTGCTGCATACAGAGAGCTATGCCAGAGCGATGCGCGCAGCTTTGCGCGAAGATCCCGATGTGATTATCATCGGAGAGATGCGGGACTCCG
>JAHFBI010000366.1 GCA_023250095.1 Candidatus Melainabacteria bacterium
ATGTAGATGGAGCCGAGGTTGTCGCCGGTACTGGCCAGTGCCTGCTGTCCCAGGTAAGCGGCGATTGACCGGGTGACCTGCACCATGTGGTCGGGGTCGGTCTTGGGCAGTTTCTCTTCGGCTGCGGCAGTGCGCACGTGGGCGAAGGACGCGTTAATCCTGGCGTTGTTGGTGCTCCAGGTAACGGCACCATAGGTGACAACCCAGACAATTACCAGCATTGCCACAAGAGCGCCGCCGATGATGCCCAGGAGTGCTCCTAGCGGCTTGTGAGCGGGCTTGCTTGTCTGCTCGTCTCTTTCCGACCGGTCGTAATACCGGTCGTGACGATAGCCGGGCTTGGCGCGGTCGTCCTGGACGGCCGCGATGATGGCTGTTACCCCTATCGAAATGATCGCCAGGATCAAGAAGGGGGTCATGCCGAAAAACGTCCCTGTCAGGACCGGCATGATCAGATACATCGTGGAGAGCCCGAGAATAAGCTGGACCCCGAAGGCGATTCCGCTGAGACGCGAAGACCGCCTGAAGTCCCTGGTTCTGAAAAAGGCTACGCCTCCCAGAACAAGAGCAGTCAGAGCTGCCCAGAGAATTGAAAGCGCGAACATGTGTTCTCCTTTCGCTGCAGGGTTGGAATGGCTGCTGTTTAGCCTGCAAGCATTGAGTCATTGGTCTTGCTGACCGGGTTTGACCAGGGTCGCCAAAAACAAGCGTTTGCGATGGGGCATAGGCTCAAGGAGCTTGATTGGTTAGTGGCTGGCGATAAACCCCTGGTTAAAACGAACGAAAAGTTGACGTTCTCAAGATGCTAAAGAATCAGGCAGAGGATCAAGAGAGATTGAGATATGCACAATAACTCTTTGCAAGCTTTCGCCACTGTTGCCCTTCTCTGAGCCGGAAATCAGCCAAAAGCTGCCTAGCATGCCTCGCGCAAGGTTGCCAAGAATACCACCGCGCTAGCCTCCCTCTGAGGAGCATGTATCCTTCCCCAAAGGTGTCTTTCTCTGAACGGTTGCCTGGGAGCAAGTCCTTTAACCGCCCGAAAGATGCGCGATTACCTGTCTGCGATTGCCTCTGCGTAAATTCATCACCGCCGCCGCCCGGGCAGCTCGTGAGGCTAGCGGACCGCAGGCGCTTAATTGCAAGAAAGCGGGCACGACTTTCAGGCGTAGCGCAATTTTCACTGTCCGCTGGCAAAAGCAAAAGAGTGGCCTGCACGAGATAGAGCCTCTATTGGAAACAGGGCGACAACTGGTGCCTGCAACACTGGCTCGATTCTGGCGAGCTGTTGGCAAGCAAGCCTAGGAGCGATACTTTCAAGGGGAATGAGTAACACTGGCTTGACAGCTTTGATTTGCAGGAATTAGTAACAGTTGTTTGTTATTTTTATGCGCAGCATCCAAGGTAAAATCATCCAGAAAGCAGGACAGTAAGCCCTTTGCGAGATTCCAGACCCGGCGATAGGTCGTCGCGTCAAGGGAGGGATCACTGCCCGATCGCCTCCGCGGCGTTAAAATAGTGCACCTTCAGCTGCGGATATCGAGGACACCTGAATCGGACAGGTGCCCGGATAACAATCCATCAACCCAACAAAATGAGGTTTCGTCATGTCTCTAAAAGGAAAAACACTGTTCATAACAGGCGCATCCCGAGGCATCGGGCACGCCATTGGTTTGCGCGCAGCTGAGGATGGCGCAAATATAGTCGTTGTAGCCAAATCAGCTTCCGAACAAGAAAAGCTGCCAGGCACAATTCATACTTCTGCCGCCGATATGGAGAAAGCCGGCGGCAAAGCTCTGGCTGTCCAGTGCGATATTCGCTTTGAAGAGCAGGTCGCCCAGGCTTTTGAGAAGGCTGTTGAAACGTTCGGTGGCATCGACATTTGCATCAACAATGCCAGCGCCATCAATTTGAACAGAACGCTCGAGATTGAGATGAAGCGCTATGACCTGATGCATCAGATAAACGCGCGCGGAACATTCCTCTGCTCCAAATATGCAATTCCCCACCTGAAAAAGGCGCAAAATCCGCACATCCTCAATCTCTCACCGCCGCTCAATATGAGTCCGAAGTGGTTCGGCCCGTGGTTGGCCTATACGATGGCCAAGTACGGCATGAGCATGTGCACGCTGGGAATGGCTGAAGAGTTCCGGCGCGATGGAATTGCCGTGAATTCGCTCTGGCCTGAGACGGCTATTGCCACAGCCGCCGTGAAAAACCTTCTCGGTGGAGACGAGATGATCAAAGGCTCGCGTCTTCCGCGCATTGTCGCCGATGCGGCCTACTGGGTCCTCACGCAGCCAGCTGCCGATTGCACAGGCAATTTCTTCCTGGATACCCAGGTTCTGAAAGCTGCCGGCGTCACTGACTTTGCATGCTATGCAGTTGATCCAGAACACGAGCTTGTCGCCGATTTCTACCTGGGAGACGGTCCGGTCTTGACGAAAGGAGCTCTCGGCAAAACCGGCGCCGTGGTGGCTTCCAAGTAAGCTGGATGGATGTGAGAGTATCTGCCAGGAGGCTTGAAATGATCTATTCATGTTTTCAATTGGAAGCCGACGGCCCTGTGGCACACTTGCGCCTCAACCGCCCCGAGCACTTCAATTCAATGATTCCAGCATTCTGGAGTGAACTGCCTCAGGCTGTTGCGGCAGTGGAGCAGTCCGGTAAGGCTCGTGTGCTGGTTATCTCTTCCACCGGCAAACACTTCACTGCCGGCATGGATCTCGCGGTCTTCCAGGGTGACAGCGCTGTGTGCACGCGCACAGCACTCGATCGCGAGCAGCTTCGCAAGCTGATTCTCAGCCTGCAAGATTCTTTCAGCTGTCTCGAGCACTGCCGGATTCCAGTCATTGCCGCCATTCAGGGGGGATGTATCGGAGCTGGCGTGGACATGGTTTCAGCTTGCGATCTGCGTTATGCAACGTCATCGGCATTCTTCACCATTCAGGAGATAAACATCGGCATGATGGCCGATCTGGGCACATTGCAGCGGCTCCCCAAGCTGATTCCAGAAGGAATCGTTCGCGAGCTGTCCTACACAGGCGACCGGCTCTCGGCGCAAAGAGCGAGTCAGCTCGGGCTGGTCAATGACGTTTTTGAAACGCAAGAAGAGATGCTGGCAAGGTGCCTGGCAGTCGCTGGCAAGATAGCCGAACACCCGCCTCTGGCTATTGCAGCTTCTAAGGAAGCAATAACTTATGCCAGGGATCACTCTTTGGCGGACAGCTTAAGGCAGGCTGCCAGCTGGCAGGCGGCGATTCTCGACATGAGCCATGTGGCCGAATCAGTCAAAGCAAGGAAAGAACAGCGTCTTCCTTCTTTTGAGAACTTGCATCCTGTCAGAGGCAGGCTCTGAGGCAGCCAACAACGGACATCTTCTGGTCCAGACGGCCAGCGCAGTCTGGACCCTCTGAAATCCCCTGGACTTCTGGCACTGAACTAGTAATTTAGTCTTGTGCCGTGGAATTGGTGGACATCTGGGGCAAACAGTAATTGACACGCCGGACTGACACGTCTAGGATCTTGTCAAGATTACTATTTCCTGAGAGCCTCTCATGTCTTACTATAAAAATCCTTCTGGGACGAAATATGCGCTATTGCTAGCCAGCGCTCTCCTTGTACAAACGAGCCTGCCGGCGCTGGCACAACTCGGGCAGTCGGAGCTGATTACTCCGGATCAAATAAACGATCCCTCCGCCGGCTCCAGCAATTCCCTTGCCCCGGGACAACCTGGTCCCTCCGCCAATTCTAGTCATCCTGGTTGGGCTGATACAGGCATTGCTCCAGGAAAGGGATGGACACCGACCTCAAGCCCGGCAGGAGTAGCACAACAAAGAGCCAGGCTGACGCAGCCGGGAAGCCGGTTCGCCAAGACAGCGCCGGTAAATGGCGGGCAGCCCCAGGGCAGTTACGCTGCTCCAGGCAGCACAGGCTCCTCTGACTGGGTGCCTCCGGCTGCACAGTCACAGGGCAATTACGCTGCGCCAGGCGGCATAGGCTCCTCTGACTGGGTGCGTCCGGCTGGGCAGTCACAGGGCAATTACGCTGCTCCAGGCAGCATAGGCTCCTCTGACTGGGTGCGTCCGGCTGGGCAGTCACAGGGCAATTACGCTGCTCCAGGCAGCATAGGCTCCTCTGACTGGGTGCGTCCGGCTGGGCAGTCACAATCGGGTTCAAGCTCCGGCAGAGGAAGCATCGGTTCGTCTGACTGGGTGCGTCCGTCAGGAAGTTCCCGGGGCTCAGGACAATCTTCGGGATCCGTTGGTTCGTCGGGCTGGGTGCATCCTGGACAAGCCGGTAATGGTTATAACAGCGGCTTTGCGCAGCCGATCGACAACGGCGTAACTCTTGGAGGCAGTGTCAGTCAGACCGACATTATGTCGCAGCCCGGTGCGCAACCGTTTTCTGGCGGCATGTCCGGAATGGGCAGCGGCATGTCCGGAATGGGCGGCGGCATGTCCGGAATGGGCGGCGATATGTCCGGAATGGGCGGCGGCA
>JAHFBI010000074.1 GCA_023250095.1 Candidatus Melainabacteria bacterium
GCGTTTGTCAGGACATCAAAAGCAATGGCGAAGAAAGGCAGCCTCCTCAACGGCATGCCTCAACATTCAACCACACGGCCTGGAAAGGCCGCAAACATGGGTGATGAGATGTTCAAGAATCTCAAACCACATATGAACTGGTTTCTCTACGCAGGCATAGGACTATTGCTGTTCGGCGTCGCCTGGGTTTACTATGGCCCGACAGCAAAAGCTTATGACCCGCTGAAATTCCACTCCCAGGCGCCATTTTCCCGCATTCAGGAGCTGGTCGAGAAACACCCTCAATCGGTGAAGTATTTGACTTTCCTGAAGGAGAAAGGCAGGGATACGCCGGTAAAAGTGATGGTCGATGGTGATGAGTCGCTCTGGTCGGAGGTTCCCGGTACGCACGACTACGACCTGCTCTCGGATTGCGCGGACAAGCACGGAGTGGCCAAAGACGCCAGACCACTGCATCCGGAATCGGAGCAGATGGGACCTGCAGGCTCCACCTGGAACTCTGCTTCCATCTTCGGAAGCATCGTCATTCCTGTGGCAATGTTTGCCCTCGTGTTCTTCATGTTCAAGAAGGCAGGACTGGGAAACAACTCTGACAAGGCCGGACAGATTACACTGACGCGCCTCGACCAGATGAGCGAAAAAGTCAAATTCGCCGACGTAGCCGGTATCGAAGACGAACTCAAGAAAATAAAGGGACTTGTCTTTGACATTCAGCATCCAGAGTTTCTCCAGCGCCTCGGCGGCAGGGTGCCTGCCGGAGTGATCCTCAAAGGTCCACCCGGTACGGGCAAAACTTATCTTGTCCGCGCTCTTGCCGGCGAGGCGGAAGTCCCTGTCCTGGCGTGCAGCGGCGGCGACTTCGTCGAGATGTTCGTCGGCAGGGGCGCAGCCCGCGTCCGCGATGCCTTCAAGCAAGCGCGCGCCCTGCGCGACCAGTCGGACTCCTGGGTGATCTTCTTCATCGATGAGTTCGACGCCGTAGCCAAACGCCGTGGTGGCGGTGGCTCCGGGGGCGGCGGCAGCGACGAGCGCGACCAGACTGTCGGGCAGCTTCTTGTGGAGCTGCAAGGATCGCAGAACGACAACTCGCGGATCCTTGTTATGGTTGCCACCAACCAGCCTGAAACCCTGGATCCGGCCATCACTCGCTCGGGACGTCTCGGCGACATGGAAATCGAAATCAGCGCGCCCGATCGCGCCGGACGTCTGGCTATCCTGACGGTCAAGATCAAGAAAGTGCCGGCCGCCGATGACGTGGATCTCTCCGCTGTCGCCGACGAAATGACCGGTCTGACGGGAGCTGACATCGACACGCTCATTCTCAAGCGCGCTCCCGAGCACGCCAAAGAACGCATGCTGTCGCGCCTTCCGTCCGGACTTTACACGCCGGCTAGCTTCAAGCTTGACGACTTCCTTGTCACTCATGACGATATCTGGAAGGCCCTCGAAGACATGATCATGGGTCAGATCACCGAGACTAAGGGTCGCCGGCTCGATCCGGAGCTGAAGCGACTGATTGCTTATCACGAGCTGGGACATCTGGTCCTGTCTTACCGGAAGTTCTTGCAGAACACCGGCAGACTGGATGGAAACTATGGTGACCCGGTGAGCGCCATCAGCATTCTCGGTCCTGCGGGAGTCGGCGGCTTTGTTCGTACCAGCTCTGCCTCCGACATGAAAACAGCCAAGAACCTCAAGTCGAGAATCGCCATTGCGCTTGCTGGCAATCGCTCGGAGCGGATGTTCCTCGGCGACAAGTCCGTCGGCTGTCAGAATGACCTGCAGCAGGCCATGAAGCTTATCAAAGCCATGCTCCTGCAAGTAAATATGTCCGACTGCAACAACGCCGGCTGGAAATTGCCGGCAGTGTCGGTGGAATACCAGGGCGGCAGCCGTTACCTTGGAGGCGAATCCGCTCATGCTGCTCAATACGGCATGAGCGACTACTCGGCAATGCAGGTCGATGCTTTCATCGATCTGTTCCTGTCCGAAGCCGAGGCTGAAGCGGACGCATATCTGACAAGCGAGTCCGATTTCATCCACTGGATGGTGCCACGCCTGATCAAGGCCGAGCGTATGCGCTTTCCGCAAATCAAGGCTGACTGGGACGAGTTCCACAAAGGACGCGACCAGTCGAAGGAAGTGGCTTTCCCCTATGCCTGGGACGACCTTCACAAAGGTCTTCCCCTGACTCCGGTGAAACGCCCGGCCAAACCGCAATGGGCGGACCACAGTGCCTGAGTCCACCACAGTCAACAAGGGAGAAGGCGGAGAAATCCGCCTTCTCCGCTAAAGAAAAAGCATCCGAAAGGTAAAAGCTTATAATGCCTGCCGACTACCTGGGAGCCGGAACATCAATAACCGCCAGGACGGCTGGCGACACGAAGGATGCCTGAACCAGGGCCACCCCTTGATCCATATGTGTGCTCGGCATACCGAATGCCGGCAATGAGATTGGAGAGCGGATCATGGATATTACTGTCATAGCCGTGAAGAGCAAAACGCTTGAATGTCCCAGGAATGGTCTGCATCAAACCTGTTGATGGGTGCCCGGCCCGAGCATTCGAGTCCCAGGTATTTGTGATATTGGGATTCCAACCACTTTCTCTGGTGACTATTTTGTTGACCGCCGCCTCTGTGGCTGGAGTTATAGGCACCCCGGCCAGTTTGAGCGCCATGTCGATCAGCTCTTTTCGTGCCCCTACTGGAACATGACCGCCTATAGCCTGCCTGGACAACCCTCCATCGCTGCCGCCTGAGCCTTCCGCTGACTGTTCCCAGCCGTTATAGTGCCCATGCCGGTATCGCATGTGGTGATAGGACTGCCTGAGTCTTTCTGATTCATGAGGACTATGGTGGCTCGTACTATAGACAGTACGATTCCCGGGGGGATTTTGCTTGTCGTCAGCCACAATGGCATAGCCGTGCTCAGCCCCTGTCCGACTGCCTTTGCCTGCGTAGTCGTCCTCGATGATCCGCAAATGGGGCAAGAAGCCCTTCTTGTGCAACTCTTTGTTTATAGATTCCAGCTCTTGCCGAAAGTCTTTCGGGTGAGCGCCACGAAGTCGCTCCAATTCAGAAAATACCTGGGAGAAATCGTGAGGGTTTTTCTTGAGAATGTCTTCTATGCGCTGCTGCGTTTCGGGCAAACCCGACTTGCCTGCCGGCAGCTTTCCGGCCAACTCAGCGCCAGTTTGCTCGGAGGCTCGGGCCGCCGGGTCCACCTTTTCCTGAGCCTTCAAGAAAAATCCTTCCTTACGATGGCTATCCGGAACAATCTCCAGGCGAGGCAAGACTCCCATCCTTTGCAGGTCGAAGTTAGCCCGCGAGCTATCGAGACCCAACTTCGCCTGTGTGTCAGATGAGCTCAAGCGTACCCTGCCATCTTCGCCTGCCTGCGTCTTTCTCTCGCCAAGCAAATGCAGGAAACTGACAGGCAAAGATGAAGCATGTTCACCTTCAAGATGTTGAACATCCTTTCCATGCAGCGACTGGGAATTATCTCTTATAGACATATGGCAGCCCTCTTATACACGGCAGATCCGCCGGCAACTTGAATTAGTAAAAGAAGAACACGGCAAGACCATATACCTGAGCCAGTGAAATCCTCGTGAAAGCTCTCCAGCCGTGAAAGTGCAAATGCAAGCTATCGAAAGTGGCTCCGCAGAAGATGCAGGCTGTAAGCCGATAAACGTCAGGCCTGGCCGAGCGACTCTCCTGCGCCAGTCCAAATGAAATAGGGCGGCTGCCTGATGCAAGCCTCTTGCCGCTATGATTCGATTACGTAACCTGAGCCCAAAGTTGTCTTGATAAAATCTTCCTTGCCGGCTTTAGCTAAGGTTTTTCGCAGGTTGCGCATCCAGGTCCTGATCGTGTCTGGAGACGCCGATGTATCGGAGGGCCAGACAGCATCCAGCAGCTCCTGAGAGCTGCAGTGAACATCAGGGTGTCTCATCATATATTCAAGCAAGGACGACTCCTTGGGCCTGAGATGAAACTCCTTGCCGTCGACCGAGATAGTGCGCTCCTGGCAATCGAGAGTAATTCCGTTAACGACCAGTTCGATTGGCAAAAGCCTGGGCGGGCGCCTCAGCAAGCTGCGTATACGAGCCGCCAGCACGCGAAACTCAAACGGTTTCACCAGATAATCATCAGCTCCAGCATCCAGCCCGCCCTCCACCTGATCGACAGCCCCTTGTCCCGTAAGAAAAATAATTGGAGTGGTGCCGCCGGAGCGGCGGTACTCCAGGCAAACTTCCAGTCCGGACATAGCTGGCAGAACCCAGTCGAGAACCACCACATCATACTGGTAGCATCGCAACATCTGCAAGGCATCTTCGCCGCTAAGCGCATGCTCGGCCATGTGTCCAACCGTTTTCAGCCAGATCTGCAAACTTTCTGCAAGTTCCAGATCATCATCAATAAGAAGAATCTTGGCCATCGTTTTTGCAGCTTACAGTTCCCCGAACTGACACGGCAAATATAGCACGGCAATAAGAAGTCCTTGCATCAGACTACGATTCTGCAACAACACGTTCGCCCGGCAGAAGCACACTGACTGCCGGTATCCGGAAATAAAAAGTGGTACCACAACCAGGCTGGCTTTCCACTTTGATCTGACCGCCATGCTGCTCGACAATCTGCCGTGATATCGGTAAGCCCAATCCCGTCCCGGTATAGCGCCTGCCATCGGACGCCGTTACCTGCCGGTAGCGCTCAAAAATGCTCTCGATGTGCGTTTCAGGAATACCGCGCCCTTCATCTTTAACACGAAACTCGACATACTCTCCTTCTCTCAGAGCAGACAACTGGACCACCGAACCCCTGTCGGAAAATTTCAAAGCGTTGGACAGCAAATTTACGGTTACCTGCACAAGTCTTGCGCTATCGCCGTCAATCAATATATCTTCGTCTGCCTGAATATCGACTTTGATCCCTTTTTTCGCGGACAGTCCGCTCAGCGCCTCGACACTTTGCCTGAGAACAGCAGCCGCCTTTACAGGCGCTTTGTCCAGCGGCAAGAGACCGGACTCGAGTTTCTCAATCTCCAGCAAATCGCTTATCAGTCTGAGCAGCCGATCGCAGCTGCGCTCAACTATTTGCAACATGGCACTGGCCGTATCCGGCAACGTACCGAAAGTACCGCCTAGCATCTTGTGACAACTGAGAGAAATAGTCTCAAGCGGAGTGCGCATGCCGTGGCTGACCATATCCAGAAATTCTTGCTTGAGCCCCTCAAGATTCTTTCGCTCGCTTATATCATGCGCTATTGCCACAATCCCATCTCCCCGCCTGGATCTGGAGAACGACCAGCTAACATCGAGCTTGCTGCCATCGCGGCAAACAATCACACCTTCCAGCGCACACGGCTGCCAGCTGACGCCCATATCCAGCAGGCATTGGCGGACCTCTGCTGCTGTTTCATCGCTCATGAGCGACAGAAGGCAAGTACCTTCCAGCTTATCCAACGAATAACCCCAGGCTGACTCGACAATTGGATTGATGCGCAAGATGCCGCCTTCCTCAGTCAAAAGACACATCACATCCTGAACATTGTCGAACACGGCTGTTTCCTTGCGCCGGATCTCCTGAATGGTCTGAACCATGGCGGCAAAGAACTTATCGAGCTGCGCAACTTCGTCATTGCCGGCCAATCTTTCGGTCAAGGGACGCCCTTGCTCCAGCCTGCGCATGTTCTCTTCAACTGTTTGCAGGCGCCTCACAATGTGCCGGCTGAACAGAGCCGCCGAGACACCGCAAACAGCAAAACTGGCCAAAAGCCCCAGTGTGAGCACCATGGCCTGCTGCCGACGAATAGCCTCTAGCCTGTCAGGGCTGAGATCCGCCCTGCCATTGCACTCGGAAATCAAGCGTGTAAAAACAGGGGTGGACTCCATGGCCAGATCGTGGAGCTTCTCATGCTCCCAATAAGCAGCACGCAATCCATTTTCATTAATTCCCGTTATTGCGACAACTCGCTCAGCCCGGCTCCGGAACGTGCTGGCTGAATTCAAGAATGAACTCAACTCCTGCACAACTTCCCTCGATTCAGGATCTTGCCTGGTAAGCTCAACGAGACGCGACTCGAGCCTGTCGATGTTCTTTGCGCAGCGACTGAATTCAGACCAGCTTCTCTGGGCTGGACGCAAGGACATGGAGAACCCGAGGAGAAAGTGGCTCAAGAGTACCTCGCCTGCAGTAGTTGCCACCATGCGCTGATGATGCTCACGCTGTTGCTCCTGAAAAGCCTGGCTTCCAAGAAAATACAGTGATGCGACACAGAACAGCTCGAGAAATACCGGGACAGCGACCAGAATGATCCCCTTGCTAACAATGCTCAGTCCGTCAAACGAAAATGGAAGCTTTCCTTTCGGTTGCTTCATCGATAAGTCATTTTCCTGGATGCCGGCTCCCTCAAATAAGACTTCTCTGGAAGGAGAAGATGGCACCTCAGCTGCGGCCATAGCCGATCTTTCATGCGGCAGGCTAAACCAGAAGCAATTGCCTTTGCCCGCCTGACTGTCAACACCAATTACTCCGCCATGCTGCTCGACAATTCGCTTGCATACTGCCATTCCGAGCCTCGGCTCACCACGGACTTTACCGACATTGCTGAAACGTTGAAAAACATATTCCTTCTCGGAAACGTCAATGCTCACACCTTGATCGCTAACAGCAATTTTGAGCCCTTCATCACTTACTGAGGCGGCGACCTTGATTACACTGCCATCAGGCGAGCTTTCAATGGCATTGCTGAGCAAATTGATCAGCACCTGGCAGACCCTTTCCTTGTCGCAGATGAAATTGACCGGGGCGCAATCTATAGAAATAGATATATTTCTGGCAGATGCCAACTCGGCGCCATCAGCTGCTCCCAGCCGAATTACCTCCTCCACGTTGGCTTCTTTCTGGAAAAGCTCAAGCTTATTTGCCTCAAGTTTGTCCAGATCGAGGAGATCATTTACCAGAGCAAGCAGTTTCTTTATATGGAGAACGACAGAAGGAACCTGCGCCTGCGCTGCCTCAGGCAGAGCAATCTCGGCAGCCGACAGCAATTCAAAAGTCCCGTAGATTGCTGCAAGCGGGCTGCGCAGATCGTGAGTCACCATGGAGAGAAATTCTTCCTTTGCTTGCTCGATTTGCTTGCGTCCACTTATGTCGTGCGCAATGGCATAGAGCATATTGTCCAGCTGCGACCAGTAAAGTGACCAGAGCAGATAGAGCCTTCTTCCATCGGCAGAAATGGCGCCAGTGGCAATAGAGCAGGACCGAGTCGAGACCTTGATCTGCTCGATGGCCTGTTGCATAGCACAGAGATCTTCCTCGACAATAATGCTCTGGATATCTCTGCCCAACATTTGCTCCGGCGCATATTGCAATAATCTCTCGCTTGCAGCGTTCACTGCCACCAGCCGGCAGGCACCATCCAGAACACAGATCATGTCGCTGGCATCCTGAAACAATGCGGACTCCTTAGCCATCGCCTCCCGAACGGAGGCTGCCATTGAATGGAAGCCACGGTCGAGCGAACATACCTCATCGCCTCCTGAAAGCAACGGATTGAGCCTCTGCCCTGCACTCATGCGCACTGTGTTATCTACGACTACTTTAATCCTCTCCACAATGTTAAGGGCAAACCATCGCGCCAGAAGCAAAGCTATGCCGACACTGGCGATCAGGCAAACCATCAGAGTGACAATTACAGCTTGAAAGCTGGCTTGCTCATCCTGTTTTCTCTTTTCCAGGTAAGCACGTGCTGATTCAAGAATCGGGAAAACCTGACTGCCAATGGCAAACGAACGACCGGTAAGGTCCCGGCGAGCCTGATGCAAATCCTCCATGGACCCAGTGCTCATCCCACTTGCTGTGAGAGCGAGCATCATCTGCCGGACGCCATCCAGTCCCTGCTTGACGGCACTGTACAACTCTTTTGACTGTTGCCCCACGGCAGAGCGACCAAGAGCAGATGTCTGCGCCTGAAGAGCGCGCAGCTCGGTGAAATCTTGCTTGAAACGGACCTTGAGACTCTCAATATCTTCATCCAATCGCAGAGAAAATCTTTCATCTTGACCGGAAAATGAGCGCTCGACACAGAAAAGCAAATCGACCAGGCGCAGCATGCTGAAAACAGCGTTATCGGCAAGCTGTTTGTGCTGAGCATCCTCGACGCGCTGCCTGTCCTGTCTGAGTATCAAGGAATACATTGTCCCGCTGAGCGCCATCGCCACGACAAGCGGCAGTGCAACCAGGATCAATCCTTTCTGCATCAGGCGCATAATGTCAGCAACCTCCAGCCACCCTTCACCCCAGAGCCTGAAGCCAGGTAGAAAACCCGGCAGATCAAACTCTCAATCAATGGAGAAGTTCCTTCCCTCCGAATGTCTTCTTGCGCCAGTCATCAATGGCCTGAGGCATTTGCTGGGTCACCATGTAGTTGGAGACGACCAGATCCTCCCTGGCGGCTGCCGCCCAGTCTTTCTTGTCCAGATAAGCCTTGAGCAGTCCTTTGTGCCAGTCTATATTATCCGGCTCCAGAGAAAGAGCCTTCTTATATTCGGCGATGCAGTCCGAAAGCTCCTGGCATTCATAAAGCATGTCGGCCACAGCGCCATGCAAAGCTGAGAGCTGTTCTGTCGAACCTTCCTTCAGCCTGGCAAAATCAAGCGGTCCAGGGCGAACCCGCATGGCTTGCCCCTGCGCAACCGGTTTGAATTTGTTGAAAAGCCTGGCCTCGCTTTGAGCATCGCCAACCTTACCCATCTTGTAATAACACGTGCCCAACCCGGCATGAATACTGCACACCTGCAAGCGGCGTGCAAAGTCTCTTTCCAGAAAACTATAAGTCTCCTCGTCTTCAGCGCGCTTATATGCGGCAATGGCGGCAGTGTACTCTTTATTCGTCTTCAGCAAATTGCCCATATAAAGCCAGCCGTCCGGAAGGTTGGCACAATATCCAGTCCATTCTCTCGCCTTGCTGAGACAGAAATCCTTCCGGCGCTTGACAGTAGACATCTCGAGCAAACTGCTATAAGCCTGGTTGTAACGCGGGTTCAGCGAGATGGCCTTCAGATATTCATTTTCAGCGGCAGCAACTTCCCCCCTCAGGCCATAGAGATTGCCCAGAGTCCAGTGCAGCTCGGCCGAGTTTGGCCGATAGCGCGCGATATATAAGAGACATTTTTTTGCCGCATCGCTTTGATTGTTGAACATCAGATATGTGGCCAGCTGCGCGTAAGCTCGCGTGGAAAGACGCGGGCACTGAGCGGCTTCGAGCATCTGCTTTCCCACTTCGGCGATTTTGCCGTCTCTCATCCAGGTAATGGCAATCTTGCTATGCCAGAGCGGATCCTTCGGCAGAATTGCTCCTGCAGCCAGAAGGTGCTCGCGTCCGGCTTTGCCCGGGTCCAGAGCCTCTTCGGCGTACCAGAGAAACATCTCTTTCATGTAAGGACTTTCAGTGAATTTTGCCGCCAGCCTGTACTGAGCAGCCGCCTCCTGCCCTTCAAGAAGCCTGGCCAGAGTGTACCTGGCACGCGGGTCGCTTTGATCCATGGACAGAGCCAGCCTAATATATTTCTCGGCTTTATCCGTTTCTTGAAAGGCAGCATAGCGAAAAGCCAGTGCCCGGGCGGCGATGCGGTTGTGAGCGGACAGGGGCTCTAAGCGCTTGAAACAAACTTCCGCCTGCCGATAGTCGTAAAGCCTCAGACAGGTTTCACCCATGAGCGAACAAGCAAGCAAATCCGCAGGATTGAGCTTATCTGCCAGGTGAAAACATGTCAGCGCCGCCTCGTCATTTTCGTCCAGCCGGAAGCCATATCCAATCAACAACAAGTAGCGAGCAGCTCTGAGCCTGCCAGCTGGTTCTCCCATGCGCAAGGCCTCCACCAGAGGACCAGCCAGACAGCCAATTGCCCTGTCCGGTTGCATTTCGTTGAGAAAACGATATGCCCTGGCCACTCGCTCGTCATCGCCGGCTTCCCTGGCAGCAGCGGCATCTCCCAGCCCTGTGCCCTTGTAATTGGCACCCTCAGCCGACAAGCATTTGGCACCGCCTTGATAACCGGACAGCAAGAAAATAGAAGCAAGAGCCAGCAGATACTTATTCATGTCTTCCCCGAAGAAGCGTCAGCGCGCCGCCGCTTGAAGAAATCCACCAGAAGCTCCCGACAGGGGATCTCGCCAATACCGCCCACCACTTCGGGCAAAGGCAAGCCCCGCCCCGAAACAAAAAGATTGAAAGCCGACCCGGCGGCACCTGACAGCGGGTCCCAGGCTCCAAAGACAAGTCGAGCCACCCTGGCCTGCAGGATCGCTTCAGCGCACATGGGACATGGCTCGAGAGTCGAATACACAGTCGTATCCGTCAGGCGCCAGCTTCCCGTCAAGGCCGCTGCCTGTCGCATGGCCTGAATCTCTGCATGAGCACTGGGATCGTTTAGCCTCTCCCGTTGATTAGCACCACGTCCTATCACCTTCCCATCTTTTACGACAAGCGCGCCGACAGGCACATCCTCCCCCGACTGCGCAGCTTCTTTCAACGCTTCTTCAATCCAGTGCCTGTCTTTTTGGATATCCATGCTTCTTTGACGAATTAATCTTCAATCTGTCCAGAACAAAAAACGTGCGTATACATGCAGATACTTAAAGAGCCCGGTCAAATTCCAGAGTTTCAGGGGTGGATCGATGGAGTGCATAATCGGCTCTTGTTTCTAACAAAGACCTGCCAGGGGTGGACAGGCTAACGATGGGATCGAAAGTGAGGTGATGACAGGCAAGTCTAACAATTTAAGTTCGCATACAATTTGAGTGGCTAGCAAATACCAGTAGGGGCTGACTTTGTCAGCCCTGACTTTTTTGGGCCGCAAAGCAATTGTATCCCGCTGCAGGAGTTTAAATCGCGGGCAAGTCATCCCCTTGGTATGGGGACACTCAAGACAGACTCTGCCAATTACCAGCCAGCCTGGCACATTTCCAGTTGCAGTGTTGGAAGGGGCTGCTTAGAGTAAGAAATAACCCGGGTTATCTCTTGGGCCTACCTCCTCAGAAATACCCGGGGACCCATCCGGTTAGCACCTTTCCCTCTCGAGGACCAATCCAGAAATCTCCTGCCGATAGACCATTGAGTTGCCCCATGTATTCTCGCAGCATAATCGAACTGGAAGACAAACTCCATCTGAAAGAGCAGAAGCTGGGCTCGATGCACCCCGACGTTGCCGAAAGCCTGGCTCAACTGGCTCACGCCTGTTTCGTCTGCCAGCGTTATGTTGAAGCCGAATCGCTCTTCTGGCGCGCGGTTATGATACGCAGCCAGATTTTCGGGCAGGAAGATCTCGGGGTGGCCCATTTGCTGGCGGAGCTGGCAAGACTCTATGAAATACAGGAGCAATTCGACGAAGCCGAAAGGCTCTTTCGCCTGGCTTACGCCATAAAATCCAGCGGGCTCGGCCCCGGACACCTGGAGACACTGGCGGCTGCGCGAGCCGTCGTCACCGTCTGCCGCCGCCAGGGCAAACATATCCCGGAAGCCGAACTCGAGAGACTGATCCGAGTGAGCAGCCAGAGCAGCTTCGTGATTTAGAAATAATGCCCGGCTTCAAGCGCCTGGTGTGCCGAGGAAAACGCGACTTTTCTTTGCCCCATCATTTGCTTTTAGAGATATTTCTTGGTGACACCCAGATCAAGGGCGAAGCGATAACCAATGATTTTGTATATGAGCTTGGCCACCAGGAAGTCCGGCGCATGAAAACCGGCAATGGGAGCAAACTCGACAACGTCAGCTGCCACGACATTCTTTCGCACGCATAACTGTTTGATTAGATCCATGACCTGATACCAGGTCATGCCGCCCGGCTCGGGCGTACCTGTAGCCGGCATAATCCCGGCATCCAGACCGTCCACATCTATAGTCAGATAAACATTGTCGGACAAAGTAGAGATGATGTCCTGGAAGTTCCACTTGTCCTGATGACGGGCCCAAAAAACATTGATCTTCGGCTTTTCTTCTTCCATCCAATTGGCCTCGCCCAGACTGATGTTGCGAATCCCGACCTGTGTGATCAGCGGCTGCGGCAGGCACTTGTACAGATGGTAAGCGACGGAAGCGTGCGAATAAGGATTGCCTTCGTAGGAGTCGCGGCAATCGGAATGAGCGTCAATCTGCAAGACAGAGAGATCCGGATAACGATCGACGCAGGACTGAACGGCACCAAGAGTCAAGGAGTGCTCACCGCCTATCAAAATCGGAAATTTGTTGAATTCGATAAGAGGCGTGACAGCATCCTTGAGCTCCTTGAATGGCTCGGCTGTCTCAGCGTCGACCGGCTCCATATGAACGGCATCCGACGTCTGGATGCCAACCCGATAAGGCTCGATCCACAGCTCATCGTCGAAAAGCTCCACTTGCTGGCTGGCTGCAAGCACAGCCTCCGGTCCTTTGCTCGTGCCCCGCCCCCAGCTAGTAGTGGCCTCGTAAGGCACCGGCACAATGGACACGCGCGAGTTTTCAGCTGAGGAAAATTCCTCGGAAAGTCCGAAATAGGTCTTCGATTCTTCGCTCATTCTCACTCCAGGCACAGGCATTACTTGGGCTTCAGGCATTTATACCATTTCTTGAACTCTTTACTTCTCTCTTGCATCCCCCTAAAGACCTTCCTGGCATCAGACCTGAGAGCCTGGCAAAACTTCCCATCGAGCTTCAGCCGTGAAACCCGCTCAATTACGACATATTAACGCCACAGCCATCTGGCGGAACCCTGAAGCGCCAACAGTGTCTTGAGTTTCATACGCCAAAAACATTATGGAGTCCGGCCATGACCGACAAAAGTATTGACGAGCTTCTCAACGAAGGCATTGCCGCTTACCGCTGCCAGGACTTTCTAGCCGCCCTGGCCAGGCTATCAGAAACTGTAGCCATCGAGCCCCGTCACTGGAAAGCCAGGCTGTATCTGGCAATGAGCTATTACCGCAGCGGGCAACTATTGCTTGCCAGCAAAGAATTCCGGCACATCGCCGAGAACTGCCCACTGGAGAATCTCAGGCAAAACGCTGAAGCCGCATTACTCCCCATCAAAGAAGAAATTGTCCTTAAGACGGTGGAACTTAACCGCGCCCCTTCCTTCTGAGACCAAAACCAGGCACCCCGAAGAAGAAAAACCCCTCAAGGAAGCCATTCTTCGAAATAGACCACCTGAACGTTGTCATAAAAGTCAAGAAATTTGAGGGAAAAGACGCCGTTTGTGCCATCGTCGAAGGAGCCGCGAGGATTCTCGTTCCGCGAAGCATCATGTGCTATGAATCCCCAGGGGTTTCTCAGAGTTATCTCATCGTCTTTCTCACTCCAGGCAATCACTGAATAAGCATGGTTGGAAACAAGGGCAATGTCACCGACTTTCCTGTCGGAATAACCCAGCACGCCGCATGCCACAGCCCGTCTCTGCTTGAAGGACTCTGTCAGGCGCCGCCTCATTTCGACCTTGGAAGTTACCGATGTGTAGCGCCAGCTGCCTGTCTGCCCGGTCAGAAGATCGAATGACCGGCAATTCTCTCTGGCTCCGCCTGTGTTTTCGGCAGGGATGATGCTTCGTTTTCTCCCGTGAGAGGCCAGATACAACCCATAAGCTTTCTCGATAAGCGGCGCCCAGATGCCAAACTCGCTGCCGCGAGCATAGAGAGCCAGCTCAACCTGAGTGGGCGGATCGAGTGTGATGGGCTCGTCTGAGGCACCGGCAAAAGTGACGGCGTAAGTGCCGTTGGCATTATCTCTGATGGTTTTCAGAACTATCTGGGGATGCGCGACAATCACCGAGCCAAGAGCCGCCAGAAAAAGGCAATCGCCTACCCCGCCTTGCTTGATCGCCGAGAGCTTGATGCTGTCCAGGGGATCTTTGGCATCGCCATACAAGCTGCGACTGGCTCCGGCAACTTTCTGCCAGTGTTCTTCCAGTCCCCAGCCTCCCGTCACCAGGCGGCTTCCCACCTCATCGAAATAAATCCCTTTGAACAGAGCCAGCAAGTCCTTCTTGTAGAGCCAGTGGGAACGGTCGACATAGCCGGACTTGTCGAAAGAATTGACTCTGCCGATATGACTGAGAATTTGTCCGAGGATCTCCTCCTGACTTTTAGAGAGGTCGCCTCTGCCCCTGGCGGCTGCCAATTCGTCAATTGTGGTCATGCCATCGGAGTTGATATCAACGCGGGCAAACAAATCTTCCACTGTCTGAAGCAGCTGTTGCGGCGGCTCTTGATGCTTCCGTTGCTCACCGGTGGTTATCTGGTCGAAGCGCAATATATCGGCGATAGTTATGCCTTGAGTCAGCCTGAACAAGGCTTTGTCACGGGTCAGCCAGATCATATCGTAATGCAGCTTCAGCATGGCCACGAGTTGCGCCTCGTCAGCCGAACCCCAGTGACGCAATACGGCTTCATTGAGCTCGTCTTTAGTCAGAGCCCCGTCGGCGCTCCGGTCGATTTGCTTGAATATCCGGACCAAAGTGCGCTTCAGGTCAAAGCCTGGCTCAAACGGATAAGAAACGAGTTTGCGCCCGTCGGTGGTAACCGTATGAACTGCCCCGTTGGGCTCCCGACGCTGATAAGTGCCGTCGGCGGCCACGATAAAAGACAGCCTGGCAATCAACCCGCCGCTTTCGGCAAAGGGAGCAAACCCGGCTGCATCCAGCTCACTTTGACGTTGGAAGCTAACACCGGTGCGCTCCGTGACCCGACTTACCCTTTGAGCCTCATCGAACTCAAAAGTCGCCTGGGTGCCATCCGGATAGGTAACAGCAAAGGGCAACAGCTGCCAGAGCCTGTAGCTCAAGATCGCCCCGCCCCTGTCCTGAATCTGCCTCGTTTCAAGGACAGAAGACCCATCTGGGGAAACACCCTAAAGGTCCGCTCCCGGGCAAGGCGCCTGGCTCGAACCGCCGGCAGCACTGCCCATGGACTCTGACTGGCTCGCCTGCCGAACAAGTGGACGGGCTACTGTCTGCTCAGAAGCGCCGGCAGAATCCTCTCTGGCTACACCTGGCTGAAAAAACTTGTACTCGAGCGCAGAGAATTCGTGCTCATGAAAAACATAACCTTCCGGCGCGGGCGCGCGGCCGGAATTATCCTTTGCAGCATCATCTTCAGATTTCGGGCAATCGTCTGCCGACATCAATACCGGACCATGAGCATGTCCCCCTCCGCCAACACCACTGACAGCTTTGTACCACGAAGCCAGCAAATCGAGCCGCGTTTAGAACCAGCCGAAGCTGATCAAGGACAGACGCCCGAGTGGCAATACCTTCGTGGCCAGGCTCTAGAAAGATTCCTACTATATCGATTCGTTTATCTTTTTAAAAAAATCCGACCGGCAAATGCCTTGGCACTTTTCCGGTCGGACGAACCACAGAAACCTCTATTGCCGGAGCCAGGAATTACCAGCGCCAGTTTTTCAACACGAAGTCGCGGGCAGCAAACGAAAGCAGAAGAGCTACGATCATGGAGATCAGATCGCTTGCACCCAGGAACAAAGATGTGATGATAAGCCCGGCGAACATGGCAATCAACCCGCGGAAAAGCGAAGTCATCTGATTGCCGCTGGCAAGAATGCCTTTGACAATGAAGATGCCGTCGATAGCGCCCCAGATGGCGCCCCAGAGGACACCGAACAGAAGAGAAACCAGAATTGCCGTCAGCATAGACGTTCTCCTTTATTTTTTGGCGGTCAGGCGCCAGAAGTTGCGCGCTAGCCACAATGTGTGAAAGAAGCGCAGAAGGAAGTGAATTGTCGGCTCTGCACCTGTAAGACGTTTACAGACTCAGCTGTCTGCTAAAGAAACCGGTCCAAACAAGCTCACAAACAAGTCCTGGCATAGCCCCGAAAAAACCCGACAGACTCTCGTCAGTGCTTATCTAAGCTCAAAAGGCTTGCTGGACTTAATTGGTTCTTGAAGGACCCAGACTGAACAAATATTCTGTAAACAGTGCAACGCTATATCCTCAGCAAGCCCCCGCTCAACATCTGTAAACCAGGCACACCTCATTCCAGCTGTTTACTAAGGGCATGTCATGAATGAACACATAGCGCGGCTCACCTTGCAAAGAGCCAACCGGCGAACTTTCCCACAAAGCGCTTTTGGATTAAACAGGTCCTCTGTTGAGTCCTCCAATCAAACATCACGCAACAGTTCGTTGATGCTCACTTTGGCGCGCGTCCTTTCGTCCACCCGTTTGACAATGACGGCACAATACAGGCTATGCGTGCCATCTCTGGAGGGAAGATTGCCGGAAACCACGACCGATCCGCCAGGCACACGACCGTATGTAACCTCGCCGCTGGCCCGGTCATATATCTTCGTGCTCTGCCCGATGAACACCCCCATTGAAATCACGGAACCTTCCTCTACAATCACCCCTTCAACGATTTCGGAGCGCGCCCCAATAAAGCAATTGTCTTCGATGATTGTCGGTCGAGCCTGCAGCGGCTCCAGCACACCACCGATGCCAACGCCGCCGGACAGGTGAACGTTCTTGCCAATCTGAGCGCAGGAGCCGACTGTCGCCCAGGTATCCAGCATCGTTCCGTTGCCTACCCAGGCCCCGATATTGACGAAAGACGGCATGACAATCACATCCGGAGCAATATAAGCGCCCCGGCGCACGGCTGCCGGAGGAACTATGCGAAAGCCGGCCTGGCGAAAATCATCACCCTGATAAGTGCCAAATTTGGCCGGCACTTTGTCGTAATAATTGGTGTAAGAGCCAGGCATCACCTGGTTGTCTTCCAGGCGAAACGAGAGCAGGACAGCCTTTTTCAGCCAGTCATGCACTATCCACTCCCCGTTCGATTTTTCGGCGACCCGCAACCGCCCCTTATCCAGAGCATCAAGAGCTTCCCTGACAGCCTCTCTGACCGAGGGCTCGACGCTGGTTGGGGTAATCTGCGCCCGGCGCTCAAAGGCTTCTTCGATAATTTGCTGAATGTCGCTCAAATTCCTGCCCTGTCCTTCCGGTCACAGACCGCTTCCTGTCAAACTGATATGCTCAGCTATGCGCCTGGCTCCTTCGACACATTCTTCAAGCTGCGCCACCAGAGCTATCCTTACGCGACGCTCCCCGGGATTGACCGTGTCGGCCAAGCGCGACAGGTAAGACCCGGGCAAGACAGTGACATTGCACTTTTCATAGAGCTGAGCGGCAAACACAGTGTCCTCAACCGGTGTTTGAAGCCAGAGGTAAAAACTGGCAGGTGGCAGCTCCACATTTATCACTGGCTCGAGAATCCGAGCAACAGCCTCGAATTTCTGCCGGTAAAGGCGGCGATTGGCAATGACGTGCTCCTCATCGCTCCAGGCTCTGACGCTGGCCGCCTGATATGGCAAAGACATTGCGCAGCCATGATAAGTGCGGTAGAGGCGAAAAGACTCGATGAGTCGCGCATCGCCGGCAACAAAACCGGATCGCATTCCTGGAACAGAAGATCTTTTAGAAAGGCTGTGAAAAACCAGACAGTTGCGAAAATCATCGCGTCCTAGACGCGCTGCCACCTCCAGAAGCCCCGGCGGCGGCTTGAGCTCGTCGAAATAAATCTCCGAATAACACTCGTCAGAAGCAATGACAAAGTCATATTCATCCGACAACCCGATAAGGCGCTCAAGAGTTTTGGCGTCAAGAACCGCGCCAGTCGGGTTGCCTGGCGAGCAAATATAAATGAGCTCAC
>JAHFBI010000075.1 GCA_023250095.1 Candidatus Melainabacteria bacterium
ATCATATTGTGCGCCAGGCACCAGGCATCAGTGTTTTCCTCCTCCCCTTCTTCGATGGCTTCGCCGGCCAGCCAGTAATAAACTTTGCCGCGCGGATCTATGCGCTTCTCGAAATGGTCAGTATAAGCTCTAACGCCAAGCTTGGAGATGGCCACGCCCTTTATGTCTTGCCCGGCAACATCCGGGACATTGATATTCAAGAGAGTCTTGCCGATTAAACTGGCGTCGGGCAATATCTTGAGTAACCTGGCGACAAAATCGGCAGCCAGAGCAAAACTGAAACGTCCGCTGCCTGCAGCGCTGACTGCAAGGCTGGGAATGTCGAGAAAAGCTCCTTCCATTGCCGCCGAGACAGTCCCGGAATATAGAATTTCGCCTCCAAGGTTAGGCCCGCGGTTTATACCTGAGACGATATAATCGACAGGAGCTTGAATCAGCGTCCCGACAGCGATCTTGACACAATCGCTCGGGGTCCCGGTTGTGGCCCAGGCACCTTTGATACTGCCTTCCATTTCCACTTCCTCCACCCTGAGTGGCTTGTGCAAAGTCAGGGCGTGTCCGGTGGCGCTGCGCTCGCGATCCGGTGCCACCACATAAACGTCTAGCTCCGCCTCGGCAGACAAACGCCGAGCAAGAGTGTTTATGCCCCCGGCATGTATGCCATCGTCATTGCTAACAAGTATTCTCAAGGTTGCATCTCCGCAAATTGCCGAGTCGATTATCCCGCATTGTACACACCGCTTGACTTGCCAAACCGCCGTCGCAAAAGTTCAAGTTCGCTGGCGATATTCTCCGGACAACCGGTAAGCTTCCCCATGGTTGCGCATCTTGGAACAACCAAGTAGTATGCCAGAGATAAGAGTCCTGGCTTGACGGTCCTGCCGATGAGCATTATTTCACCCGGAGTAAGCAATGTTTGAAAAGTTTGACGAAGCGGCAGCTGATGTTATATCTGCCTCCCGTCATGAATGTTTGCGCCTGCGCACAGAGGTAGTATTGCCGGAGCATTTACTTCTTGCTCTCACTCGCGATCCGGCAAACATAGCCGCTCGCGCTCTGGCCACAATGAACATCAAAGCGGACAATCTGCAGCAAGAAGTGGAACGTTCTCTAAGATCCGACGAGAGGTTGGAAAACCAGCCCACAGCCGGCAGAGGTACAGTATCTTTCGAGCAAATTTGCTTTTCCGAGACAGTCAGGCAGATCTTCGATCGCTCTCACGATTTCCGGAGATTCTTCGGACGCTCCCAAGTTGCACCGGAGCACATCCTTCTGTCCATAGTCGACCTCAAGATAGAAGCCACTGAGAAAGTCCTGGAAGAGCTCGGAGCAAACCTCACTTTCCTGCGCCGACAGATAATGAGTCTGGTGGCTAAGGAAGATTGTCTCAACCCAAGTGCACCGGTTGTCAGGCATACGGTCATCAGCGGGCTGAACGAGCTCATTCTGGAAAAGCTTGAGGGCGTAGAATCTTTGAAACGGCTGGCGCAACTCGCTGCCACCAGCCTGTCCAAAATGCCCGAGCGCTCAGAAATCGGGCTGATGGTCATCCTGGCATATGTGCCGGACTTCTTGCTGGTGCAGACCGCCTACCAGCGTTATCTGCTGGAAGAGACTCTCAAGCTTCTCTCCCGCCGCTGCGGCTCCGTGGACAATCAGGTGAGCGCGACCATTGTCGAGAGCTCCGCCCAGCACTTGCGCCAGGAGGTCCGCGCCACCATCGAATATATCTGGAGTCACGAACTGAGGCTGTTGAACCAGATGCCGGACGAAGCCGAACACGATCTCATAGGCAGTGTTATTGAAGATCTCTGGTGGACGCACAGCGAGGAAATCGCTCTGCATGAGGTGTTCGACGAAGCGCTCGACGATTACCGCCGCAAGCAACAGCTCAATTTGCAGAAAAGACGCATCGAGATAGCTCAGCGTCTGACAAAACTGAGGTCCAGGCTCGAAGAGACAATCAAGCAATGCTTCCTCAAGCGTTCCCTGTCGGCCTGATCTGACAGGCAACAGATGACGAAGACAGACTTGCCGCGCTCCCAAGCGGCTCTGCCAGCCCGCTCCCATCCTTAAAAGCAAAAAATCTTTCAGGCCGCAAATAGCAGATGGAAGACAAAGAGCCGGTCTCCGGACTAAATGAAGAAGCACCACAATCTGGCGCCGAGGATTTCGCCTTCGGCACAGATACCAGTGCTCCGATGCCGGCATACCTGGACCCCGGCAGCGTACCTCACAGATTTGCCGACTGGCCTGTCTGGCTCGTGGCAGGCGTCACTTTCTTGAGCGGTCTGGTCGGTATTGTCCAGCCGCTTCTTGCCCGCGTGGCCGCCCACCCTCGCCTCTTTTCTGCATTGGTCCCTTACGAGCTCTATCACTTCAGCAAGTCGCTGACAACAGCATTCGGCTTCATGCTTATCTATCTCTCTTACAATCTCCTGCGCAAAAAACGTCTTGCCTGGATGCTGGCTCTGTCCATTTCCGCCCTGTCAGTTCTGGTTTTGGCTGCGCGCAGCGGCTCTGAACATTTCCTCTGGCTTCCCCCAGGCAGCCCCGGAACCCACCTGCCTGATTTCTCCTCACTACCTTCGGTGGCGGCATTGCTATTGCTTGTCGCATCGCGCAAGTACTACACTGTTCACAGCTCAATTAGAACAATCAGACAAGGTCTTACTTTTGTCGCGCTCGCCCTTTGCCTGGCGCTGTCCTGGGGAACTCTGGGGTTCTGGCTGCTTGACGTGCGCGACTTCGGCATAAACTTTGAGCTGAGCGACGCCCTCCTTAGAACAATCAGGCAGTTTACCTTGATCGGCAATGCCGACCTGGTTCCCCGCACGCGCTATGCCGCGGGATTCTTGCAATCCTTACAAATTCTGGGCAGCCTCGCTGCCGTGTTTGCTGCGTACAATCTTTTTCGCCCTCTGGAATATCAACTAGCCACCTTGCCCCACGAACAAAAGCTGGTAAAAGCCATACTTGAAGCTCACGGCAGGACCGCTCTCGATTGGTACAAACTTCTCACCGACAAGTCTTATTTCTTCTCCTGCCACCATGACGCAGTGATTGCTTACAAGACAGCCCTGAACGTCGCCATCAGCCTCGGCGACCCGGTGGGTCCTGCAAGCGAGTTTCCCGAGCTTATCGCCAGGTTTCGTAGCTACTGCCTTAACAACGGCTGGTCGACAGCCTTCCTGCAGACAACCCCGGATTATCTTTTGATCTATCGCGCAGCCGGTTTCGACTTCCTGAAAATCGGCGAGGATGCAGTCGTAGACCTCGGCATATTTTGTAAGAAAACCATCAACAAGAAAGCCTTCAAAGCTCCTTTGCGCAAGCTCGAGAAAGAAGGTTACACCCTGGTGCTTTGCCAGCCCCCGCACGCAGAGCAATTGCTCCTTGAAGTCGAGTCGATATCGCAAGAGTGGCTGTCTCTACCTGGCAGGAGAGAGAGAGGATTCAGCCTCGGGTCCTTCGATCTCAAAGCTCTGCAGAGCACACCCATTTTTGTCCTCAAAGACAAAGATGGCAGGATTATCGCCTTCGTCAATCAGGTGCGCTCGTACCGGAAAGGCGAAGCCACCATCGATATGATGCGCCACAGGGTCGACGTGCCCGGAGGAGCCATGGATTTTCTCTTTGCCCGACTTTTCCTGGATCTTCTCCAGCAAGGCTACAGCCATTTCAGCCTGGGGCTGGCTGCCCTTGGAGGCTGCAGCGGCGGCCCAGGAGCCAGCCTCGAGGAGCGCGCCGTTCATCAAATTTATGAGCACATGAACAGGTTCTTTTCATACAAGGGCTTGAGACGCTACAAAGAAAAATTCGACCCATCCTGGGAAGAAAGATTTCTCGTCTATGAAGGCAAGACACCCGGGCTGATCAAAGCTGCCATCGCGCTGGCGCGCGCAACAGAGAGCTGAACCGGCACATTTGCCCGATAAAAGCGACACTCGAGCTTACCTTGCCTCGGATTCAAGAGGCTCTAACGGCTTGACCCGCGAGTTGATTGCCGCCGCCAGATTTTCTGGATCGTCGGTGCCGATGAAAGCTCTCTGCCCGCTCTTGAAACACAGCTCGACGGCATCGAGTCCCCAGATATTGTACAGCCAGCCCACCCCGATCCAGTGCACTCCCCAGCCGTGGAAAGGTGTTGTACGTGTCGTGTAGGCCGATTCGATGTCAATGAGCCGAAAGGCTTTCTTGATCGGTCCCCCGCCAAAACGCATGCTGACCTCGTTATCATCGACCTCGACAGTGAGGGAGCGAAAGTTCACAGCTGCTGCTCCCAGAACGCCTAAAAGCGCCAGCCGAGCCAGAAGTCCAGGTGGTGTCAGCCCGATAGCCAGTCCAGCGGCACTAAGGGCCACCATCGCTTTGCCGGGAACCTTCTGTGTGTGGATATAATTCAAGACTTTCTCCTCATACGCTGGCAGAGCTCTGGGCGCAAGCGCAAGGAGTACCGCTGGCGCATGGCTTATCACCGGCAATCCGCCTGACATTATAGACGGTATCACGTTCGACCGGGATATAACCGGCAGAGGCGATCAGATACTCCATGGACTCTTTCGCCAGTTTGAGCGGCGTGTCGGCACCGGCGGCGTGGGTGATCTTCTCCTGCCCGATGGTTCCATCCATGTCGTCAGCACCGAAGGAAAGCGCAATTTGCGCCAGCTTTTCGCCCAACTGGATCCAGTAAGCTTTGATATGGTCAAAATTGTCCAGAACCATCCGCGAAATGGCCACATCTTTGAGCAGATCGTAACCGGTCGGTTCCTGCACTTCATCTTTAATATCGGTGCCTTCGTAATAGCATTTCAAGGGAATGAAACAGAGGAAGCCGCCTGTTCTGTCCTGTTGCTCCCTGAGCCTGAGCATGTGATCGACTTTGTGCTCGATGCTCTCGCCAATGCCTGTGAGCATGGTGGCATTGCTCTTGATTCCGAGGTTGTGCGCAATTCCGTGAATTTCCAGATAAACGCTAGCCGGGGTCTTCTTCACAGCCATCTTTTCCCGGACAGACTCGTCGAAAATCTCGGCACCGCCGCCTGGCATGGAGTCAAGCCCGGCTGCTATGAGCCGCTCCAGCGTCTGAGAGTAACTGATGCCTTCCAGGCGGGACAGGTAATCGATTTCCACTGCCGTCATAGACTTGAGATGGATGTGCCTGAACCTCTCTTTGATAGCCCTGAAGGCAACTTCGTAATATTTGAGATCGCAAGCCGGGTTCAGACCGCCGACCATGTGAATCTCGTTTATACCAAGGGCCGCTCCTGCGGCAGCTTCTTCCAGGACTTTGTCCAGGGGCAACGTGTAACCCTTGTTCTTTTCGGTGGGGCTGGCATAAGAGCAGAAGCGACAGTTCTCTATACAAAGATTCGTGGGGTTCAAATGCATGTTATGGATGTAATAGACCCACTTCTCCTTATCCGGACCGGCCTTTCGCCGCCGTGCTTGACAGCCAAGTGCAGCTATTGTCACAAGATCGGCTGATTGATAGAGCCTTATTGCGTCGTCAAAACAGAGACGCTCCCCGTCAACAACTTTGCTGGCAATGTCCGAAAGAGGATGGCTGGCAACAAGAGCTTTTTCCAGTGGCAATGACATTTTGAGGCTCCTTACAACCTGGTGCCCGAACAGCACGGGTCCGCAAGAATCCTAACATGGAGGGCTTTACAAGTTGAGCCGGATGAGGCAATGTTGAGAGAAAGAGAGGATCAAATTCTGCTTATGGAAATCATTGCTTTTCTTCTTCTGGGAGTCGGCGTCGGTTTTGTCGTCGGGCGCCTCATCAAAGCCAGGGGCGAAGATGTCATCATATCGGATGGGGGTAAAAGGAAAGTCGCAAGCGACTTTCCAACGCCAGCTCCGGATACGACTGGCTGCCTCGAGCCAGTGCCGGACAGCATCCGTGAGCTGGTGCGAAGAAGAAAGCACATCGATGCCATCAAAGAATTGCGCCAGTTGCGCAACATCGGCTTAAAAGAGGCTAAAGACGAAGTCGATCGTTTGTCCCGGGAAATGGGGCTTTAAGCAAGTCCTGAAAGTGTCGGTTCAGACAATGCCATGGCGCTTGCGCCCTTCTTTCGGGCTGACGCGTACTTTTTCCACACCCATGCCCACAAGATGGAGCCTGAGAAGCTCGAAAAAACGCGCGCGATCGCAAGCCCTGATAACGGCCTGGTTATGAGCTTCCGCCAGACAGACCGGATATCCCTGCCCTTTCTCCGCCTGGCTAATTACAACAGCCACTGAAAGATCCAGCTTCTTGCTGTCCTGAGAAAGCCAGCGCGGGAACTCCAGACGAGCAATTTCCTGCCCGACATTTACATAAGTGAAAGCAATATGGTGGCAGCCAGGAAGCCGGCTGAGAACGCTCGAGCCCGAGGCAAAGATATTGCTGCGGCTCAAAGGCTCAAGGAAAGTCGACATGAGCTGGCGGTCGGTCGAAGGCCAGACAACGGAGCAGGCGGTGTCCTCTTCGTTCAAGTGCGCACAATAGTCTTTGCAGCGACTCTGAGGAAACGGGCATTTCGAGATACGCAGCACGTTTATCACATCATAAGCCCGACTCTGGCTGATATAGCCAAGAAGAGGCACTTCAAGAAGGCGGAAAGATTCGAGAATCGCCGAAAGCCGCTCCAGATAAGTATGTCGGTAGCTGTCAGGCATTTTATCCAGCGAAAAGGGGATGAGCGACCCGTCGACAAAAGCCACGACTGGCAGCTTGCGTTCGAGAGCCTGGAGTGTGAGCAGCCGTAGAGTCGAGAGTTCCTCGAGATTTCTCTCAAGAGCGACGAATTGCTCGTCAATGTGCAGCCGGCGCCGGTCGACCAGGGGATAGAGATCCTCTGCCCGGTGATAAAGACGGGGCACCGAATCAAGAAGCGGAGGCAGCTTCACGCCATAAGTAATCAGAGTCGTGCCTATGTTCAATAAGTAGCAATTGTAGACTTCATGATGGCTGGGCATTATTTGCGAGCCGTCGGCAGCCACGACAGTCAAAGGAATGTCCAACCTGGCGCTCTTGCTCACCTGAGCGAACGGCTCAAGCGGAATAGCCACCGGCCAGAAAGCAGTGAGTTCGGCTTCCACAAGCCGGGCATATATGGACTCAGGCATCGCCGCAGCCTCAAGATAAGCCTCCTTTGCTGAGGCAAGAGTTTGGGCTGCCGAAGATCCAGTCAAAAGATGTTCCTTGCCTACACCGTCAATCTGTCCAATCAGCTTTTGAAAATTCAGCATTGCGCCGCTACCTCAGCCTCCTGACAGACTGATATTGGCAGGTGGGCTTTCCTGTTTATTGACAATGCGCCTCACAGCCGATCTCAGTTTGTGCACAGTATTCAGCTGTCGGGGACCCTGACCTGACATGACCGACTGCGACAGTTCCATTACTTGAGCAATTGCCTCACCTTGACTCTTCTGGCAAATGGATATTATCAGAGCACAAATTTCCACAAGAAGACTTTGCGCAGAGGCGCCAGCTTGCTGACAGAAGAGATAAGGCAGCTGGTACCCCGCAATCAGCGGGCGCTCCCCGGCTTTGACGAATATGTTCTCCGGGCTCAAAGGGGCGATGATTACAGGTGGCATCAGCCCCAGCAAATAAATAGCTCCGTTCAAGAGAGAAAATATCCACTCCAGAGCCACATCCTGCCCCAAACAATTGTCCGCCAGGAATCGAACAAGAGGAAGACCCGGTGTATCTTGCGTCACAAGGAAATATTGAGGGGTCTCGTCGGCCTCTACACCAAGGTAAAAGTCCACAATCGGCTGAACTGCCGGATGATCGATTTCCTTGAGTCCACGCGCTTTCTTGACGAGATCCTCCAGGGACATTTGAGGACACTGCCTGAGATCAATCCTGGTTATCTCTACAGCAGTTCTCTCTTTCCACCTATCTGCTGCCCGCCAGCTCACAACTTGCAAAGACAGAACAGTCGTCCCAGCCGGCCTTGATACTGACTCAAAACGCTCCATCCAGGAATCGCAACTGGCGAGCACAGCGTCCTTTCCTGCAGGATGGCTGGCAGCATCCATGTGCACAAGATTTCCATGCCTGTCTATCTGACAGTCGAGCTGTGAGAGTAAGACATCCAGCCTTGAGCTGACGAAATCGAAATGAGCAATTGACAGGCGATACTCAGGTTTGAGATCAAGCTCATGAAATTGCAACCTGCTGGCCGCTGCGATAGCGGAAAGCCTTGCCAGAGCCAGCTCGGCGTTCGCCTTTTCGGTTTCAGGCAAGAGAATCAGAAAAAATCCCGGCGCCACGTTGGAGAGACGGTCTGCGCCTTGCAGGCCGCGACAGAAAAGATCACGGCAAAGATGATTCACCTGCTCGGCTGTTTGAATCCCAAATTCCTGGCTTATCTCACGATAGTCGCTTATCGTGACGGCAATTGCCGAAAACGGCCGACCACTATAAGCATCGCGGCGAGCATATTTCAGGAGCGCCTGCTTGAAACTCTCAGGCGTCAGCAAGATCCCCCCGGCAGAGTCGGACCCTGACGAAGCTTGCTTTCGCCTTCCGCGCCCGCGCGCGGTTTCCTGACTTCTGACAGGCGACGTCCTGCCACTCTTTAATCCTTCAGTGCCTTGCTCAGGCATTCCTTCTCCTTAGAGTCTCAATCGGCAGACAACACCTGGAAATGTTTAGTGTATATCCTGCCATCCCTGCCTGCCAACAGTAGCTTAGAGCTATACTGGCAGCCGAGCTGACTTCGCCGGATGCAAAGGAGTATTGACAGTGCGCCAATTCAAACCCGTACCGCCTTCAACGGCTCTGGGGCAGACTCTGGCTCGCCGCGTGCAA
The DNA here is from genome assembly GCA_023250095.1 of Candidatus Melainabacteria bacterium. Taxonomy (GTDB): domain Bacteria; phylum Cyanobacteriota; class Vampirovibrionia; order Obscuribacterales; family Obscuribacteraceae; genus JAHFBI01. Next base: position 8,813 of record JAHFBI010000075.1, read on the forward strand.
CAGCTGCGCGAATTTCGCAATATGACTGTAAGAGACCTCTCCGGATACAGCCGCTTTCCTGTTGCCAGAATCGAAGACATCGAGTCCGGGCTTGAAACCTGGCTGTCAGCCACCGACAGGCAGCTCCTGTCCAAAGCTCTTTCGGTGGAGCCATCCTGCCTTCAAGATGTCGAGTCGCGCCCGGGATTGCCTCACGAGAGGCTAAGGGGAATCAATGGAGTCCAGATGGCGCAATCCATACTTGCAGGCGCACGAGATCTCGAATGCCCCTTTTGCGGAGGGACGCTCAAGTGCAGCATACAAAATGCCTTCGACATGGAAGGAAGACCCGTTCAATTTGCCAAAGCTTTTTGCATCAAATGTACCTTTGTCTTGAAATGAGATCGACACATAGACAGCTTCTAACCTTGCTCATTGCAGCATTTTTTCTTCTTCTGACTGCCTGCTTGCCCCACTGCCGAGCATCTGAGCAAGAGGAGCGACCGGTCAACTTCATCTTTCTAATCGATGTCTCCGGCAGTATGATCTCGCCCAGAACAATGGTGCCCTCCGGTTCGGGTGGACAGATCACGCTGTTTGAAGCCTTGCGCCAGGCCTTGAAACAGATTGTCGAAGACGAACGGCTGATCTGTGCCAGGAGCAAAGTTTCCTTCATCACGTTCGGCACGAATGTCACCGAAAAAACCGACTGGCCGCTCAGCCTGGCAACCCCGGCCGACAGGCAATCTTTGAGTTGCCGAATTGCCTCCGCCGAGCAATTGCAAGCAGACAAACACGGCGACACATACATGGCAGGCGCCCTCGATCAGGCATATAGCAAAGCAGGGCAAATGGTTAGCAAAACCGAGCCTTGCACTACGACATTCATCATCATGCTCACCGACGGCTGGGACGAGCCGCCGAAAGGAGCTAGCTTGCACGTCAAGGATGTGGCTCAAAAAATAATAGCCAGACAGAAAGAGCTGAGAACGACTCTCGGCGTCAACACCTGGCAGGTGCGTGTTGTCGGCTTGCAGCGCCTTCCAGATAAGAAAGCCGGCACCACTACTGCCTGCCAGCTGGCACACATGCTGGGAGGAGAGTTTCTGGATGTGACTCGCCAGGGTGGAGAAACGGTGGCGCAGCGCATATTCCTTGCCTTGAAAAAAACCGTTGCCGACTTGCAAGGGCAGGTGGAGCTGGCAGCCCTGGACAAGGGTGGGCTGGCCGACTTCGGGCGCATCGAAGGCGGGCAAAACGCGCAGGCCGTGATTCAACTGACTTCCAGATCGTGCTATCCAGAAAAAATCACCGGCATAGAAGAAGCATCCGCCATGCTTGATCGCCAGGCTGTGGAGAAACTGAAGGCATCCTGCCAGTCCCTGAAAGACAAAGGGCTGCTCAAAGTGCCAGACCAGCTTGAAAGCCTGTCCTTTGCCGGGGATCTGCCTGCCAAGGCCCTTTCATTTCATAGCAAACAAGCCGATTTCTTTCTCATTCCCACTTTCGAACAGCTGGCCAGAGGCGGCGTCAGCTGGCAGCCCTTCGCAATTTCAGCTCATGTTTCCAATAAATGCCCACCGGGATTCTATCTGGGCGCCATCAAAATTATCTCAACGGCAAGGGTTCAGGACTTCGTTCCTTATGTAATCCTGGTTCCCTCTCGCCTGACAGTCGATCAGGAGTTGATCAAGGCAAAACTGCGCAAGCCAGGATTTTTCTTCACCGAGCGCGGCTGTGCGAATTTGCGCTTCGTTGTCAATGCCAGCGTGTCCGGACAGGGCAAGCGGCAAGATATATGCATCGAGCCCTGTGCCGCCGGGCGCGGGCTTGCGCTTCCTCCGGCACTGTTAAACGGCGGCAAGCCAACGATGGCCGAGCTTGACGAGTCATCAGCAGCAGGGCGCCAGGTAGATATAACAGTTGATATACCGGCCGATCTGAAACCAGGCTCCTACACCGGCGCTTTTAAGCTCAAAGTCAAGGACCCTACAAATACAATCGCACCGGGGAACGTGTTCTATGAGCTTGAAGTCCTTCCCAGCGCCTGGGAGCAGGTCAGCCCCGTGGCTATCCCGATACTTGCCGTTCTGCTTTCACTCGGGGCGATAGGACTAGTCCTCCTTCTTGCCGGTTTGAAAAATTCTTGACGACCTCACAGAAATAAAGCCCGTCGCAGACTCCTCATTACCTGCCGGTTTCCTGTCCTTGAAATCAGGGGCTACCGCTATCGTTTCAGCCGCTCATCCGGTCGTATGCCGGAGTTGGACTGGAAAGTTGCTATACTGGGGACCTTCCCGAGGTGTCTTGCAAGCAGCGTTCTGAGGCGGCAAAGGAGATTTTGATGGAACTTAGTAGCTGGTATACGATCCTCGGCGTGGCAATCATTGTTATAGCCGTCATCGAAAGATTCGTCATTTACAAAGTGCTGGTCGGATCGAATCGCTGGCTTCCGGAAAAGGCCAGTAGACTTGCCAATCTCTCAAGTGGTATCACTTTACTTGCCGGTGTGGCCATCCTGATTGGAAACGCCGTGCTTTCAAAACATTGATCTCTTCTGCCGGCGAAGGGATGCTCAAGGGAATCATGACTTTTAAGGAAACGGTCACAGACGCGGGGTAGAAACATGGCAATCAGGACGATCCCATCCCTGGTAATCGGTCTTGGCGGAACGGGCAAACGAGCCCTGACGCATTTGAAGCGCCGCATCTTCGACACATACCATCGCGACGATCTTCCCTGGGTGCGCCTGTTGTCCATTGACACCGACGACGCCGCTGTCTCCAATCCGCCCGTTATCAGCCAGCACACCGGCGCTCAAGTCGAACTTGGCATCTCGGAGATGCGCGTAATTGATCAAAGCGATACGCCGAAGATTATCAGCAATCTCGACGCTCCGGAAAACAGACACATCAAGGACTGGTATCCGGACCCGGGCATGAACGTCGACTTCCCGAAAGCGGCCAAGGGCTCCGGGCAGGTAAGGATGTTCGGCAGAGTAGGACTGTACAAGGGGGAAAACCTCTATACCACTTATCGCTGGCTGCAGCAGGCGGCTCAGGAAGTTTCCGACCCTGCGGCCTGGGACGAGTACAGGGGCTTTGCCATAGATCCAGGCACGCAATTTATTTATGTAGTCTGCTCTCTAGCCGGTGGCACTGGCAGTGGCATGTTCCTGGACGTGGCTTACCTGCTGAGAAAGATAGTCGGGGTGGACCCTTCGACAAGACGATTCGTGGGAATGTTCGTCATGCCGGAAGTTTACGAGCCGGTTGTCGAAAATCAGCACTTGAAGCGAATATATGCCAACAGTTACGCGGCACTGCGCGAGATGGACTATCTGATGAACAATCAGCGCCGCTCCTACAAGATTCGCGGCAAGGACCATACCTTTGTCGACTTCGAAAGGGACGTCACTCCGTTCGACTTCGTATTCTTGATGAGCAACAAGAACAAGCGCGGAGCCGTAATCTCTCAGCGCCAGGTCTCCGTCGACAAGCCGATGGCTGCCGATGATCGCATCTGCCAGTACATAAGCGAAACCATCATGACCGACATCCTATCGCCGGTGACCGAGCGCAACGAATCTATTTTGAGCAACATCTTCACCTCGCTGGGCGATCCCGAGCAGCTCGAAGGGCGCACGCTCTACAAGAGCTATTCATCAGTAGGCGTGTCATCGGTGAAAGTTCCACCCCTTACCGAATTTCAAGATCTCCTCGAGATGAAGATGCTCGATCTAGTCGTCGATTTCCTCCTGCGTCCGGATCCCGAAATTACCGAAAGAGCGCTTGCCAGACAGTTCTTCAGCGATAATCTCTCCAAGCTGGAAGACAATCTGCAAGTTAAAGCCAGCCTGAACAGCGACGCTTCTTATGCGCGCTTCAAGTCCAGGCCTTTCCTCGACGAGTTCCGCATCAATCGCCCCACGTGTGTAAATTCCATCAAGCAATGGGCCGATCAAGTAATCAAGTATGATGTCGACAAGGGCAACCCTCTCGATATCGAGAAGCAGGTGATCGGCGCTTACAAAGACGCGCTCGCCCGTGTCGAGCAGGCGGTGAGTTCGGCCATTCGAAATTATGCCAACGATCCCCGCCATGGCTATACCTTCATCAAGGAGTGGCTGGAGGAATTGCTTTCTCTGAGCAAGTCAAAGCAAGCGCAAGTGCCGCCGCCCAGGAAAGTCGATGGCGACCCCCGCCGACCGTGCCAGGAAGCTCTGGATTCTCTGCAGAGAGTAGGGCAGGATCTGCAGTTGCCCGTCATCGGGGACACGGTCTCCATTCTCACCGAGCGAGTGGCGGAATTTTACGACGGCTTTGCCCGTGAAGAGCGCAACAACAACCTGCTGCGCGCTTTTTACGACGATCTCATCGCCCTCCTCGACGACTCGCGCCAGAGGCTCGTGAATCTCACCGAGGGTATTTCGGAAATCTGGCACAAGAGCGACGAGAGCCTCTCCGTGCGTATTTCGCAGATGGAGGATGTGAGCGGCGAGCGCATCCTCATCGACAAGTGCGTGATCGGACGCAAAGAAATCGAGCGCTTCCTCAACTATTTGCTCAGCCCGCTTTATGCCGGCTGCGACTGGAAGACAGCAGTGCCGGTGCTTTCCGCCGAAATCAAACAGCGCATAGACGCCGAGATCGCCTACCGACTTCTGGAGATAAGCTCAGATAAAAGTCTCGATGATGCAGCCCGCCTGGAAAAAATCCGCACCGAACTTGTCAGCTTCGTGCGTCAGCGCCTCTTCGATCAGCTCTTCCCTGTGGATACGGCAACCGGGCGAATAAAAGAGCCGGATTATACTGACGCCGACGGTCGCAGCATAATTTTCGACTTCGGACCGGACAACCTTCTTTCCCTGATGGTGGCACACAGCAGCCCTCTCTGGTTCGTGCAAACACACCAGGTGGCATCGGCTACATCTCAAATCACTTTTGTCGGTCTCAACGGCACGAAGATTCCCGAAGGGCTGGTGGAAGAAATGCAAAAGCAAATCCCTACTTTCCGGCCCACCGATCTGGTGCTCTCCGATGTCGAGCCGCGAATTGTCGTCAAGCAGTTCGATCCGCTTTACTCGCTGGCGTCGCTGGCCAATATCGTCGACTATGAGAATTTCTACAAAGCCACCGACCGCAAGCTCAATCCGATGCACACCGACCAGCGTTTCATGCCTGAGCCCAATCCTTATTTGCAATGGCTCTCTTATAAATCCCCTGAAGCCCCGCGCCTGAAATTGTGCAGTCGCGGACACGACATCAGCCGTGCCCTCAACGAGCTGCGCCAGTATTGCCCGGATTGCTTCCGTGACGGCATCAAGACTTTTATCGTGCCAGGCAAAATGATGTGCCGGGCCTGCAGCAAAGTCATCGATGAAGGCAGCCGCAAATGCCCCGAATGTCTTTCCATTCTCGAGCAAAAGAAAACGCAGTGTCCAGGCTGCCTCGCACAAGGCAGGCAGAAGCCGGAGACTATCATCGTCAACAAAGATGATGCCGGTCCGGTGAACTGTCCTGCATGCGGCTCTCTGTGGTCGAATTCCTGCCCTTACTGCAACGCGCCGCTCGAGCGCCCGACTGTTTGCACCAGGGGTAGTGACCGGTGCATCTTCGACAGCCCTCCGATAGTGAGCTGTTTCAGTTGCCTCTGCCCGGTGACTCCGGATGCCAGCCGCTGCCCGCGCTGTTTCAAAGAGTTGAAAGAATGCCCCGAATGCCGCAAACGCGGGGAGCCAAGGCGCATGATCCCCCGGGAGGTCAAAGACTGCCCGGTCTGCACCGCCACAAAGGATGTCATCAGCGCCGTAACGTAATATCATTAGAGGCATCCCCGCTAGGGAATGTCTCTTCTGGTATGTCCTGTTTTGCTCGAGAAAGCTGAAGGCGATGGAAGTTATTCTGTGCGACAAGAACCCGGAGGTCATCAAAGCCTGGCATTATTTCTTCGACCGCGGCGGGCGCGTCACAATAATCGAAGGCGATATCCTTGACGCCGGCGTCAGCGCAGTGGTTCTGCCAATTAACAGCTTCGGGATCATGGACGACGGCTTTGCCGAAGCCATCAACAAGGCGACTGACGGTCTGCTCGAAACCAGGGCACGCAAACTTATCCTGGAAAAATATGCCGGCGAGATACCAGTGGGTACGGCCGAAGTCATGTCGTCAGGACTCGACAAGCCACCTCTGGCGGTGCTGGCTCCAAGCGTGCGGGTTCCCATGCGCCAGCAATCACCTTCTGTTCATACTTATCTTTCCACGCGGGCGGCGTTGCGGGCAGTGGCAGCTTATATTCGCAATGGCGAGGGTCAAAGAGGTGCTGAGCAGTTGAGTTCGGTCGGTTTTGTCGGCATGGGGATGGGGCAGGGCGGCGTGCCACCGGCGACAGCCGCTTTCCAGATGTACGAAGCTTATTGCCAGGTGGTCCTCGGTCAGGTGCCCAATTTTGCCACACTTGAGGCAGCGACGGCTCACGATCAGGAGCTGAGAAAGAATCGCTTCATGTAGCCTTGGCGCCTTGGGCGGGCATATGAATATGAAAGGACAAGTTGTGTCGGTGGCGAAGTACTAATCCAATTGAAATCGGGAGAGAAACTGTGTCTGACAGGCAAGACGCTGAACGGTATAGACAGGCAGCAGAAGAAGGCGGAGCAAAAGCTCAGTACCAGCTAGCTGTCATGTATCACCGCGGCAGCGGTGTGCCACAAGACAGCAAGCAAGCAGCTCGCTGGTATCGCAAGGCTGCCGAGCAAGGGCTGGAGAAAGCTCAGTGCCAGCTGGCTGAGATGTATGCAAACGGGGAAGGGCTCCCGCAAGACCTGGGCAAAGCTCTGGAATGGTACGGCAAAGCTGCCGAGCAAGGTTATGGCGAAGCTCAGCGACGGCTGGCTCTTATGTATGCCGAAGGGCAGGGCACTGACCAGAATTTCGAGACTGCCATCAAATGGTATAAGAAAGCCGCCGAGCAAGGTGCCGTAGACAACTTGCAGCAGGCCGTCCAGTGGTTCTGCAAGTCGGCCGAGTCCGGCAGCGCCGAGGCTCAATACCGCCTGGCCAGCATGTTTTACAATGGCGAAGGCATCAAGCAGGATCTCGGCGCGGCAGCTCACTGGTACCGCCAGGCTGCCGAACAGGGTCTCGACAGAGCACAGCACAAACTCGGCTTGATGTATGTGAAAGGCGAAGGTGTTCCCACCGACGATCTGCAGGCAGCAGAATGGTTTTGCAAGGCTGCCGAGCAAGGACTGGCCGAAGCGCAGTTCAACCTGGCAATGCTTTATCAGACAGGACACGGAGTCGGAGAAGACCAGCAACTGGCTGCCGAATGGTTCGGGCGGGCTGCCGAGCAAGGCAACGCTGGCGCGCAAGTAAACCTCGGTTTCCATTACCTGAAAGGCCGTGGTGTTCCGGAAGAGCCCTGGACGGCCGCACACTGGTTCGGTAAGGCAGCCGAACAAGGAGAGGCAGAAGCGCAATTTGAGCTAGCTTCCTTGCTGGCAGCCGGAGTCGGCGTCGAGCAAAATCTGGAGCAAGCAGGCAAATGGTTTTATCAGGCTGCAGCTGCCGGGCACAAACAGGGGCAATTCAGACTTGCCTGCCTCTATGCAGAAGGTCAAGGTGTCGCTCAGGATCTCGAGCAGGCGGCTGGCTGGTTCGGGCAGGCAGCACTACAAGGGCTCAGTGACGCTCAATATCGCCTGGCCTGCCTCTATTGCCAGGGAACAGGCGCTCCAAGGGACTATCACTCGGCAGCTGACTGGTTTCAAAAGGCGGCCGACCAGGGACATGCCGACGCGCAATTCCAGCTGGCAATGCTCTATTCATACGGCAAGCAGACTGAAAGTGATGCCCAGAAAGATGCGGGCGTCTTGATGGACATGCTTTATTCGGCGGGCAAGGGCTTGCCTTCCGATTACGCCCGCGCGGCACAATTATTTGCTCAGGCAGCTGAACAGGGTCATGCCGGGGCGCAATACTATCTGGGTCTGCTTTATTCCGCCGGCGAAGGCGTGGAAAAGGATGAAACAAAGGCGATACACTGGTTTGCCCAGGCTGCTGAGCAAGGGCTGCCCGAAGCGCAATACCATCTGGCACTCAGTCATGACAGCGCCAGGGACGTTGAAGGAAGTCAGCAAGAGGCAGCCAGATGGTACAGGCTTGCTGCCGAATCCGGCCATGTAGCAGCGCAAGTCGAGCTGGCCCGCTGCTTTCGTCAGGGAAGCGGGTTGGAAGCCAACGATCAAGAAGCCATTTGCTGGTACCGCAAGGCAGCAGAGGCAGGCTCGCTCGAGGGGCAGTTTGCCCTGGCGCAACTGCTTTTTGCCAGCGAACCGCCGGACCTTGCCGGAGCTGCCGAATGCTACCGGCTGGCAGCCGAACAAGGACATGTCGAGGCTCAGCTCAAGCTGGCACTCATGCATGCTGAAGGCACAGGTGTGCCCCAGGACGATGGTGTCGCTGCTGCCTGGTTTACCGAAGCAGCTGAGGCAGGCAATATCGAAGCTCAGTTCAATCTGGCTATCATGTACGCGCGCGGGCAGGGTGTGCCTGAAGACTACGAGAAGGCTGCGCACTGGTATGCCCGGGCAGCCGAACAAGGCTATGCCGACGCCCAGTACAACCTGGCGGCGATGAGTTCGACAGGTCTGGGAGTACCGCAGAGTTACAGCGCGGCTGCTCACTGGTTTCAAGCTGCCGGCGAGCAAGGGCACACTGACGCCCTGGTGGGACTGGCTACTCTTTATATGGTCGGGCTGGGCGTCGAGCAGAGCCAGCAACTTTCCATAGATCTCTACAAACAAGCAGCCGAAGCCGGCAATGTGCGGGCGCAGTTTTATCTGGCCTCCATGTATGCCGCCGGTGAAGGTGTCGAGAAAGATCTGCACCTGGCTTATGAATGGTACAAAA
>JAHFBI010000076.1 GCA_023250095.1 Candidatus Melainabacteria bacterium
AGCAACCTGACGAGAAAGAATCAGAGAAAGCACAAAAGCCCTACCAGCTGACAGACCCCGGGTACTGCCTGCCTTCCGGGCGCTATCACTGGGAAACAAAAGCCGGACCGCGCGACGGCGTTGTCCCCAACCCGACTTATCCGCAATCACTCGGAATCACCCCTGGACACCTGGAAGATTCAGGCTACCGAGGCATGATCGATCAACTCGAAAACTTGATCCCGGACGAGGCCAAGGGCACCCCCATCACTAATGCCGAATTCGCCACACTGGCTGCCGCCCAGGCCGAAGCCGTGTCCGAGCGCATCAACGACGCCCAGGAGCTGATGATGCAGAACCGGGCCGCCCAGGCGGCCAAACAGGCTGACGCAGCCAATAATGCCGCTGAATGTGCGGAAGGCAACTGCGACACGGCTATGGCGCAGATGCTGCAATATTTGCTTAACGTCGCCAACGAGGAAGCTGCCACCCCCACGACCGCGCAAGCTCCCTTCAAGACTTATTCGCAAGCAGTCTGGATGATCCAGCAAATGTACAAACATTGCTACATCCCAATGGCCATTCTCTTTCTTCTGCCTGGAGCCGTGATCACGCAAGCAAAATCTATGGTCGGCATGTCTGTCGTAAACTCCCGCGATGAAGACACGCAAACGCCTTTCTCCGGAATCATGCGCGCCACCATCGCCATCTTCTTGATACCGGCTACGCAACTCATTGTCAGCTATGTCATCGACGTGGGCAATTCCGTCACCTATTGCGTGGCCACCGAAATCGAAAAACATGGCGGGCTTGAAGCCATCGAAAAATGGTCCCACGAGCAGACTTACAACACCGATGCCAGACAAAATCAGAACTTCGTTCCCAAGCTCGACCCCACCGCAAGCAATCCGACTGTGGGAAAAATTTCCGGCAAGTCCGAGCAAATGGCCCGCTTCGAGAACATGACCAACCTGAGCACGACAATGCAGCAGTGGTTCAACACTTTCAACAATATTCTGGCTCAAGGGCTGAACATCCTCAACGGCTTCCAGTTGATCATGATGTGCTACCTCTTCCTGCTCGGTCCGGTAGCAGCCTCTTTCTTCGCCTGGCCTTCAGGAGTGGGACGGGATCTCTTCAAGAAAGTGTTCTCCAACTGGCTGGACGGAGTGGTCATTCTGGCTCTCTGGAAGTTCTGGTGGTGCGTGTGCCTTCTGTGCATGGTGCTGAGATTGAGCACAGGTGCAGTGCAAAATCCCACCGATCAGTACGAACTTTTCATGTACACAGCCTTCATGGGAATCCTCATGTTCGTTCCCTTCAACCCGTTCGAATTCCGCCCCGGTGAAGTCGTCAGCCACGTCCTGGAAAAAGCGCAGCAGCAAGCTGGAAAAGCTGGACAGACCGGGTCTGGCGGAGGAGGCGGCGGCGGGCCGGCCGGCGGTGGCGGGTCAGGCAACGGCGGCGGCGGGCCGGGTGGCTCTGGTGGACCCGTAGGTGCCCGCGGCGAATAAGACATTGAAATTTCATCTGGAGAAAAGCTTGTTATGAAAAATCTTGTGTCCCTCCTTGCTAAGTCTGCCCTGCTTCCGACACTCTTGTTGTGCCTGGCTCTGTCGGCAGCTGTCTGCGCAAGAGTGGAAGCTCAAGGCGGCGTCCAAGAGCCGACGACGGGTCCTTCCACGGGCAATTCGGAAGTAACCATGATCCAGCAATGGCGCTACATGACTCCCACAAATGTCGTGGACCTGGACAAGAGCCTGCCGGGCGGCATGATCAACTACGGACCCCATGGCGAAACGAAAGACAAAGTCGAAGGACCGCCTCTGCCCGGGAAAATATGGCCAATCACCCTGCCCCCCAGCAGAGTCGAAGGCCCGGAAAAAATGATGGCCTGGGCTAAAGAAATGGACAAAGTCACAGGTTACAGCCAGCCGCAAATCGGCACGGCCAACCTCACTCCTGCCATGGCAGCGCTTTCCATGGCAACAGCCGGGCAGATGCTGGCAGACCAGTTGCAATCGCCTCAAGCCGCCATTCCGAAAGCCCGCGAGGAGCAGAACCAGCAGACACAGCAAGGCGCCGACAACTGTGCCGCCATGGAGCGAAGCCAGGCCGGTTGCGCCATTGATTTCGTGGCTTCCTATTTGCACAACTTCACCGTCGACGGCGGCAACAAATGGAATACCGTGCGCAACCAACTTTTCGTGCCGATGGCGCTCTTGCTCTTGCTACCAGGGGCAGTGCTGGCGCAGGTGAAATCCATCGTCTCCCAGGGACTGCCTGTGTTGGGCGAAATCAGCCCTTTCGATGGTCTCTTCCGGGCGATTGTCGCTATTTTTTTGATCCCCGGCACATACCTGGTCGTCAACTATGGCATCGATCTCTCCAACTCCATCGCTTATACAATTGCAGCCGAATATCAGCGCATCTTCGGCTCGGATATGTACCAGGACGCCATGTGTGCCCACATCCGCGCATTCCCTTTCCGCGAGCCGGCCGAAAACAAGAATTTCGTGCCCAATCAGGAAGCAAAAATGGGACCTCTCAGCCCCAACAGCACTCCTTTCGCCAAATTCGAAGGACAGATGCTCGATGTCAAACTCATGGACCCCTGTGCCGGCATCAACATCGTGCCCAAAGACCGGGCAAACGAGCAGGTCAAGTATGCTGTCAACGCTCAGCGCAACGGTTACAACACGGCAAACGCCGCGCTGGCCATGACGTGGAATATACTCTGCGCTTTTCAGATGGCTTACCTTTATTATCTCTGGTTTGTCGGCCCGGTGGTGGCCGCGCTGTGGGTCTATCCGATGAAACAACTGCGGGACGCCTTCCCCAGCTGGTGTGAAGGTGTGGTCACTCTTTGTTTCTGGAGCCTCTTCTGGAACACGACGATTCTCATCATGGCCTGCTTCCGCGGTGTGGACGACACAGGCACGGTGATAATGACAGCCTTGAATTTCCTCTCCACCGCCTGCGTCAAATTTGCTTTCGACTTTGCCGGACTGGTCAAGGATGCAGGCAAGCAGGCAGCTGCCATGGCCCAGAAAGCCGCCGAAGGTGCAGGCAAGGGAGGTGCTGCCTCTGGTAAAGGAGCAGCTAATCCTACAGCCGGGCACAACGGCGCTCAGGGACAGGGTGGCAATGTCCACAGCCAGCCGGGCGGCAATAACACGCTGGCGGGCAGGGCAGGCGGGCATGCCAGCGCGGGCAACGGGGACCTTCTTGCTGGCAATACTCAAGGAGGGCTGCCACTGGAGACTTCAGACGCGGGCCTCAACTCAGGCGATAGCCTGAATGGCTTCTCTTCTGCCTTGAGTTCGCCCTTGAAAGGGCAGGTGGATATCCCCGGACTGAGCAACCCGCCGCTTTCATCTGGGCAGGCTTTTGCCGCCCACGGGGGGGGCTTGCATCATGGCGGAGGACATGGCGGGGCCATAGCCGGGGGAATTCTCGGCGGGCTGGGATTGCTCGCCCTGGCTGCCGCTGAAGCCTCGTCCGCCCAGGCAGTTGCCGCAGCGCAGCTTGCCGCACAGCCCTCAGGGGCGCCGGCTGCCGGAGGATTATCCGGGTCCTGCGCAGGGGCAGACGGACAGATTCTGCCTTTCGCGCCGCAAGACTTCAATTTGAGCCTGCTGGGAGACAATTTCGACATAGACCATGACACCACATTCGAAGGCGACGACGTAGACCATAATTACGGCACGCTGGCGGCCGGCGCGGCAAACAGTCCATCTACCCAGGGTTCTGCAAGCCCTGACGGCAGCCTGCCGCCCCCGTCGTCTGCGCCGGCTGTGACTCTCACACCGTCTGAAGCCCTGTCCAATTTCTTCGGCTCGCCCGATGCGCCGCCGGCCAGCGCGGGAGGAGCCCAGCTTGCCTCAGGCACAACACTCCCGGTCGATGGCAACCAGACGGTACCCAACTCGGTTTCGCCTGCCTCCCATCAAGGCGATGCAGGTAGTCTCTTCCGCAATTTACATGACGGACAGGCCATTGCTGGCCTCAGCCTTAAGGAAGGCGGACTTCACAGGGAGCATCTCTTGCCTGGACACGCCGATGCCACGCACTCCCATCCAGGGCGGACTCATGCAGGCGCCGACAGGCACAATATAAACTCCCAAATGTATAAGGATGCCCTTGTTGCAGGCAACGCCGCCGGAAACGCCATATCTCCTCCGCCGGCCAAGGACGAGTTGTCGACCAGGCAGGCAAACAACATGCAGATGGCAGCAGCAAACCCGGCAGATCTCTTGAAAGATGCCAGCTTGCTCCAGCCCTCCGTCTATCAGACAGCTGCCGCCAATCTGCCGGGGCAGACATACAATCAAACAGACTACGCCCTGTCAGGTGCTAGCGGACAGAAATCGTACATCGACCCGGCGGCGGCGGCAGCGGCGATAAACGCCTCCGGCAACAACAATTTCAATGACACTGCCGCAGCCAGCTTTGCGGCACTAGCTAGCTCCGTGGTCGGCTCCGACTTGCCTGCGTCCTGCGACCCTGGCATATCCTCCGATACGGCAATCAGCTCGCTTGCCGCGTCTTCCGATTACAATGCCCAGGGCTCTGACCTTTTCCAGGCAGACATTGCTTACGAAAACAGCTACTATAACAACGCCGCCACATATGACGGTGACAGCTATAGCTGCCCGCTGGCCCTCAGCAGCGTCACCGACATGAATTCGGTCCTTAACACCGGCTGCCCAACCGGCCTTGCCGATGGCAGCCTCTCTTCCCAGACGCCTTCAGCTTCCCTGCCGCCCGTCAGCCCGACTTCCGAAGGACAAGCAAGAGTCCTTGCCTACTCAGATAATGCTTACCTGCAGCCTTCTGCCACCCAGCCAGCGGTCGATATCGCCAGCGCCCAGGCCTCAGCCTTGCAAGCCGCGGGTTATCAACCTCCAGCTCCGGAGATGCCGTTGCAAGCAGCATCCTTGCAGAAGTTGCCTGCCGACAGCATCGTCACCCCCCCCGGATCGCCTGCGCTGCAGGCGCAAGCTGCCGCTCCTCTGTCCGTTCTTTCCGCAGGACTCGAGGCTATGGCTTGCGGCGCAGTCACCAGGCAGGCAGTCACGCCGTCAACAAGCGACGCCCAGCAACAGTTGCGCAATCAAATCGCCCAGTCTGTCACCGCTTCTCAGGGCAAGACTCCTCAGCCCCTCAACCAGCAGCAGCAGCCTGCCCAAGCCCGACAAGGGCAAACAAGACCCTCTTACAGGCAGCCGCCAGTGTTCGATCGAGCGGGCAGCAACGGTGCCAGGCAGCAAAGTCGCATGGCGTCTGCTCTCGGACGGGCAGCAACCCGCCCATCGACAGGCCCTGCCGCCCCTCAGAAGGCACAGTCTGGGGCTCCTCAGGCAAAGCCTGCCCTGTCCAGAGTCTCCAATCCGTTGAAAATTGACGACGGCAACACTCTGCGCCGCTACAGGGCTCCACGCAAACTCACCTCCGAAGAGCTTGCCCTGGCGCAGGAAGCTGCCAGGCAGTCCGGGGGCTGGCTGACGTCCTGAAATGAGACGTCGCCTGCCAGGCATAGATTGCCTTGAGCCAACCCGGGCAGACTTGCACTGCCTGCCGCCGACAAACCAATAGCAAAAAACGGCTGAAAAAATCTGCCGCGCACGCGCCAGCGTCCAAGAATTTAGCTGACGTGCCACAAGTATTTCACAAATTTCATATAATCTCGCCTGCCAAGGGGCACATTACCAGTGGCTCGTGCCCGCAAAAACCCTTACTAGCGCGATATGTCCATATCGCCGACAGTTTCACCCCAGGGGTATGGTATGCAAGGCTTGCTCAAGAATACTATCCATGCTGTCAATGTCATTGCGACGGTAGGATTAGCGGTCTTCTTCCTGTCCCAACCGGCTGTCGCAGGGCTTTCGGACAACTCCGGCATGAAAGCTTCGCCGGTAACCAGCATAAACAGCTATGCCGACAAGGAAGATCCTTACTTCAAGCCGATCCTTGACGCCATGCAATACCAGAAGGACGACGGCGGCATCAAATCGCCGGCTCCCAAGGACGGCAACGTATCTTCTCCCTCACCGCAAAACCAGCTGAAAAAGCCGGTCAAGGGTCAGTCCGAGCAGAACCAGCAGGCAGTCGACGACTCCCAGGGCAACGATCAATACGCCACGGAAGCGCCGTCGGCCGGCAGTCTCGACGAACTATGGAAAAGTATGCACATCGACGTGCAGGTTCCGGAGCCGAACAAGGGACTGGAAAAGGCTCTGGAAAACATGTCTGGAGAAATGCGCGGCTTCAAGCCAACAGCCTCCGATGAAGCCATGAGCGATGTCAACGCCAAGTTGCTGGAAAACGCCGTCAAGAACGCTCCTGGACAGAACGACCAGCAGTCCAAGTCCAATGGCGGACAATGCCAGGGTTCCAAAGGCGGTTCTCAGGGCGAGGATGCCAAAGCCATACAAGATGCAGTCATGCACTTGATTACAGAAGATTTCCTGATCAATGTCGCCAATGAAAATGCCGGCACACCCACCGCCTCTATGGCTCCGATCAAGACTTATTCGCAAGCCATCTGGATGGTGCAGCAGATGTACAAGAAATGCTACATCCCCATGGCGGTTCTCTTTCTCTTGCCCGGAGCTCTCATTACCAATGCCAAGACAATGGTCAGCTTCGGCGTGCTCAATGCCAAAGACGAAGACACGCAGACCCCCTTCACTGGCATTTTCCGCGCCGTAATTGCTGTCTTCTTGATTCCGGCCACACAACTTTTCGTCAGCTATGTCATCGACACATCCAACGCTCTCACCGATGCCGTGCGCAAAGAAGTGCACCTTGAGCTCATTTTGCTCTGGGCCGAAGAGCAGATTCAAACTTACACCCCTGAGCAGCAGGGCAAATTGATCAAGAATATCCCTGCCATGGCCAGATCGCCCCTTGAAGGCAAATTTGCCAGCATGCCCATTAAAGGCGCCATCATGGAGCAAATGTCTTACGCAGACATCAACATGGCCCAAATTTTTGCTGAGATAGCCAGTTTGATGACGGAAGGACTGTCCATCATCAGCGCCTTTCAGGTCGTATTCATGTGCTATCTCTTCTTGCTTGGACCTCTGGCAGCAGCCTTCTTTGCCTGGCCCTCCGGTGTCGGCAGGGATCTTTTCCGCAAGGCTTTCGGCACCTGGATGGACGCGGTCGTAATCCTGGCGCTCTGGAAATTCTGGTGGAACGTCGTTCTTTTGTGCATGACCGTGCGACTTGAAACCGCCGGAGTCAATCCGTTTGACGAAATGGAATGCTACATATACATCGCGTTTACGGCCATGCTCCTCTTCGTACCCTTCAACCCCTTTGACTTCAAACCCGGCGAAATCGTGAGCCACCTGCTGGAGAAAGCCCAGCAAACCGCCGGCAAGGTCGCTCAGGGTCAAGGCGGCGGTGGCGGTGGCTCAGGCGGCGGCGGTGGCGGCGGCGTGCCGTCCAAAGGCGGCGGCGGCGGTGGCTGAGGGGGTGGAGCATGCTGAGCCCGGGAGGCTCACACAATTGACTGGTCAGGACGCAAGAGAAAACAGGTAAAGGTTTATGCCCTCTCAGGTACGGTCGAAGGAGAATAAAGCAATGTCATCGGTAAGAGCTGTTGTGGTAACGGAGCTTGCGCTGGCATTGTTCCTGGCACTGGTCGCCGCCTCACCTTCGCTGGCGTCCTACGGCATGCGCAACAGCTCAGCCGGCTTCGAGAGCCCTGTCACATCCGAAAAGAAATATGGCAACGACCAGATAGGCGAACAACCCAAGAACGCCGACCAGTCTTTTGGCAACGGAGCGGCAAACGACGGGCAGAAACCTTCCAAATCAGCTTGCGGTGAATGCAAGAAAGAAGGCTCGATCACTCCGCAGCAAAAAATCGAGCACCTGCCGGAATTCGGCAAGCAAACAATCGAGCAGCAACAGAAAGACCAGGGTCTCAAAGGTACTCCGGTCGGCGACCACCTTCCCACAGCCACCACTCAGGCCGTGAGCAAGCTGCAAGCGGCAATGGAAGGCAACAAGCAAGGGCAGGCTCCCGGCGCCAACAAAGAACAAGCCAAAACCAACCAGAACGCTCAGAACAACCAGGCTGCCGACAACCTGGCAGCCATGGAACGCCACCAGGCGGCAAGTGCCCTGGAGTTCGTCCGGGATTTTCTCGAGAACTTCACTACCGAAGGCGGCAACAAATGGAATCGCGTCCGCAACCAGCTTTTTGTCCCGATGGCTGTGCTCCTGCTTCTGCCCGGGGCTGTGCTGGCACAGGTCAAATCAATCGTTTCGCAGGGCTTCCCTGTGCTCGGCGAAATCAGCCCTTTTGAGGGCATCTTCCGAGGCGTGGTAGCAATCTTCCTCATTCCCGCCACTTATCTTGTCGTCAATTATGGTATTGATGTCGCCAACTCGCTTACTTATACGGTTGCTTCTCAATACAGGCAGATTTTCGGGACGGATATGTATGACGACGCCATGTGCGCTCATGTCCGCGCCTTTCCTATCCGCGAACCGGAAGAGAACCTCGGGCACATTGAAAATGTCCAGTCAAAAATGTTTCCGCTCCTCGGGCCGAGAACCCCTCTGGCCAAGCTCGAAGGCGAAACCCTGGAAGTGAAACTCTCCGATCCTTGTGCCGGGCTTTATATAGTTCCAGAAGACAGAGCCAACGAAGTCGTTCCGTACATGGTCAATCAGCAGCGCATGGCTTACAACCAGGCAAACGCCGCTTTTGCCATGGCCTGGAATCTTTTGTGCGCCTTCCAGATTTGTTACCTTTACTATCTCTGGTTTGTCGGTCCAGTAGCCGCCGCTCTCTGGGTTTATCCGCAAAAACAACTGCGCGATGCATTTCCGAGCTGGTGCGAAGGGGTGGTTTCACTCTGCTTCTGGAGCCTTTTTTGGAACACGGCTATCCTTCTTATGGCGTGCTTCCGGGGAGTGGACGAAACCGGAACAATTATCATGACCGCCCTCAATTTCCTCACCATCTCCTCGGTCAAATTTGCCTTTGATTTTGCCGGACTGGTCAAAGATGCCGGACGCGAAGCAGCCAGCCTGGCCAAGAAGGCAGCCGAACAAGCAGCCAAGGGCGGCGGCGGTGGCAAGGGCGGCGGTGGCGGTGGTGGCGGTGGTGGCGGCGGCGAAGGCGGCGCCAAGGGTAAAGGCGGCGAAGGACAGCCCGGCGGACAGGGCAAGGAAGGTCAGGGAACCGGTCCGTCAGCAGCACCCATGCCTGGACAGGACAGCCAGCTTTCCTCGGCGGCCATCAGCCCGGTAGGCGAAGATGGGGGTCAAGGACCAGGTGTCGGTACTGGCGGCAGCGACCAGCTTGCCAATTCACGTCCGGTCAGTGGCAATGTCCCGATGTCCGACGTCAAAGAACCTCCGAAAACCGGTGCCGAAGCAGGACAGGGCAAAGGAGGAAGCGATATACAGCTGGCGAGCATGTCGCCAGGGGACCTGCCCGGAGCGCAGGCAAGCGGCTTGCCCGGACACCACGGCGCTGCAGGCACTGGGCTAGACGGCAGCGGTCAGCCCGGGATGGCAGGCAAAGGAGGTCTCGACGGGTCCGACAGATTCGCGACTTCGGCTCTTGCCCTCAATACCAGCGGGGCCCCTGTCTCAGGCGCTACCGGCTCAGCAGAGAGCGGTTCAACTGCCGGAGCTAACATACAGCTTGGCGACGATATCGATATCAACACAACAGGCGGGCCCGGTGCCCCCGGCAGCCCGGATGCGCTGGCCTCCTCCTCCGGACTGCCCTCAGGTGCCGCAGGCGGTGTTTCGCCAACAGGCTCGGTCGACTCGGCTGCCGGAAACATGCCCATGACGGGCAGTTATGCCAACCTCGGCTCGCCGGCCATCGATGCGGCGGCAGCTGCAGGAGCAGTACCGCTTTCAGGGATGGGCGGATCGTCTCAGACTTATGCTGCCTCAGCCACCCCGAGCTCCGACATGCACGTAAGCGGCATGGGTGCTCACGGGCAGCAACACAGTGCCTCAGCCCAGGAGCATGCCAAACTGGCAGCCGACGCTCAACACGCCCAGGCGCTCGCCGGAAGACAAGAGCACCACAACCAGCAACACACAAATCATTTGCACCAGCCCAATGCCTCGATGCAAAATACGCAAATGGCGCGAGAGACGAATAACGCCGACGCCTCAGCCATGCAGCAAATTGCCCAGCAACAAGCTCAACAGCAGGCCCAGCAACAAGCTCAGCAGATTGCCCAGCAAACCGCTCAGCAGCAAGCTCAGCAAATGCAACAACAAATACAGCAACAAGCCGAGCAACAAGCCATGGCTACCGCTCAGAACCAGTCCCAGCAAATGCAAAACCAGGTTCAGCAGCAAGCCCAGCAGATGGCCCAACAAGCCGCAGCCGACGCTCAATACTCAAACCTCAATGCTTTCACGCAGAACGTCCAGCCACAGCAAGTGACTTATGGCGTCTCAGGCGGCGGCACTACCGCCCCCGGTCAAGGCATGGGCGCCGGTGACGCCGGATCGGCTTCTTATGCCACTTATGCGCAAGCTGCCGCTGCCGATTCGATAATGTACGATGGCGACAGTTATGCCAGTTCCATCGACGCTTACGACGGCGACTCCTGGGCTTACGGCGATTCATCTTACAGTTATTCCGGAGGAGACGCCCTTGTCAGCAACTCTTATTCCACAGGCTCGGTAAGCTCGTCACCCGACAGCGGCTCAGCCGGCTCCATCCCGAGCTCCATCTCAGGCAGCTCCATCGATATGAGCAATTCAATAGATGTGACATCGGTGGCCAACTCAATAGATGTTTCACATGCCATGCAGGCTGTGGATGTTTCACAAGTGTCTGTGGATGCCTCACAACAAATAAATATGCAAGCCATCCAGGCGCAGGCCTATGCGGCGGCGGCCCCGGTAGCCGACCTCAAAGCTACTGAAGCTTATATAACTGCAGCCAGTGCCGCATCCATCCAGGCGTCACCGTCCAGCGAGACTGCATCTGCCCAGGCTCAAGTGCAACAAGCTCAGCAACAAGCCCAGCAAGCTCAAATGGCTCAGGAAGCTAATATGGCTCAGCTCCAGGCACAGCAGATGCAAGCAGCCCAGATTCAAGCCACACAGAACTACATTGCCCAGACGATGGGCACGCCAGAAGGTTATGCCGCACAGGCGTTGGCAGCCGGGAGCCTAATAGCCGGAGCCGCGCGCGCCGGCTCACCGGCCGCCGATGCTCTCAAAGGCGATCTGACCAGGCAAGCCGGCATGACAGCCGGTAAGACAGAGGGTATGCAATTGCCGCTCGATCAGCGACGCAACCTCGTAGCCAGGCTCAACAGAGCCAATGGCGGCCGGCCGATCGGACCCAACCGCGGGCAGGCTCTGCGCAATAACGCCAGTGCCAGCAAGCTAGGCTCGGCTCTGGGCAAAGCAGCCCAGGGGAAAAACGGACCGCCCAAACCTCAGCAAAACACGAGCATGGCCAAAGCAGCCTCCGACTGGACCGGCAGCCTGGCAATCGAAAACCTGAGGAGGCGCGCGCGCACTGTCAGAAAACAAACAACCGACGAGCAAGCTCAGGATCTCAGTGAACTCGAAAAGACTCAGGCGAAGGATAATAGTGAATGGACTATCTGACAGGAGCAAACTGAAAGAGCGGAGACAGAGAATGTCTGGATCCTTAAGGCGAATACTCGAGCCAGCGGTCGCCGTCCTGACGGCTATCCTGGCCAGCGCTTGCGGCAGCAACCCGGGCGAAGATCTCCGCGCCGGGCAGGGGCACAGCGCCGTGGGAAGGGAAGCAGCAAAGGACAAACCCTGGGAAAAGAAAACTGAACAAGAACGCTGGCAGCATGCCGAAGATGTCCTTGTGAAGCCACATCAGGCAATACCCGAGAACTTCCACTTAAAGCCATATCCTCGCTCACGGGTCGTTTATGCTCACCGTTACCAGACTCTCAAAGGGCCACAGGACATGGTCCTCATGAGTTCTCCCGACAAGCAAGAAAACATTGCCCGGTTCTACAGCCAGGATCTCTGCCAGGAAGGCTGGAAGCTCAAGTCTCGCGAAGGCAACACAGCTTACATACGCGAGATCTGGACCCGGGACGGCAAGGAGACGGAAGTACGCGTCCTGCCATCCCCTAAAGACAGCGAACGGCACGTACAATTGCTTGTCGGTCCCCCGGGAGTCGAGTAGAAGTTGACAGTACTGCCAGCTTCTCGCCTCAGAGCCCGAGTTGTCTGGCTATGAGCAAACGCTGTATCTCGGATGTGCCTTCCCCGATTTCGCAAAGCTTGGCGTCACGCAAGAAACGCTCGGCCGGGAAGTCCTCGATATAGCCGTACCCTCCATGAATCTGTACGCAAAGATTGCAAACACGGCTGGCAATTTCCGAAGCATACAACTTGCCTTGCGACCCTTCGAGAGTGACGCGCTTGCCGTGATCTTTCATCCAGGCAGCATGATAGATGAGCAGGCGAGCTGCCTGAATCTGAGTGGACATGTCGGCAAGATAGCCTTGAATCAACTGGAACTTGCCGATAGGCTGCCCGAACGCCTCTCTTTGCTGAGCATATTGCAAAGCGGCGTCGAAAGCCGCCTGAGCAATACCCAGTGCCAGAGCGCCTATCGAGATACGTCCGCCTTCGAGCGTGGTCAGAGCCTGCTTATATCCTTCACCTACTTCGCCAATGATATTTTCAGCAGGTATTTTGCAATCTTCCATTGTCAGGCTGGCAGTGGGCGAGCCGCGCATTCCCATTTTCTTCTCGACTTTGGAGACGTAAAATCCCGGGGTTCCCTTCTCGACTATGAAAGATGAAATGCCTTTGCGCCCGAGGCTTTGATCTGTCATGGCCATGATGATGTTCACATCGGCATGAGTTGCGTTGGTGATGAATTGCTTGGTGCCATTGAGAACCCAGCTGTCACCTTCCCGTCTGGCTGTTGTCTTCTGGGAAGATGCATCAGAGCCAGTACCAGGCTCAGTGAGAGCCCAGGCGCCAATAAACTCGCCTGAGGCCAGCTTAGGCAGATACTTCTTTTTTTGTGCCTCGCTGCCGAAGAGTTTGATTGGATTAGTGCCAAGCGAGCAGTGTGCTGCATAGCTCAAGCCTGTCGACCCGCAGGCACGCCCTATCTCCTCGACGGCGATGGCGTAACTGCGGTAATCAGAGCCGGCCCCGCCATATTCGGTAGGAACAATCAGCCCGAGCAAGTCCAGTTTGCCGAGTTCCTTGAAAGTCTCCACCGGGAAGCGGGCATTTCTGTCCACTTCGGCAGCCTTAGGAGCAATTTCTCTGGTGGCAAAATCGCGAACCATCTCAGCGATGGCATTGTGTTCGTCTGTCAGAAACTCGCCATACGGCAGCACTTCCGAGGCACTAACTGTACTGGTCAAAGTCATATCTCCTTGAGGGCAGGTCGACGCTCACAGGCTGAGCGCAGGCTGAATACCAAGGGGATCATAGCGCTTATGACGCGGGCTGAACCTTTTCTTTAACAGAGAGAAAATCTTCTATAGCCTCAACTATGCGCCCGGCCGCCTTTCCGTCGCCGAAAGGGTTGACGACACTTGCCATCCGGTTGTAAGCAGACCTGTCGGAAAGAAGCTCGCGAGCAGCAGCGACAATACCCTCACGGGTCACTCCGACAAGCCGCGCAGCACCAGCCTCAGCCGCTTCCGGACGCTCAGTATTTGTGCGCATGACGAGCACTGGCTTGCCGAGGCTGGGAGCTTCTTCCTGAATCCCGCCCGAATCGGTAAGCACGAAGTAACTGTGTTGCATGGCGTAAACAAAAGGGACATAGTCGAGTGGCTCCACCAGAATCAAGCGGGGGTGTCCGTCGAATATCGGCTCAATCGACTCCCTGACAACCGGGTTCTTATGAATCGGATAGAGGATCTGCGTCTTGGGAAATTCATCGGCAATCTGGCGCAAAGCCTGAGCAATCTCGCTCATGGCGCAGCCCCAGTTTTCCCGGCGGTGCGCCGTCACAAGCAACACCTGGTAGCGCTCGAAGTCCACTCCGCCGTATAAAGAAGTATCGATCTGGTGTTCTTGCAAGCGCTTGACTGTGTTGAGCAGAGCATCAATTACCGTATTGCCTGTCAGGTAAACATTTTCGCTGATGCCCTCAGCCTCTAGATTTCTCACGGCTCGAGCCGTAGGGGCAAAGTGTACCGAGGCAAGCCGGGTTGTCAGCCTGCGCGCCATCTCCTCTGGAAATGGATTGTAGCGGTCGGCTGTGCGCAAACCGGCCTCCACATGACCGACAGGAACTTTCTGGTAGTGCGCCGCCAGTGCCGCAGCCATTACCGAAGCCGTGTCGCCCTGCACGAGAAGCATGTCCGGTCTGAACTTAGTCAGCACCTGATCGATGCCGACGATAACTCTGGCAGTCAACTCTGACAAGGTCTGTCCGTGCCGCATGATATCGAGATCGTAATCCGGCTCGATCTCAAACCAGCGCAACATTTGATCGAGCATCTCGCGGTGCTGTGCCGTCAAAACGACAACAGACTCGAGCGCCTGGCACTGCCTGAGAGCATGCACTACCGGTGCCAATTTGACTGCTTCTGGTCGCGTCCCGAAGACGCACATCACCCGCTTTTTCATAAAGTGGAATTGTAACCGGGATAGAGCTGAAAAGCCAGGGTTCAGGTGGTTTCCAATGTCAGGCGCTGGAAATCAGGAGCTTGACACCGACAGCTTCAAGCAGCAGGAGGCAAGACGCGCTAGCTGTATCAACGACCAAGCCCTGCTTATTTCCCATTTTCCCGAACCCCTGGCTTCGTGCCACCACATTCGATGGCACGAAGCTGAGAGGGCGCAGAAGAGTTTCTGTGATCTCTTTGAACTTATTTAGTGCAACTGTCGTCTTCTTTTTCGGGCCATTCATAAGAGTCAGACTAGACACAAAACAGAAAAGATATCTCCAAACCGCAGACAGCCCCATAAAAACAAAGAAGGCAGCTGGCAGAGGCAAACATAAACAAGACAACTCGTATGGCTGCCACATAGCGAACAGGCCCCAGAAAGAGATCCATAAATGCTGGAACACCACTCCTTATATCGAGGGTTTATGCAAAACGACTCTAAATTCGACCTGTCACAAACTCGAGCAGATCCCATTAATATCGCCTGTTTATGCGGAACACCCCGAAAACCTATCGAAAGAACATCGAAAAAAGCGTTAGTTCCGATTTCCGAAGAAGATGAACAAGACTGGATTTCAGGAGGCACATCGAATGAGCGAAAGCATCTACCACTGAGTATGTACCACGCAAACCCGCACCAGTGCTCGGATTCGGGCAACTACCCCAAATTAAACTGAAAAGCCAGAACCCGTAAGCCCAGAGTTTATCGGACACGCGCCCGGTATACACTAGATATAGTGCCTGCCGCCAGATTTAACCTGAGTACCAAAAGGCAAGAGCAGAAAGGATTGCAGGCATTCAATCCAGCTGTCAAGTTATAATCTTAAATTGCCAGGGCACCCCACAGGTAGTATGTTTTATCCACGCCGAAATCAGCGGCAAAAACACGTCAAAAATTAGAGCCATTAAACGAGCCTGCTTCAGTCAGCTTTTGCTAGATGACGCTGGTTCTAGCAGCCATTGCGTTGCTAGCCCTATATTTGGATATACACTAGAAAGGACGCCTTTTATGTTGACCATCCGGAAACAAATGCACCAGATACAACCACCGGCTTCGCAAGTGAGGGAATACTCCATCGGTGATGATTTTACGTCCTTATATTGGGAGTCCACCCAGGAGACGCTCGTTGGTCTTTACGGTCGCCGGGATCCAGTCACAGGTCAACCCGTCGAGACAGTCAACGACATCATCCACAGAGTGGCATATGCCAATGCCATAGCTGAGCTCAAATATTGCCTCGATCCCAGAGACCTCATCAATACAAGTTTGAAAGACGCCCTGGCTCACCCGAAAGTGGTCCAGTGGGCAGAAGTATTTGCCGAAAACATCGGCAATCAGCGTTTCTGGGCAAATACGCCCGGCAATATCAATGCCGACCCGGCGCTTTCGCTCAAGAGCCTTCAGTACTGGGCACATGGCGTCCTGTCCGGCTACAGCGAAGAGCTTATCTGGACGAAGTCCGAAGAGCTGCGGCAGGCTTACTTGCATCAACAAAAAGGCGAAATCAGCGGACCGCAGGCATTGCTCGATCGGCTGAGCAGGCCGCTCTCCGAGCATGAACTTTCCATGGGTCGTCTCTCAAGTGAGCTGAGAGGCAAAGGGTGTCTGGCGGCATGCGGCGTGGCATTCGTCACGGACACGCTGGAGGGCATTCAGGATGCTGCCAAGATCGAGGCTCTGGCAGCCAAAGCAGCAATGGGCATGGGGCTTAACACATCCACCTTGCGCCCCTGGTCTTCGGTGATTGCCAACGGTGCGGCCGCCTCTGGACCGGACCGTTTCTACGAGAAGACAATAGCAAAAGCCGTGGAAGCCGTGGCACAGGGCGGACGTCGCGGCGGAGCCCTTATAGAATTGCGCAATTCTAATCACCCGGACATCCTCTTTTTCCTGGACAAGAAAAAACTCTTCCCACCGCCGAGCCTCTCCAAAATATACAAAGATCTGCGAGGCACCAGCAAACAGAGACCCGCTGAAGGTAATTTCGACTACAAAAAACGCTTGCTCGCCGAAGCCGAACACAAGTACGGCGAAGCTTACGCGCAATACGTGGAACGCCAGAACTATCTCAAGAACACCAACATCACAGTTCTTTCAATGCCAGGTTTCATGGAAGCCGTTCGCGCTGGCGAATTTTATCCTTGCAGCTTCGCCGGCAAGATGTGGGACGGTCCACTTTACGATCCGCGCAAGCCCCTTCATGATGAAAAAACAGGGCAACTGAAGATAAACAAGCTTACAAAAGAGTTCATGTACGAGGAATATTCGGCCGATCTCAGCCGTTTTCCCGAGGCTCTGGAGGCAGCCCAGCTTCTCAAAAATGCCAAAGTCGAAATAACGGACAATTATGTGCGCGTGCGCGGGCATTTTTACGCTCCCGACGTCTTTCAGCGTATCGTCGAGGGGATGAAAACATCCGGAGAGCCGGGGCTGGCTTTCTACGAGACTGTAAATGCCGGCAACGCCAACAATCATGTCTACGATCTCGACACATGCAATCCTTGCGGCGAGCAATTCTTGCCGGCCGGACCTGGCAAAGACGGTCGCATTTATATGGGCAACTGCAACCTCACTTCCATGCACGCTGCCCACAGGGACTTCTGGACCGCCGAAGGGGACTATAACTTCGAAAGGATGAAAGAAGTTGCCCGGGTCATGCAGCGATTCATGGATAACGTTTCAGACATCAGCTGGTATCCTATACCGGCGCAGAATATGACAGCCCGACTGGAACGCCGCAATGGCGGCGGCTTTGCCGGAATAGCCGAGTTTCTTTCTCGCCGCCAGCTGGAGTTCGGTCAACCGGAGGCACTTGAGGCAACGGAAGTGCTTTATCGCCACTTCACAGAAGCATCCGTAGAAGCATCCAAAGAGCTGGCCAGGGAACGAGGCGTCTACCCCCTCTGGGAAGGCAGCCGCTACTGCGCCAGAGGACTGCGTGTGCGCAATGCCTGCATGACCAACAATGCACCGACTGGCACTCTGGCACAGGCCCT
>JAHFBI010000367.1 GCA_023250095.1 Candidatus Melainabacteria bacterium
TGCTCGGCAGCAGCAGCCAGCGCCGCTTTCTCCTCGTTGAGATGGCTGGTCAGTTGTTCCGTGAGCGTCTTGGTCAGCGCTTGCCGCTCGCAAGCCGGAGCAAACTGCGCCACAACTTTCTCCAGCTTGGCCGCGTCGACGACGCCTTCTTTAGTGATTACGCCAGGCAATTGCTTGCCAATGGACTCGAGTGACTGCTGCCCGACGCGCTCCACAACACTCTGCTCGAGCGAGGCCATTGTTCTGCCTGCGACAACACCGCTGACTGCGCCCTCGCCCATGAATATTTCCGGTCCGATGAAGTTGAGAGCCGCCGTAGTTCCGCCAATGACAAGCTGCTTGGCAACGTTTTCCGGAGAGCCGTCGAAGTCGCTGCCGATAATGAGCTTCTGTCCGGCTACTCTGAAAGCAGCCCCACCAGCAGCAATTGCTGCAATAGCCGTCAGGCTGACACCGCCGGAAAATGGCGCTGCGGCAAGAGCGGCTGCCGTGATCGTGGCGTCAATCAAGACCTCGGCCAGCTTCTCTTTGGAATTCTTGTACTGCTCGAAAGCTTCCCCGAAGAACTCATTCATCTTCTCTTGCTGATCCAGGGGCAATTTCTTGAACTCAGCTTGATAGGACTCGAGAGCAGCAGCGTGCAGCTGGTTGGCGCGCTCCATAGTCAAAGCTGTTCCGTCCGGGCTGAAACCCCAGCTATCCAGCCGTTTTTTCAGATTGTCATAGTAATCCTGCCGCCCGTCGCTCTCGGTGACTGGCGTCATCAGGTTCTTGTAAAGGACCCGGTCTTTCTCGTCGACCTTTTTCAAGAACTGATCGTCGAGGCTGCCGCCGTATGTCCTTGCATACTCGTCTTTCAGTTGTTCTTTCTGAACATTGCTCAAACCTTTGAGACGCTCGCGGAAGTCCTGATAACTGCCTCCGTCGCCATTTGTGTATGAGCGCATCTCATCGGCCAGGCTCATCTTGTGATCGGGGCTGGCCATCACGTGTTCGGCAATCTTGCGCTCACTTTCGTTGAGATAACGCAGAGCTGCCTGTCGCTCGGACTCGGGAGCCGAGGCTATCTCGCTATAAAGACCTTTCTTC
Source organism: Candidatus Melainabacteria bacterium (assembly GCA_023250095.1). Lineage (GTDB taxonomy): Bacteria > Cyanobacteriota > Vampirovibrionia > Obscuribacterales > Obscuribacteraceae > JAHFBI01. The sequence goes on from JAHFBI010000367.1 coordinate 1,090, forward strand.
TCGAAGCCCAGTGACAGCTTCACATCAACCGGCAGGCGCCCATCTTTGAAAAGTGCATCGTGCAACTGCCTGTACTCGGCATCGGAATAGCCCCCCTCGGGAGGATACCCGCCCATTCTCATGGAAGCTGAAAGAATGGAGTTCTCCATCACATGCTTGATCTGTCGCTCCTGGTCGGTCAGCTCTTTGTCCGGCAGATTCAGCCGCTCGCGCAATTTAGGATCGTCATGAAGAGCCTTTTCGATATCACGCAGCTTCTCATCGTCTTTGGCACCCTTGACCTGATTCTGCAAGACGCGATCTATGCTGTCAGGAACAGGTTTGACCCCGGTTTCGGCGGCCTTGGACAAGAGCCGCTCAGCAAGCAGGCGCTCCGGTCCATCGAGGGTCTCTTTGACCGCACCATCCATCTTCTTATGGAAATCTTTGTCTGAGCGGTATCTGTCAATTTCTGCTTGCGAAAGAGCCCCCAGGGACTCGACGATGTTCTTGCCATCGTAACTGGTGCCCATGCCCAGGAACTTGCTTCCCTTGTTATCGCTGACGACTTCGAAGAGCGAGCGATGAATCTCCTGTGACTTCTTGTAACTCTCCTCGCTTGAATCGCCAGGCATCCGGGCTTTCTCATCAAGCATTTGCATGATGCGCTTGCGCTCGCCCTCGTCGGCATAAGTTTTTAGCGATTCTTCTATCTGCCTCCGGAACTGGGGCCCCTTGTCCTTATCGCGCAAGAGCTTCCAGTCTTCCTGAGAAAGGTTCTCGGCTTTGGACATGAGATCCTGCCGGCTGTGACCACTGCCGACCCCGAAAAATCCTCCGTCCAGCCAGCCGTTACTCTCAGTCTTGGCCATCTGGCTCAAGACTGTCTCGCGCCCGTGGGACAGCTGATCTTCCCACATCGAGACTTCGCGATCGTTGCCGCCGTCCTTGAAAGACTTGTGAATCTTATTGTAGAAAGCCAGCTGCTCGGCTTCCTTCTCGTTTGCCGGCTGCTGCCCGGCTGCTGCAAGATCGCGCCCGGCGGAAAAGTCTTCCCGCTCTTTAGGCGAAGCGTTCACGGCAGCAAGCGAGACATTTTCTTTATTGTTGAATATGAAGCCGGCAAACTTGCCAGTGTTCTCAGAAGTTATTGTCGAAAGAGAAACGTGCCCTTCAGCCAGGTAATCTTTGGCCACTTGATTGACGCCATAAAGATTGCCGTATTCATCGTAATTACCAAAAGCCCGCTCGAACCGGCTTTTGAACTCGCCGTCATTTTGCAGGAGCTTCCTGCCTTCCTGAGCTGCTTTGCTATCGCCGCGCACGGCCTCGGCGAAAAGCTCCTGATTGTTCGACTTGACGGCTAGATTGGCCAGATCGACCACGTCCTGCGGCTGCTTGTTGTCAACGCCTTTCTGGAGAATCTTGACAGCTTCCCTGGTTTCGTTCGATATGCCCTTCGTCTCGTCTAGAGCCTGCTGAAAGCTCTTGCCGTAAGCTTTCTGAAAATCATCGTTGAGCTGAGCGATGTCTTTGGAGTTGAGCGTGGAGAATGTCTCCCGCATCATTTTCTCGCCTTTTTGATGATCGTCTTTGAAAGTGGAGAGCGCCACCATCAAGCTACCGGCATCGTTTGTTCTGCCGTCATGCCGATTGAGCATGGCTTCGGCTTTGCGAAAGTCCTGATTGTCGCCGAACTTGTCCTTGATCTCCTCGCGCAGAGTGCTCTTGTCGGACCCGTCCTTGTTCTTGCCCTTCGGGTCGTACATGTCGTGATAAGCCTTCTCGACTGCCTTGCGATCGGCTTCGTTGAGCGGGTCGAGAATGCGAAAGACTTTGTCCTTGTCGGGATTGCTCCAGAAATGCAAGCGCGTCTGGTTGATGGCGTCATGCAGCTCGGCAGCCGTCTTTTTGACGGCGTCTTCACTCAACTTTGCCGGCTCTGGTTTCTTTTCCTTGTTTTTATCGTCAACCAGGGTCACATCCGGGACACCGTCGGGCTTGCGGCTGTCTTTCGGGCTGGCAGCAGCACGTTGATTCTCCGGGCGCGAGAGATCGGCGTCCTTCTGCAGGCTCGGCGCGGCGCTACGTGTGTCGCCGGTCAGGGCCGGCGAGTCGCCCTGAGGCTTTTTGCTCTCGTTCTTGTGCTCGTCGCTCTTGTCAGCCGGCTTCTCATTTGTCGTCGTGGCAGTGCGTTCAACCATAGTAAAAATCCCTGTACGGCCCTGAGTACCTGGTCATCCGCCTCCAACGTCGCACCATCTAGTGCATCTATAAGATGTCTATTCCCAGAAAACGCCGACGTTTAAAACAGGCGGCAGCTGGTGCGGGGTAGTAAAGGGGATCGGTTCTGTCGACCACGAAACCGTGATCCTGTCTGGCAAAGCGGCGAGCAATAAGGAGATTTAAACCAATTTAAGCTTTTGTGTCAGTGGGGAAAATACGAAATAAAGAGTTTTTGTTGTCTGGACAACAAACGAAACAGTCGAGATAGTCGCCAGAATCCAAAAAATCCCGCCTTGCCCGGACAATTTCCTTGCAAAAGCAATGCTCTCCCGAAAAATCCAGGGCAATCCTCAAAGGACCATGCTTTTTTTCTTCCGCAAAAACAAACTGGAAGAGAAGAAGGATGCAGCACCATTTGTGGTGGCGTTACTTTTCTTACAAAAATTTAAGAAGCCAAGATGTGAGATTTCGTGCATAATCTCGATTGTTGTCAAGCAACCACCACCCTTTTCCGCTGAACAGATCGCCTGCAGCTGATTCAGCGAGAACGACACCAAGAGGGTGCACATAGAAAAACACAACGGGACTCCTCTTATTCTGTCTTGCCGTGTCCGCCCCTGAGAATCAGAGGCTCGACAGAGTTACTAACAATACCTGGCCCTCTCAGACATTTTCTGCCGGGACAGAAGACAGGACAGAAGAGCATATTGGCTGCCACACCGCCTGGCACAAGGCGCTGTGAGCAAAGTTCCGCTTCATTGCCCATAGACTCCGGCTGCAAAGCCGGAGGCATCTTGACCGCCTGAGCGGCGGCATGACCCCTTGACCAGGCACAAGACCCACCTCAGGACGGGAGCAAATATGCAGGGAGCAGTCAAAACCACACTATCGATCAGACAGGCTTCCTTAGCTGTCGGCGTCCTGCTTGTCCTCACGGCCGGACCATCGAGGGCCAGCTCGGTGCAGTCTGTCGACCAGTCGGGAAAGAACGGCAGCAGCTCAGTTCGCTCCATGGAAGACTGGCACAAGCAAAAACACACGGACAGGCGAGTCTGGGAAGCGACAGTTCGTCAGGACGATAATCGCCGCGATCCAGGTCCTGCTGTGGAAGGCAACGGCAAGAGCAGCCGGAGCGATTTACCGGAGCAACCTGACGAGAAAGAATCAGAGAAAGCACAAA
>JAHFBI010000368.1 GCA_023250095.1 Candidatus Melainabacteria bacterium
TAACCACCGTATCTGGTGCAAGGGATATTCCAGTTAGTGTATTCGGGCAGCCCCAGCAGAATGTGCCGCTGGCGAGCATGATGCCCCCTGTGGCCGGGCTGTCGGATGTGGATGTGATATTGCCGCGCACGTTCACTTTGCCGAACTGGGAGAAAATAGCCAGCACGCCGCCATTGACGTTCACGTCTTGCAGGCTGACATCGTCAGTCCCAGTAATATTGGCGATGTTGAGATCTGTCGATGTGGGCGAGGAGGCAACAGTCATATTGATCTTGCCTGTGCCGAAGTTGCTGAGCCCGCTGGCTGCGGCTATCAAGAAAGTATCCCCGAATGTCGGAGCCGACACGTTGAGTGACGTTGTCCCCAGGTCGGGGAAGGCGCCGGCAGCGCTGAAATCTGAGATTTCCACGCCATTTGCCACGGTCACAGAGCGGCTGGCGCCGCCGACGGCATTGAACCTGACTGGGCTTCCGGCAAGCCGCACTGCTGTTTGTTGTATAGCGCCAGGGACAAGTCCCTGTGCGCTGATGACAAGCGAGCTGCCGCCCAGGATCAAAGGCTGTGGCGCGCCCGCGCCGCCGACATCTACGGGCCCGTCGGCGACAATATGTGCGGTGCCGTCCATGGCGGCGGTCATGTCGATAGGACCTGTGGAAGAGCGGAAGTTAAGGGTGCCGCCGCCAACGGACTGTATATTGCCCGTGCCGAAAGTCAACCCGGCGGAGCCAGAGATGGTATTGTCTCCCGTCGATTGCAGGTGAAAGCTCGTGCTCCCCAGGCTCCAGAGTGCCGGCGCCGAAAGAGCAATAGTGCCGCCGGTGCTCGTGAGTGTCGCGGTCTTGCCCGGCGATGTTATCTCTCCGGTGTCTATATTTTGCGCGGCTGTGATGTTGACGAGCCCGGCAGCGCCGCCATTGCCGGAAGTATCGATTTTTTGTGTCGAGACGAATGTACCGGCATTGAGAGTGACATTACCGCCTGCTCCGGCTGCAGCAGGCGTTGTCACGATCGGCCCGGTGAAAGTGATTGAGCCGTTTACCGGATCGCTTGAAGTATTGATGTTGACGAAGCCGCCGTCGGAGGCAAAACCGGGCGAGAGGAAAGGACCGGCACCTGTATAGACCAGATTCGGGTCGCCGGCTACATTAAGGCTGTTGAGGGTCAGCCCCCGGCTACCGCCTGTCACTTCTATGTGGGCGGCACAGGCTGACACATCGACCGGTCCTATCAAATCCTGAGCAACCACCGTCAGATTGCCGTTTGCTGCTCCAAGGGAAATGTTGCCTGCAGACAGTGTCCCGCCGTTGATGCTCAAGTTGCCCTTGCTGAGCCCGGTATCAAATGCGGTGGCAAGGGCGTTGATGGAAAGGTTCTGTCTGGCTGAGATTAGACCCATGGCATTGTCGATGGCAAGAGTCGATCCTAGAAGATTTGCCAGACTGACATTGCCGGCGATTGCCTGTATGACTCCCGCGTTGCTTAACGAGGATGTGGCAGCTGATATGTTGCCGAGCTGTGAATTTATCTGACCGCCGTTGATTATGTTTGTGGCTTGCATGCTGACATTATTTGCAGCTTGCAGCACCGATGTAATTCCGGAGGCCGCGCTGGCGTTTATGATCGAGCCGCCGGCTGTCAGGTTAAGATTGCCCGAGCTGGAAATCGTGCCTGCATTCACGATGTTCTGGATGGCCAGGAGACTGAGGTTTAAGCTTAAGAGAGGATTTGTGATGCCAGGCAGCCCGGACACTGGCAGGATTGAAGTAAGAGTGCCGCCCGGCTGGTTGAAAATATTAAGAGCGCTGACAGTGGCTGTAGTTACCTGGGGACTGGATGACACTGCATAGATAGTGCCGGCATTAGTGAGATTGCCGGTAAGCGAAAGAGTCGAGCCTGAGGCGAAGTCGCGCAGAGCAGTCACGCCGTGCGGGACGACCAGGCTGAGCGCTATGGAAGAAAGCTGCGGGTCTAAATTAAAGCTTCCACCTGTGGCAGCTCCGCCTGCCGATATCTGGATTAACTGTTGCCCCTGGGTGGATACTTGATGGACAGCCACATATTCGGCGGGAGTGAGCAGGCTGCCTTGCGTTATTTGTTTCTGTTGACCGCCGGCAACGATCGTTGCGCTAGCCGGAGCGGACAGGGAGGCGCTTGTAGATGTCAGGTCAAGATTGGATGGAGCCTCGGCTGCCAGCGCCAGGCTGCAAAATTGCCCGTATATAAAGACAAAAAGGCTCACCAGGACGAAATAAGTCCGGTGATGGCAAGTGGTTGCCCGTAGAATGACCGACTTGGAAGACACCATTGTTACCACACTGCCTTAGATCTCCAGTATATGCAACCAGCCTCCTTCTGGTATGTCTCACTGCTTCTTTATTACCAGGAAGATACTTCTTAGAACATCCCCTGACTGAGCGGCCGGGTCAGCCCGGACAGAAGTCTGGCCAGCTCTTTCGACAGTGGCAAGCCAAGTTGCTCTTCTAGCCAGAGATATTGTCCAGCTGGATTAATTTCCAGGAAATAATATTTGCCTTCTGCATCCATACATAAGTCAATGGCTCCAAAATTGAGCCCGAGCCGGAGCAAGACTGACAGGCAAGCTTCGGCCACATCATCAGGAAGCTGGTGAATCTTGTGCGGTACTGAATAATCCAGCCGCCAGTCGAGCTTTCCTGTACCTTCCTGTGAATGGATGGCGGCAGCAAAGATTTCCCTGCCTATTACTGTCACTCTTAAATCCAGGGTCTTTTCGATGCGTTCTTGAAAGAGGTGCAAGGAAAAGCGCACCTGATCCAGATGTTTGATATCGACCTTGCGGAAGGGCAAGGTCGGCAGACCGCGCGGCACCTCGTGCGCCGGGAAATAGCGGGCGCTGGCTTCGTCGATCAATTTATAAATGATCTTTCCGGAGCAGGTCTGGTAGAAAGCCTTTACGGCATCGGGATCGTTTGTGACAAGCGTCAGAGGTACATTGAGCCCTGCCTGCCGGGCTATTTCCAACTGGTATATCTTGTGCTCGGCTTCCTCCTGTGCTCCCGGGTGATTGACCCAGAGACAAGGGAAAGTGCGCCATATCCCGGACAGCGCCCTTGTCGATTCCCATTCCACCATGGATTGAGCCCAGGGCTCAGGCAATGGCGGCGATTTTACCCGCCCGGGGCGCCTTAGCCAGACTGCCTCTACATCAGCCGTGTTGAGGCGTCTGCCGCCATGGACGATGAGCGTCGACCCCTGTGCTTGAGGCGGTATTTGAAAGATGAGCGAGGGCTCTTTGAGGGTCAACTCCAGGGAAAAAAAGAAGACTTCTTGCCCGAGTGCGCGCAGCTCCTTACATACGGATTGTCCGTGCAAATCATCCGGCGGAGATAGAATGAGTATGGTCAATGTGCCTTACTTTCGGAGGGGACTGCCCTTTTGGGCATAGGGGTCTCCCCTGTATGTGGAACTTGAAGGCAGAGTCTGCTGAGCCTGCCTTGCGGGTGGCCCTTAGCTAAAATGAATCTGGGCAATCCATATTACCAACATCGCAAAGCGGATCGGAATAGTTCGACCACAAGGCGCCTGTGACGAGATTTGTTTCATGCCAGGTAATATCGGCTGCTTCTGCGAAATCGCGCATCCACCACGCTCTCAGGAAAAATGGCAACTGGCAGGCAAGGTGCTCCCGTCGGGGGATATCGGCTTGTCCCTCATTCTGATAGTCTTGGTTTGTGGGGGGTGAGTGCATTTTTAGATCTAATGTGACCTTACTGCTAATTTCTTGCAGTCAGCAGTTGGGCGAAGATATATGTTGAAAGGGTCGCGAAGTGCCTTCTCCGGATGGGGGACTGTCTCCCGATCTTGTACCGAGTCGAGGGTATAATCAGTCTAGCGTTTGCAGGAATCAAGTTACCACGTAATGAGTCAGGATGAGCATAATCGAAAGAAGCTCTCAGAGGTGGATGAAGTGCCATCCTGTGACCCGGCTGTGAGCAGGAAAGAATTTCTCAGGCGGACTCTGGCGCCGGTCATTGCTGCCGGGGCTGTGCTTGCAGTTCCCAGAATTCTGGATAAATTTCTTGTGCCTCCCGTTTACGCTGCTTACAGCGGCGGCAAGACTTGTTATCCTGGATCGGCTTCTGACCTGGGGAATCCCAATGGATCGGATACTAATCCTATTCTTGTCAGGGGCTGAGGACTCCTCCCAGGCAGGATGCAAGCCTTGCTACTAGTCAGTTGCGACGGTCTCTCGGCTGCCGATGCGGGATATCTCGGCGAGCGCCTGCACTGGTTCGCCGCACTGCAAAAAACACATTTGCTCCGCCGCCTTGACAGCAAGCCGCTTGTCAGCGCTCAGGCTATATGGGCCGAAATTCTCACCGGGCGCCCCTGGTACGAAAATGGCTGCGCTGGTTATGCCGGGGCCTTTGATAGTCTCAATGATGTCCGTATCCTTGCTCAAGACGATCTGTCCGT
>JAHFBI010000369.1 GCA_023250095.1 Candidatus Melainabacteria bacterium
AGAGCCGATGCCCCCCCCTTAACGGCGGCGCGGGCAGGTTGCACTATGTCGGTGACGTTGGGCGTGAGCTTGACAATCACCGGAGTGCGGGCAACTTCTTTCACCCATTCGGTAACCATGCTTGTATACTCGGGTACCTGTCCCATGGCAGAGCCCATGCCGCGCTCGGACATGCCATGCGGGCAGCCGAAATTAAGCTCCAGCCCGTCGGCTCCGGTATCCTCCACGCGTTTCACAATTTCTTGCCAGACAGCTTTTTTCGATTCCACCATCACCGAGACGATAACGGCATGTTTCGGGAAGAGGCGCTTGGTCTCAGCAATCTCCTTGAGGTTGACTTCGAGCGGCCTGTCCGAAATCAGCTCGACATTGTTCAGACCGATAATCTTGGAGCCCTTATAGTCAATCGTCCCATAGCGATTGCAAACATTGAGCACGGGCGCGCCTACTGTTTTCCAGACAGCACCGCCCCAACCCTCCGAAAACGCCTTCTGCACCTGATAGCCTGAATTGGTAGGAGGCGCCGAAGCGAGCCAGAAAGGATTCGGTGATTTGATCCCGCAAAAATCAATCTCAAGATTGGCCATTAGCCGCAAACCTCTATTTCTTTGGCTGGGTGGTGACAGGTGTTCTTTTATGAGTGCAGGCGGGATCGGCAGCCAGCTGTTTGTGGATGGCCGCGGCCGCAAGCTTGCCGTCCTGCACGGCCATTACTGTCGAGGCTTCGCCTTTGCTGCGGATACAATCGCCACCAGCAAAGATCTTGGGATTGGCAGTCCGCTTTGTATCATCATCGACAGCAATGTAGCCATTTATTTCTCTGACGCCGAATTCCGCCAGCTTGAACACGATTTCGGAATATTTTTTCTGACCAATTGCCTTTATCACCATATCGCACGGTTGAACGAAGTCGGAATTGAGCACGGGCACAGGTATGCGACGTCCTGACTGATCTGGATCTTCGAGATCCATGCGCACACATTTCAGTCCCTCGACTTTGCCGTGTTTGCCGATAATCTCTACCGGCTGGGTCAAGAACATGAAGCTGACGCCCTCGGCCATGGCGAACTGGTACTCGAAATGATAAGCCGGCATCTCAGCTTCCGAGCGGCGATATATGATGGTCACCCGCTGGGCACCTAGCCGCCTGGCAATAGTAGCGCAATCAATGGCCGTGTTACCCGCGCCAATGACGCAAACGCGATTACCGAATTTGATGTCGGCGAGCTTGCCGATCTTCGTTTCTTCAATAAATTCCAGACCGTCCAGCACTCCCGCCAGCTCCTCGCCGGCAACACCGAGATCCGGCACTTTGCCCAGCCCGACGGCGACAAAAACAGCATCATAGTCGCAGAGAAGATCCTCGAACTTGACGTCTTTGCCGACTGCAACGCCGGTTTTTATCTTGACGCCCAGCTCCTCCACCATTTTCACTTCGGAAAGGCTGACCTCCACAGGCTCGCGGAAAACGACGATGCCGTAGGTGTCCAGACCGCCGGCCAGCGGTTTCTTTTCGAAACAAACGACTTCATAACCCAGCTTTGCCAGCTCTCCGGCACAAGACAAGCCTGCCGGTCCCGCCCCGACAACTGCAACCTTGAAACCGTTGGGTTTTCCCCTCTCAAAATATTTGATCTTGTGCTGGCAGGCATAATCAGTGGCATAACGCTGCAATCGCCCGATGGAGATCGGCTTGTGATCGGCTCTCAGGACGCAGGACCCTTCACACAGCACTTCGACCGGACATACACGAGCACAACTGGCTCCCAGCAAGTTGGCTTCAAGTATCTTTCTGGCAGAACCCCTTACATTGCCTGTGGCAATTTTCTTAATAAAAGTCGGTATATCGATGTGGGTCGGGCATGCGGCCATGCATGGAGCGTCGAAGCAGTAAAGGCATCGATTGGCCTCGGCAATTGCCTCGCGCTCGCTCAAGGGCTCGTGATATTCCTGAAAGCGCTCTTCGAGCGTGAGCTCCCAGGCTTTGTATCTGACGGGTTTGTAATGTTCAGCCATTGGGCTTTCCCCTGATTGCGTTTTTACCAGTATGTCGCGCTTAAAGTTTGGTTTCACCGCTTGCCGGTAATGGTTTCAAACCGTAAGAGCAAGCGGTGAAACACAGAGTCTCTAAAGTTTGACCAGCTCTTCGTATGTCTCCGGTCTTCTGTCGCGGTAGAACTGCCAAGTGTTGCGAACTTCTTCAATCTCGTCCAAGTCGAGATCGGCAATGAGCAGTTCTTCCTTATCGCGGCTGGCCTGAGCAATAATGGACCCACGCGGATTGCAGAAATAGCTCGAGCCGTAGAACTCGCCAATTCCCCAGGGGGATTCCGTGCCAACGCGGTTGATGGCGCCGATGAAATAGCCGTTAGCGGCAGCGTGCGCCGGTTGCTCCAGCTTCCAGAGGTACTCGGAAAGTCCAGCCACAGTCGCCGATGGATTGAAAACAATTTCCGCCCCATGAAGTCCAAGTGCCCGGGCGCCTTCCGGGAAGTGGCGGTCATAGCAGATGTAAACGCCTATTTTGGCATAACGTGTTTTGAATACGGGATACCCGAGATTGCCCGGGCGGAAATAAAACTTCTCCCAGAAGCCGGGATTGACCTGGGGAATATGGCTCTTCCTGTACTTGCCCATATAAGTCCCGTCAGCATCGATGACAGCGGCTGTATTGTAATAAACGCCCGTCTGCTCCTTCTCATACATGGGCACAATCAGCACCATCTGGTTCTGGCGGGCTACCTCTTGCATTTTCTTGATAGTCGGGCCATCGGGGATTTCCTCGGCAGCTTCATACCAGCATGGGTGCTGCTCGGCGCAGAAATATGGACCATCAAATATTTCCTGGAAGCAGAGGATCTGCACCCCTTTTTTAGCAGCCTCGGCGGCAAATTTGAGATGCTTCTCGAGCATGGACTGCTTGATCTTCTTGATTGTCTCCTTGTCTGTCCCACCTCTGGGGGGAACTATGTCGTTCTTAGCCTGAACCAATCCGCAGGAAACGGTATTAGGCATGATCTTTGCTTCTCCTTGTCTTAACTTTCACAGGCTCACCGACCTCGCCTGCCGATTCCCGACATTGTCGGAGCGGCTTGCCCGGCACCCCTTAGCGAACACCTACTGCTGCCACTTTCTCCAGAGCCTGACGCATCACCTTCAAACAAGTGTCGACATTCTCCCTGGTTATATTCATGGGCGGCTTGATGCGAATCGTGTTGCCGTATAACCCACCTTTGCCGAGAACGACATGACTGTCCTTGGACAGCTCGACCACCCGGGCACACTCGGCAGGAAGCGGACGTTTGCTACCTGGCTCGGACATCTCCACTCCGACCATCAATCCTTTGCCGCGCACATCGCCTAAGATCGGGAAAGATTTCTGAAGCTCCTTCAATCCCTCTATAAGGTAGCCACCGACCACCCGGGAATTTTCCATCAGTTTTTCTTCGGCAATCGTCTCAATGACAGCAAGCGCCGTCGCTGACGATACGGGATTGCCGCCGAAAGTATTTATTATGGACTTGAGCCCCTTATCAGCGATTTCAGCCGTTGTTATATAAGCCCCGATCGGCAAGCCGTTGCCCAGCCCTTTGGCCATTGTGATGAAATCAGGCTGCACGCCGCAATCGGTGATACCGAACATATTCGTGCCTGTGCGCCCGAAACCTGTCTGTACTTCATCGGCAATAAAGAGAACACCATACTTCTCCAGTATCTTCTTCACTTGAACGAAGTATTCATCCGGAGGCGTGATGGCTCCGCCCACTCCCTGGATAGGCTCGGCAATCATCACGGCCGGTTGACCGCTGGTCTGCGTCTCAATGACCCGCTCCACATCGAGCGCGCATTCCAGATCGCAACTTTCAGGAGTCTTCTTGAACGGACAGCGGTAGCAATAAGCATTGGCGGCAAAGACAACGCCGGCTGCCGGAGCGACCGGCTGCTTGTAAGTATTATTGGCCGTGAGCGTCGAGGCCAGATGGGACTGCCCGTGATAAGAATGCTCGAGAGCAATTACTTCCTGGCGTCCGCTTGCCACGCGCGCCAGCACAATAGCTCCTTCGTTAGCTTCAGTGCCCGAGTTGGTTATATAAGATTTTGACAGATTTCCAGGAGTAATCTCAGCCAGCTTCTCGGCGAGATCCACCATAGGCTGAGTCAAAAAGATAGTGGATGTGTGCTGGAGCGTTTGCAACTGCTCGACAGTCCTTTTGAGAACCTTAGGATGGCAATGCCCGACGGAGACAGTGACAATACCGGCAAACATGTCCAGGTATTCTTGCCCCTTTTCGTCAAAGAGATATTGCCCCTGACCGCGCACAAAATGCGGCGGCTCGGCAAACAGCTGCTTGACGCCGGGAACGAGGTACTTTTCCCGTTTCTTCTTGAGTTCTTCTCGACTTAAAGGAGCACTCACAGTTGCCTCCAATTCTTGATGCATGCCTGGCATG
>JAHFBI010000370.1 GCA_023250095.1 Candidatus Melainabacteria bacterium
GGCGATGAGATATTCGACTCCGCCCATCTCCTCCCGTCCGAGATCCAGAACGCTCACCCCGTGCCTGGCGGCAAAACCAGCAGCAGCAGCCAGTGGCTTGTCGGCAGCGTCGAAGCTGGACTTGACGGGCGGTCCTTTCACTTTCTTGGAAACGGTCTTGGTGACCGGCGAAAGTCCGTCGACAACACATGTAATGCGCCTGGGAGTGCCCAGGGTTACTATGTCACCGAAGCTCACGTTAGCCTGCCTTAAGGCTTCCGCCAGCAAGTTCTTCAAGCGTTCCTGCGCCTCAGGAACGTGATCCGCAGGCAATTCTTCGGTCCCAATCTCCAGCAAATATTTAGGCATGATCCTCAATTCTCTCGGGCACAGGCGAACATTATATATAAGCTGCCGCAAAGCTGTTGAGGCACCTGCCAAATCCAGGCAATAATTCCGATCACAAAAGTCTCCTGAAGATGGCTTGCCATTGACCGACAGGGCGCTAAACTTCCCTTATCACCAGAACAAGACGCCACCATGAAGGCAAAGTTTCCTGCCACCTTCTTCCTCCTCAGCCTGTCGCTCTTGGCATTTACGCCTGGCGCCCTCGCTAAGGCATCCGGCTCGAAGGCGCCGGGATGGGGATATCAAGGCGTGGAATTTTCCGGGTCATCGCAAGTCAGCCGCCTGGAGCTGGAAAGAGGGCTCGGACTCAAGCAGGGAGCCTCTCCTGAAGCCGCCGACAAAGCAATCGAGCGACTCAAAGCCAGTCTGGAGCAGAAGCACATAAAGACAAGCCTCGATCTGGCAGAAGAAGGTAACGGTTATTTCATTGTTGTCGATGTCATCGATCCGACCCTTGTCGGGGTGCCAAGCCGCCACCTTAAATTCCCGCACCACATAAACCTGAGCAGCGAAAAACCATTTTCCGTTTTTGCAGAACTCCTCGAGCGCCGGAGACAACTATCCGAGCAAGGGCGCCCGGTCACTGAGAAATATGATAACGGGCTGAAATATTTCTCGGATGAACCCTGCAATCAGTTTGCCGCGCAACTGCACAAGCAGGTCCCCTCAATGCTTTTTGAATTCCTGTCCGTCATTGAAAGCGACCCGGACCCACGCCGCCGCAGTCAAGCCATAGAAGTGCTCAACTGGGTCGAAGAACCGGTACGCATTTGCTTCACCCTCATCCCGGCAATCAACGACGCAGACGAACAGGTTAGAGCCAGCGCCTCGCGCTATATCTATCCCCGCATCAGCCTCCTGCCGGAAAACTTCCCCCTGAGCGATCTTACCGAAGCCTTCTCCAACCAGATGACCAGGCAAACGCATCAAGACCGGCTCTTAGCGCTGCGCTGCCTGCTCGAGCTGTCCAGGAGGCACCCGCAGACCATATGGTCCATCAAGACATTTGACGAAGAAAGACTGAAGCAGCTCAAATCAACCAGCGTCCTGTCGGCGATACAGGAACCGGCAACAGAGTTAATCAAACTGTGCCAGAATCCGCCGCCGCTTAAACAAAAGCCAAAACCAATCTCAGACGAGCCGAATTTCTAATTGAGACCCGACGACGACATACAGGTCCGACAGCTCACAGTTCAAGTCAGGTGCTCAGAATCCACGGATGCTTCGCAGCAGCACCTGCCTTGTGCCGGTTAGCAGAAGGCGCCTGACAAAAGAACTTCCCAGCGAGGAGGTACCGCCCTGCCTTAGAGATTTCTTGGGCTTTTCCGGCTCCGGATTTTGCTTGCCGACCTTGCCGATGGCGGAGTCGTTCTTGATGATCAGCTCGCCGTGCCTCATCCGGTCGAGTAGGTCGAGCTGCTTTTCATCGAGTTTATCCAGGCAGGACTTCACCGCCTCTTTGTTGTGCGTTTCTATGTCCTGCTCCATCGTTTGAATCTTGCCCTGGAGCTCTTCGAGAGCATCCACTTGCTGTGTGGGCTCCTGGGCGGCTTTCAACTGCAAGCGCAAGGATCGAAGTTCTTCTCTCATCGACTGCACCTTGGTCCTACAATCTGAATCAATTTTCTCGATATCTTTGCGCTGCTGAGGGCTCAGAGAGGGGATTTCTTTGATTTGCTCGATGCGCACGTCTTTACTGTCACGATGTTCCAGCTTCTGTCCGTTCTTGCCCACATATTGAGGAGCCTCTTTAGCGCTCGACTCAGGTGGCGAAAAAATATTATCTTCGACCAGGCACCCGCGTTTGCCCTCGGCAAACCCGAAATTCAGAAAACCAAGCGCAAGAAAAGTGAGACAAAAGACACAGGCAAAGCGACAGCCACCCGAAAGAGGTCCTCCAGAGCGCAAAAATTTGTACTCAAAAATCGTCCTCATCGGCTGTCTCCTCTAAAGCGTCACCTGGCAGAATCGTCCGCCAGAAGCAAGAAAAGATAGTTACTATCACCAGTAACCAGTATATGCCCCTGCCAGCTCGCAAGAAAAACAGACGCCAGATCACAGACCGACAAAGCTCCCCATCGATACTAATCAGGCAAAAAATAAAGCACAGACAATTGGCATCAAAAATAATAGAATAGACTCAGCGAACTGTCCAAGATAGCGTGCTTCTTATCCTGGCAGCCTGGTTCTGGCTAATTTTGATGGATCTATAACTCGGGCAACTGTCACTGCGGAGATAACACCATATGACTCGCACATTCTCAGTACTGGCCCTCATAGCCGGACTTCTAAGCCAGAGCGTGCCGGCGTGGGCTCAAAGCTCTCCGTCTCAAAACACCAGTCAAGCAGCACCCGTCTCCCAGACTGCCGGACAAGGGGCAAGCGCGCAGCCGGCTGCCTCGACTGCCCTGCCTGCCCGTTTTCCGCTCGATCTGTCCTCCACGTCGGCCTCAGTTGCCGCAACCAACACAACACCTGTGCAAGTCCTTGTCGGCGGCTCGGTCAATTCCACCGGTCAGATAGCCGGCGGCACGCCAGCAACCATCAATCCCGGACAGATGCTCACCCCTGCCCAGTTCGTGGCTGTCAGCCAGATTATAGCCGCCGGGCAACAGAGCCTCATTCTTTCTGCGGCAGGCTCGGCTGCCGGGGGAGCCCTCACAATCAATTCCACCTCCGTCAGGGAGCTATCCAATCTCAGTGTCCCATCGAACGACTCCCTTAATTCAGTTGGCTATACAACATCCTCGCCCCTGGCTGTCACCGGTGCCGCCCAGGTAGCCGGCTCAGTTTTTGCCCTGCAGCAGGCTGCCGGTCTTGCCTCAGTCCTTAATCTCGGCTCCTTGAACGTCGCTGCTGGCGGGCTTGTTTCAGGGGCTCTGCCTGCCAACTATTCAGCCCTGTCCAATCTCTTTTCTGCCTCCGCGCTCAACCTCAACATACAGGGCTCACTGGTCAACTCCGGCACGATCACATCACCTGGAGCCCTCAACATCTCAGCTTCCGGCAATATCGTCAATCAAACAATGGCTGGCATGTCGGCAGCCGTTCTTGCCGGGCAAACCGTCAATCTGCTGTCAGGCTCTGGAAACATCACAAACAGCGGGCTCATTGCTGCCGCCGCAGGCAATATAAATATCGCCTCTAAGATGGCCAACGACATGATCATCAACAATACCGGCGGGCAGCTTCAAGCGCTCCTTGGCGCCATTAATGTCCGGGATGCAAGCTTCATGAATAAGTCAAACCTGACAATGGTCGGCGGCGACGTCCTTTCCAAGGAGCTCAATCTCTTCTCCGGCAATGGCATCATCAAAGCCGACCTCGGCAATGTCACAGGCATCATCAGCGCCAGCGCTGGCGAAGCGGCCATCGGCACCAGGGCTGCCTCGCTCAATCTCGGCAATCTGGACATCCATGGCGACCCGACATTCTTCAATACCAACGGCGATATCATTATTTCAGGTGACCTCAACTTCCCCGGACAGCCGCTGGCCCTTCTGGCTTCAGGCAACGTCCTCACCGGCCCCGGTGCTGGGACGCGAAACATCAATGCCTCAAATCTCTTGATAGTCGCCGGCGCCATTTTGACACCACCTTTTAGCTCCGGCTCAAACGACACGACCACCACGGTCACCATCCCGGCAGCCGGCGGGCCTACAGCCATTGGCGGCAACATAGATCTTACTGCTGGCACACCCTTGACCGGAGTCAACATTACCCCGGGCGGCTCCATTCGCATGATAGCGCGCAACCCTTCAGGCGGAGCTACCGGACGTGTCCTGCTACCGACTAATGTCACCCTGAACTCCAACATCCAGATAAATTCCGAAACTGACTTCGGGGGACTGGCAATTCAAATTGGCGACGTCACTCCTGCTGCCGGTGGTACAACTGTCCTTCAAGTCGGTCCTCTCACAAGCTTTTTCGGCGACATCAACGTCCTCAACGGATCGATTCAGGCCGGCAGCGGCATCCTCGTCTTTACAGGCACAAAGAACAATGCCAGCATCACATTCAACGACATTCAAGGATCTGGCGCTCAGGTATATGCCAAC
>JAHFBI010000371.1 GCA_023250095.1 Candidatus Melainabacteria bacterium
CGCGCGTGGATGAGGCTTTGCGCCTCAAATATAGATATCTGGACTTGCGCCGCCCGGAAATGCTGAAGAATCTAACTGCCCGCCACAAAATTGCCCAGGCAATCAGGAGCTATCTGGACCGAGCAGGTTTTATCGAAGTGGAAACGCCAATTCTCACCAAAGCCACCCCGGAAGGCGCCCGCGATTTTCTGGTTCCCAGCCGACTCAACCCGGGGCAATGGTATGCTCTGCCGCAATCGCCACAGCTTTTCAAGCAGACTCTCATGATAAGCGGGGTGGATCGTTATTATCAGATTGCTCGCTGCTTCCGAGACGAAGACTTGAGAGCTGATCGCCAGCCTGAGTTTACCCAGGTCGATATAGAGCTTTCCTTCTGTGACGAAGAACAAGTGATGGAAGTGACGGAAGGCATGGTGGCTGCTGCATTTGCTGCCGTGGGCATCGAAGTGACGCCTCCTTTTGCGCGCATGACATACGCGCAAGCCATGGATCTCTACGGCAACGACAAGCCGGACACGCGATTCTCTCTCACCCTGAAGAATTTGAGTGAAGTGGCCGCCAGCTGCCAGTTTAAAGTTTTTCAGCAGACGGTAGAGGCAGGCGGGCAGCTAAAGGCATTCTGCGTTCCCGGTGGGGCTTCCACACTCTCGCGCAAGCAACTGGACCTCTTGCAGGACTTCGCCCGGGCTGCAGGAGCCAAAGGGCTTGCCTGGCTGGCTTTCGGCAAAGACGGACTGCGCAGCTCAGGCATACATCAGCATTTCACGCAAGCCGAACTTTCAGCCATCAAAGAGCTGTCCGGCGCTGCCGACGGCGACCTCTTACTCATGGTGGCCGACAAGCCCAAAATTGTGGCCAATGTGCTCAGTCGCCTGCGTTTGAAGATAGCAGAGGAGCTTGGACTCATCGACGGACTGGCGCACAATCTGCTCTGGCTGACAGACTTTCCAGCCTTCGAATATGACGAGGTCGAAAGGCGCATGGTGGCAGTCAATCATCCTTTCACCAGTCCCCGCCTGGAGGATCTGGACCTTCTGGAGAAAGACCCGGAAAGGTGCCGGGCGAGAGCTTACGACATCATTTACAATGGCGTGGAGATAGGGGGCGGCTCCATCAGGATTCACTCCCGGGATGTGCAGGAACGCGCCTTTGCGGCAATCGGTCTGACGAACGAGACAGCCAGCGAGAAATTCGGCTTCCTGCTCGAGGCACTGGAATCAGGCGCACCGCCGCACGGAGGGCTGGCGCTCGGACTGGACAGGCTGGTCATGCTTTTGACCGGAGGCAAGTCCATCCGCGAAGTGATTGCCTTCCCGAAAACGCAGTCCGGCACTTGCCTGATGACTTCGGCACCGTCGGCGGCGTCAGCCGAGCAGCTGTCCGAGCTACAGATCAAGCCCAACCAACCGGCAAAGGCAGCTAAGACCTAGGAGCATGTTAAAATTCGATTGAGCCTGTCTGGCTCACGCTCTCGACACAGGGCTTTTCACATGCCGCCCACAAGCCTACCGCCAACACCAGAAGTGCCTGCCCGCACAAGGTTGCGCCTTTTAAGCGCTCTTGCGGCCATTGGCATGACCACCCTGCTCTTTGGATGCGGCGAGCTGAAAAGCGCCACCGAATACCTCTATGCGGGCAACGAAGCTTTCAAAGCCGGCGATTACAAAACGGCGGAAAGCGAATATCGCCAGGCTGTGCGCCTGGAACCCAAAAGCGAGACGGCTCTCAACAATCTCGGCGTGGTTCTCAACGAGGTCGGGCGGAGCCGTGAGGCTGTCGACACGCTCAAACAGGCTGTGGCAATCGATCCAACCAACAGCATTGCCTATTACACGCTGTCCAAAGCCCTGATCAAGCAGGAGCAGTACGTCGATGCTATCGCCGCTGCACGCAAGTCAATCGAGCTGGCGCCCACCGACCTCAACGGGCATCGCGCGCTGGCAGAGGCATCCTTGCTAAAAGCCAGGAAGGACGGAACCCCTGAGGACTTGAAAGTAGCTGTCGATTCCTTCAATTATGTGCTCCAGGTGGACCCCGACGACGACGCTGCCCATCAGAGCCTGGGCGAAGGGCTGGCGCAGCAGAAGGACACTGAAGGCGCGATGAGCGAACTGAAAAAAGCCATTGAGCTCAATCCGGACAACAAAGAGGCGCGCAAAGCCCTGGCAGAACTTCTGCACAATAAAGGTCAGGATGCAGAAGCTCTGAAAGAAATCGATGCCGTGCTCGACTCTGATAAATCCGACAGCCAGGCAAGGAAGTTGCACAGCCTCTATGAGCATTTTGCCGTCGGGCAGCAAAACGTACATTAAAGATAGTGCTGAACCGGATTCATACCACCCCTGCAGGCAACCAACCTGTCGAGCGAACTTTTCTGGCAAATTTTTGAACCGTCAGGCCCTTGAGTGCGTATGAATCTTTGTGGCTGGAAGCCAACGGGGTAAAAACCAGCAAAGACGGCAGTTGACAGGAGGACTGCCTCGGCGGCAAACAATTCCATACACTCATCATATAAGAGCTACGAGGTGCGCCCATGTTTGGACGGGTATATTCGGGCGGATTGTCCGGAGTGGATGCTTATCGCATTGAAGTAGAAGTGGATTGCAGCGGCGGAATCGGGCAGATACATATTGTCGGACTGCCGGACGCCGCGGTGAAAGAGTCGCAAGAGCGAGTGCGTTCGGCTATCAAAGCCTGCGAATTCCTCATGCCGCCAGGCAAAAAATGGACAGTCAATTTAGCTCCTGCCGACACACGCAAGGAAGGCCCAGCTTTCGATCTGCCCATTGCCGTCGGGGTGCTTGCCGCCACAGGCTATGTTCCGCTGGAACAACTGTGTAATTTCTGGATGATAGGCGAGTTGAGTCTCGACGGCTCGGTGCGAGCAACCAACGGCGTTCTGCCTGTTGCCATGTCCTGCAAATCAGCCGGCGTCCCCAATATCATCGTGCCTGAAGCAAATTCGGCTGAGGCCGAGTTGATTGAAGGTTTGAGAATCTTTCCAGTCAGTCATTTGAAGCAAGTGCTGGACATTCTTGAAGATCCTGCACGCGGCAGCTTTGTCTTCCCCAACGCAGCCGAGTGCTTCGCGCGCCGGCAAGCAAGAATCGGGAGGCTTCTCGATTTTGCCGATGTGAAAGGGCAGCAGCTGGCAAGGCGAGCTTTGCTAATTGCAGCTGCCGGGCGGCACAATGTTCTTATGGTCGGACCGCCAGGCTCAGGCAAGTCCATGCTGGCACAGAGGTTGCCCGGCATCATGCCGCCTCTGGAGTTTGCCGAAGCGCTGGAAGTGACGAAGTTGTATAGCGTAGCTGGATTGCTTCACGCCAAAGGCGGGATAATCGCCGAACGCCCTTTCAGAGCCCCGCATCACAGCGCTTCTTTGAGCGGGCTTGTCGGCGGTGGTGCAGTGCCCAGGCCCGGCGAAATATCTCTCAGTCATCGGGGAGTGTTATTCCTTGATGAGCTCACCGAATTTCCCCGTCCATACCTCGACGCGCTCAGGCAACCGCTTGAGACCGGCTCGGTCACTATAGCCCGGGCGCAGCACAGCCTCAGCTATCCGGCATCCTTCCTCCTGGTTGGAGCCTGCAATCCATGCCCCTGCGGCTTTGGCGGTGACCGGCTCACATCTTGTTCTTGCACTGCCTACCAGGCCCAGCGCTACTGGTCCAAGCTTTCAGGACCGTTCCTCGACCGCGTCGATCTGCAGGTGCGTGTGCCGCGCCTCAATGAGACGGAATTGTCGAGCCAGGGCTCAGGACAATCGTCGGAGCAGATGCGCCTTCTGGTAAAAAGAGCAGCCGAGCGCCAGGTTCAGCGAAACGGCGATTGCGTCTTCAACGCCCAGTTGCCGCAAGCCGATCTCAAGCGTTGCTGTCACATAGACGATTCCTGCCGAGCCTTGCTGGCGCGTGCCGTGACGCAGATGGGAATGTCCGGACGGGCCTTCGATCGCGTCTTGCGCATTGCGCGCACGATAGCCGATCTCGAAGACAGCAAGGACATCTCTTCTCACCATATCGCCGAAGCCATCCGCTATCGCACTGGCGGCAACCAGACTTTACACTGAGCCTGAGGCAAGAAAGCAGAAAAAGAAAGCAAGAAAGGCCCTTGAGCGGGCTCCTAACTCAAGGGGCAACAAGAGCCGGAAAGAACTCGCCATGCAACTGCCTCACACAGCGATCGGTATCAGCGCTAGCGACGACGAAATTGAGATTGATGTCGCTTGCACCGCCGGAGATAACCATGATGTTGATGTCAGCGAGCGCGCGGAAGACGCGCCCGGCAATGCCTGACTGCACGCGGAACTGGCGGCCGACTACCGAGACGATAGCCACCTCTTCCAGGACGGAGACTTCCCCATACTGCCTCAATTCCCCGAGGAGCTCCTCGATACCTTCGCGCGTGTCGACAGTGAGCGCAACCGAAACTTCC
>JAHFBI010000372.1 GCA_023250095.1 Candidatus Melainabacteria bacterium
CTCATGAATGTGTCCAGCATTGACATGTCTCCATGTCCGTATATACCCAGTCTGGGAGGAGGCAGGAAGTTGGGCTGGCGGAGGCAGCTCACGAAGCGATAGTTACGTCAAACTCGGCAAAGACGGGCGCATGGTCGGACGGTCTTTCCAGCTTGCGAGGTTCGCGATCTATAAGGATGGCCTTGCACAGCGGAGCAAGTGGCCTGGAGGCCCAGATATGATCGATGCGAAAGCCGACATTGCGCCGGAAGGCTCCCATGCGGTAGTCCCACCAGGTATATAAGCCGGAGTCCTGATGGTGCTCGCGAAAAACGTCAATTAGCCCCCAATCCTTCACGGCGTTCAGCGCTTTGCGCTCGACATCGCTGCACATAATGGTGCCTGCGACTTCCTCCGGATTGTATATGTCGCGATCTTCGCAGGCGATATTAAAGTCTCCGCACATTATCAAAAGATCGTCGCGCCGGTAGCTCTCATCAATATGGTTCTTAAGAGCAGACAACCAGGCAAGCTTGTAGTAATACTTGTCCGAGCCTACTGCCGAGCCGTTGGGGATATAGACGTTCAGAATCCGTAGGGGTCCGGCATCAGCTGCTATCAGTCGCCTGGAGCCAGGTCCTACTTCGACTTTGAATCCCTTCTGCACGTTAGCCAGTGGAAGTTTGGAGGCAATGGCGACACCGTTGTAGGTTTTCTCGCCGTAAACAGCCAGCTGGTAGCCAAGCTCCTCGAATTCTGCCTTCGGAAACCTCTCGTCAACGACCTTGGTTTCCTGCAGGCAGAGAATGTCCGGCTCGTTGGCAGTGATCCAGTCCAGGACCTGCGGAAGTCTTACTGAAATGGAATTGACGTTCCATGAAGCGACGATCATTCAATCCTCTTTGCCCGGAAGGCGCAGCATCCGGGCTTGCCGGGCTAGCACCGTATGCAGTATCACTGCCTGCGGCAATACTACGTACCATAGAAATGCTTGGAAAGCAGCATTATACGATCTCATCTACCGTTTATGTACAAGCGCTCTTAGAATTGCGTCTATCAGCCAAGAGTACTAGCGGATGTCCTTTCGCATTAACACTGTGTATATCTTGAAGGTGGAGAATCTTGCGAGTCTTGCTGCGACTACGTTTTTGACTTTCCAAAAAAGCTTTTATGTCACTTGCAACAGGATTGCGTATTTATGCACCTTTGAGACCTTTACGTGTTTCGATTTGATGTGTAAAGTACATAACTGTTAAATCTCGATGGCAAACATTTACAAGCCAACGATGATCGAATAAAAGCTTATAGTTACGTAAGCCAGCCGGGGGATCCCCTTAGAAATTCGGGGACCCTGATTTTTGCGCCCACAGCCTGATTTTTGCGAGGAATTACAGATGCCAAAGAAGGTACTCATTGCCCTGCCGCCAGCCATGCTCGAACAAGTCGACTTCATCGCCCAGTGCGAACATCGCACACGCTCTGATCTCATCCGCGAGGCGCTTCGCCGCTACCTGGACAATTTCCGGCGCACACAGGGAGCTCACCTTACGGTGAGCACCATTGAAACGCCGCAGCCGGTTGCCTCGACGCTCTCCTAGTCACCCAGCCGGTGCCAGGCGCCACAAGAGTCCAGAAAGCAGATAGCCGCCGGATAAATCCCGGCGGCTATCTGCTTTTGCAATGCACATTTGCCGGGCAGTTCCAATCCTCGATAACTGCTGCTGCAACATTTCTGACAAGAAGTCGCGACTGTAATCATTGCCAGGGCAAAATAGGAAATAATTGTCTAAAGAGCAAATTCAGTCGACCTGCCGACGATCACTGACTGATTTAAAAATGTCAGCATCCCTGCTTCGACTGTGACACAGACACCTGACAGTGAGCATAATGACGAACGGCGAAAAGGCGCAAGCTGATGATTCCTTTCAAGGCGAAGGCGATGCCGGTCGCTCCTGCCAGGCAAGTGAGAGCGTGTCTGGCGACAACTTCCTGGACTTGCCTGCTACTGTCTCAACACAATACCTGGACTGGCTGGGCGAGGCTGCGTACGTGGCAGGCATCGTCGCTGCTATCGACGACTGCTTGATTCTGCTTGCCAGCAAGCGAACCACTCTCGAAGAAAAGATGATCGCTTCTTATTTCAACAACCTTGCTAGCGAATATGGAGTCGTTCTCAAAGAGATTCACGGCAAGCTTGCCCAGTCAAGCGCGTTTCCGACGGAGTCGGCGCTCGAGCAATTAAGGAGCCTTAACCTGAAAGTCTATGGGTCTGCAGCCGACTTGCGCAAGGCTCTGCGTTACGACTTCAACTACGTTGAGCAATACTTTGAATACGACTTCGTAAGCCGCCTCACTCAAGATGACGGATTTCTGGGAGAAATTCAGCAGATAGTCGGCTGCCTGACCTGACACTATCAGTGGCGCAGGACGGCTCTAAGCTCTAAGCTCAAGGCTCTAGGCGCTCAGCACTCCGCGCGGGCGGAAAGTCTTGTTGACCAAGCTACTCACGCGTGGATCGATTACAGGGCGTAGTTTGCTGGCCGAATGTCGGGGATCATTGGATGAGGGTGGCACGGCAGCATCAGCACCATTGGAGGGTCTTTCTTGTGCATCGCATCGCGGTGGCGCAGACCCCGGACTCCCCGCCGCATGGGCTTGAGGGGGCGCCTCGCAAGCCGCGTGCGCAGGCATCCATTCTGTGCGCACCGAACACTCGGAGCCCTGGCGTGGATTGCTAAATACAAAAAAGTAGAGGGCGGGCACATATCTACCTGAGCGCCGTGGCTCTTCAAGAGTGCATTCAATCAGTCCGTTGCGATCGATGTGTTTCCGTGCCACGATTACATCGTTTTGAGCAGGATAGAACTCATATCGCTCTTCCAGCGCCAGCACATATAGCTGTCTGTCAGGTCCTTTGTAAACTTTCACGAAGTCGCTTTGGTCGCCGATATAAAGGACAACGCGTCGGGTCTGCTCCTGGTATTCGACATAGAGCACTTTCCCTCGGTCGGTAGTGATGATTGGATTGTGGCGTTGTGTGGAGCCGAAATGCCGGAGGAGCTCATATGTTTCTTCCAGCGGCAATCCGTTTCTCAGTGCGCTGACGACGTCTTCGGCACTGGGCCAGTTGAGGCTCTGTTTGTAATCGTCGATAAGCTCAATCATGTATGAATGAATAAGATTGCTCAGGCTCTGCCTCATGCGTAGAATTTCCTGCCTCAACATCTTTGGAGCCTCTGTCATTGCGCCTGGAACCTCTCCCTAGGTGTAATCCCGGGACTGCAAGGATAGCCGCCTTGCTGAATCAATATTGACGTGGATCCTTCCAACAAAACAATTGGAAGCTCAGGAATATCTTTTTTGGCTGCAGCTTGCATTGCGCCTGAAATTAATTTGTGCTTGCAAGTCTGAGCGCAAGCCTGGCGGCAAAGACCTGCCTCAAATGACAGTGTCGCGGGACAGGCTCCAGTAATCCGGTCGAACAGAAGGCGCCAGCTGGCCGGCTGCCGGGCTTTGCTCGGCAGCCGGGGGGCTTTGTGCCACCCACTCTGTTTTGAGGTTGCAGTTTGCCGTGCCGGAAATACCCTGGCGATAAACATTGAAATAAAGCACTGCAAAAAATTTGCGCGGGCGGCTGAAGTCATCCGGTGCTTGCACAAGGAGATCGCAGGCTGCTTTGCGCTGCATGGAAACTGCCCTGTCCTTTTCACCCTCTGTACCTGGCCGGAGCGTAAATTCCCAGGCCTCGTCCACGACGAGAGCGGCAAAGGTACATGTGGCAGTTTGTTTGACTACGGCATATTCCTGGCTGCAGCCGGTGAAGAGAGTGATCTTCTCTTGACTGGGTTGATAGTACACATAGATCATCTTGTTGCCAGCCAGACCCAGACTCGGATCGCCGGCGTGCGTAAGGGCATAATGCCGCAGGCAATCCCAGATTTGCCTGGGCTGACTCGGGAGTCTCAGTTGAGCGGTTACCTGCTCGGGCAGCATGAAAGCGGGCTTTTCCAAGTGCGAATGGAGCAATTGGTTGGTCCACAGTCCCTGGTTGAGAGATCCTGTGTTAGCTATGGGCTGAGCCAACGATGTTTGGGCAGACAGGCTCTGTGCGCCAAATCGGCTCTCCTGGACTTCCTTCATAGTGCCACTTCCTTGACAAATACTGTGAGGATGACGTGACTCACCGCCAAATTAGCAGGTTGCCTCACAAGGATCCAGACGTGATGTCTTACTGCTGGTTCCTGACACGCATGTCATTTGAAAAGTTGTATAGATGAGAGAAATATGTGAAGAAGCCGCAACATTCAAGACGCATAAGCGCCCAGTTGCCGGAGGGCTTTCTGAGCTTTCCAGCGCACCTCTATTTCAGGATCTTCGGCAGCGACTTTCAAAGCGGCAATCACTGTCTGCGATTTGCAACCGAGTTTACCCAGAGCCTTTGCCGCGGACTTGCGTA
>JAHFBI010000077.1 GCA_023250095.1 Candidatus Melainabacteria bacterium
TCGCCTTAACACTCAGTCGCCAGGAAAGTTGTATCTTCTTGCGATACTCTGCCAAATTTATTATGAATCATGCCTGAGCTGAAAGCCTGGAGAACCTTCTCGACAATAAGCTGCCAAGTCGAACCGGGAAGCAGATCTTTTTGCCAAAGCTCGTCGCCAACTGGGATTGTTCAGAGGCTGTTGCCCTGCGCTTAGCTGGTCAATTTGTTTTAAGTGCCTTCAAGCAGTTTCAACTGGCTATCTATTCCCTGAAGCTGTGTCTTGGATAGTTGCAGAGCGGCTTCCTGGGCTGCGACTTTGTCTTCTGGCGCTCGTTTTCTGAAATCGGGATTGTCCAGAGTCTGCTTCACTTTGGCAATGTCCTTTTCAACGGCATCGCGCTGCTGGATAAGCTTGGATCGGGTTTTTCCGACATCGATCAACTTGCCCAGGGGCAGATAAATCGTCGTGAGGGAAACACAAGCGCTGGCAGCCATGGCCGGCACCGCGGTCTCAGCCACAATTGTCAGAGGCTGCGATCGGGAAAGTTCGCCGACGTAGCCTCTACCAGATTCCAGAGCTTTCCGCTCGCTTTCGTCAGCACATTGCATGATTGTCTGTGCTTGGGTCCTGAGATCGACATTGAAAGTCTGGCGGATGTTGCGGGTTGCACGGATGATTCGAATCAGGAAAGTCATCTCAGACTCGGCTTTCGCGTCGACAAAACGCTCATCGCCGCGCGGATAAGGAGCAAACATGATTGACTCGAACTCGAGCAAATATTCCGAACGCGGCAGTTTGTCCCAGAGCTCCTCAGTAATAAACGGCATGATCGGGTGCAGGGCTCGCATCAGCCCCTCGAAAACGTAATAGAGGACATTGCGTGTCTGTCCGTCTTCGCCCTCGTTTGCAAGCTCCAGCTTGGCGATTTCCAGATACCAGTCGCAGAAATAGTCCCAGATAAATTCATAGAGCGCGCCGGCTGCTTCGCTGAAGTCATAGTCCCTGAGCTCATCGTTCAGACCGGTGAGCAGCAGGCTGTAACGGTGCAGGATCCATCTGCCTGCCAGGCTGAGCTTGTCCTTATCGACCGGACGGGGCTTGTAATCTTGCAGCTTGTCAAGCACCAGCTTTCCGGCGTTCCATAATTTATTGGCAAAACGCTTGTATTCCTCAAGGCGATCCTCGCGGAAACGCACGTCTTGATCGCCTTTGACGCCGATGGTGGCAAACCAGAAACGGTTGGCATCAGCGCCATACTTTCCGATCATGTCCAGAGGATCGATGGCATTGCCCTTGGATTTGGACATGCGCTTGCCGTCGGCTGTTTGAATCACCGGATGGATGAGAACATGCTTGAAGGGTATCGTGCCGGCAAATTTGATGCCGGAGAAAATCATGCGCGCCACCCAGAGGTTGATGATCTCCCGGGCTGTAGAAAGAACGGTCGTCGGATAAAAGGTCCTTAGCTCCGGAGTTGCATCGGGCCAGCCGAGAGTGGCAAAAGGCCACAGAGCCGAGCTGAACCATGTGTCCAGAACGTCTGGATCTTGCTCCATCGCCTGGCAGCCGCATTGCGGGCATTTGAGGGGAGTTTGCTCGAAAGCCTCGACGGCCTGGCAATCCCGGCAGGTCCACACAGGAATACGATGTCCCCACCAGAGCTGTCGTGAGATGTTCCAATCACGGATATTCTTCATCCAGTCGAGATAAGTGGTGGCATAGCGTCCGGGGATGAAGACGATACGCTCCTCTTCCACGGCGGTGATAGCCGGCTTAGCCAACTCCTCCATGCGCAGATACCATTGATCCGAGAGATAAGGTTCGATGACCGTATGGCAACGCTCGCAATAGCCCAGCCCTAGCGTGTAATCTTTGACCTCGGCAAGGTAGTCTGTTTCGGAAAGCTCGAAAACAATATTCTTGCGGGCGGCAAAACGCTCCTGCCCCTGGAAGCGCTCCGGGACATACTCATTTTGCATGAGCTTAGCATGTGCGTCCAGCACCACCGGCGATGGCAACTTATGGCGCTGCCCGATTTCCCAGTCATTGGCGTCATGGGCCGGAGTGATTTTAAGGGCGCCGGTGCCGAACTCCCTGTCAACATATTCGTCAGCTATAACCGGAAGAGGGCGCCCGCTCAGGGGAAGAAGAACCGTTTTGCCAATGAATGATTGATAGCGCGGATCGGCAGGATTAACAGCCACGGCCACATCGCCGAACATAGATTCCGGACGGGTCGTGGCCACAGTCAAGCTTGTCCCCTGCGGGGAGCCGGTGCCGCCGCTTTCCTTCGACAATGGGTAACGAATCAAATAAAGCTGTCCTTTTTCCTCCTCATGCTCGACTTCGAGATCCGAGAGGCTTGTCAGACAGCGTGGACACCAGTTGCATACCCGGTTGCCGCGATAGATGTAGCCTTCCTTGAAAAGAATAACAAAGGCCCGGTAAATGGCTTTTACATAGCCTGGGTCCATGGTGAAAGCCATGCGATCCCAGGTGAAACTTACGCCTAGCCGCTTGTACTGGGCGAGTATGTTGTCGCCATATTCCTTGCGCCACTGCCAGCAACGCTCGAGAAACTTCTCTCGCCCGAGTTCGTGGCGGTTAAGTCCTTGCTTCTTCAACTCACGCTCGACGACCATCTGCGTGGAGATGCCGGCATGGTCGGTCCCCGGTTGCCAGTGCACGTTATAGCCTTGCATGCGCTTCCAGCGCACGAGGATGTCCTGCAAAGTGCCATTCAAAGCGTGCCCCATATGGAGATTGCCAGTAATATTCGGCGGCGGCAGAGCGCAAGAAAAAACCGGCTTGTCAGGCGCTACATCCAGATTGAACAGCCCCTGGGCAAACCAGAAATCCGTCCATTTTGCTTCCACTTCCGAAGGGTTGTACGGGCCCACCGTCGTAATGCTGGCTTGAGACATTTACCTCACCAAAATAATTGAGCTGGAGCTGTGCAAAGGAAAAACAATTCATCCAGGCGGCAGCTGGCACCGCCCCTTGTCCTGAGCGGACACGCCTTCAAAAAAGTACAAGGCGCTTTCGTGTCGGACCTCTTTCAAAGTTGCCGCCAGTCAGCTCAGGAAATAACCTCAGCGCCGCTGCCTTCAAGCAAATGGCGCCACTGCCTGCCAGATTATATCCTCTGCCGGGGGCTCGGGGCAAAGGCTCTTGTCTGGTGGACTCTTTGTAATGAAATAGGAGCCTCGGCTGGCAGCCCTTCAAACTGGTGCTAAAATCTGCAATGGCCGGAGCGGCGCTGCTCCTTGACGTCTCCGTCCAGCCAGTATTAACTCGGCCACATGTATATCACAGGAACTCCAAGCAACGATGATTTCGAGCAACGACTTTCGCCCGGGCGTGACTATCCAGTACAACAACGGCATCTGGCAGATAGTGGAGGCCATGCACGTGAAACCTGGCAAGGGATCAGCTTTCGTCCGCACCAGAATTAAGAACATCGAGACCGGCAACGTGCTGGAAACCACCTTCCGGGCCGGCGAGAAGCTGCCGCAGGCAATTATCGAAAAATTCGAGATGCAATTCCTCTATAAGAGCGGCGATAACTACACGATGATGGACGTCGCAAGCTACGAGCAATTAGAGCTGACAGCCGAGCAGATAGGCTCATCTGTCGAGTTCCTCAAAGAAGGGCTGGAAGGCATTCAGGTGCTGCGCTGGGATGGCAAAGTTATAGGCGTCGAGCTTCCCAACACCGTCGAGCTGGAGATCAAAGAGACCGCCCCCGATGAGCGTGGTGACACCAGCTCCGGTGGCGGCAAACCGGCCACGCTGGAGACCGGTGCTGTCATAACAGTTCCCTTCCACGGCAAAGTCGGCGACAGGATAAAGGTAGACACGCGTACGAGAAAGTACATAACCCGGGTCTGACAGCCGCTGCTGCGGCAGGCGAAAGACTACTCTGTGAGGCAGTTCTGTGAAGATAGATCTCGACCAAATTCGCGACCTTCTAGCGGTGGTAAGCCAGACGGATATCACCGAGCTAACGATCGAGTCCGGCGACCAGAAGATAACTGTCAAGAAAAGTACTACCACTTACATACCAACGACAGTGGAAGTGCAAGCCGCGCCGCAGATCGCCCTGCCCAAGCCTGCTTTCGACGGTGAGCCCTTGAAGCAGCAGCTCGAGTCTCCGGTTGAAGAGAAAGCGTCGAGTAACGGACTGGTATCCATTGCTTCGCCGATGGTCGGTACTTTCTACCGATCGCCTTCGCCGACGGCGCCGCCTTTCGTGGATGTCGGCGACCGAATTGCAAGCGGGCAAACCGTCTGCATTATCGAGGCCATGAAATTGATGAATGACCTGCCTGCCGAAATCTCCGGACGCATAGTGCAGGTGTGCGCGGAAAACGGCACTACGGTGGAATACGGGCAGCCCCTCTTCATGGTCGATCCTCGGGGCTAAGAAAGTTGCCCGAACCTTCATGACAGAGGGAAGTATGTTTGACAAGATACTGATTGCCAACCGCGGAGAAATCGCCCTGAGAATCATCAGGGCATGCCGGGAGTTAGGCATCCGTACGGTCGCTGTCTATTCTCAAGCTGATTCGGAGTCCCTACATGTCAAGCTTGCCGATGAGGCTTATTGCATCGGACCACCCATGGCCGGCAGAAGCTATCTTCACATCCCGGCCATTATCAGCACA
Source organism: Candidatus Melainabacteria bacterium (assembly GCA_023250095.1). Taxonomy (GTDB): domain Bacteria; phylum Cyanobacteriota; class Vampirovibrionia; order Obscuribacterales; family Obscuribacteraceae; genus JAHFBI01. The sequence continues at coordinate 4,650 of JAHFBI010000077.1, forward strand.
GCCGTCGTAACAGGTGCGCACGCAGTTCATCCAGGCTACGGCTTCCTGTCCGAAAATGCCAACTTCGCCGAAATTTGCCAGGATCACCGGATCAAATTCATCGGGCCGAGCGTTTTTGCCATCAACTCCATGGGCGACAAATCTTCGGCCAGAGAAACCATGAAAAAGGCCGGCGTTCCCGTTGTGCCGGGAAGCGACGGGCTTGTTGAAGAAGAGGACGAAGCTTTCGCCATCGCCAAGAGGATAGGATACCCGGTAATCATCAAGGCCACCGCCGGCGGTGGCGGAAAAGGTATGCGCATCGCTGGCGACCCCGGCGGGTTGGGGCGGGCTCTTACCGCCGCTGCCAGTGAAGCTCAATCAGCATTCGGTAATTCCGGTGTTTACATCGAAAAACATCTCAAGCCCATTCGCCATATTGAAATCCAGGTTCTAGCCGACCGTTACGGCAACTGCGTCCATCTGGCTGAGAGAGACTGCTCCGTACAAAGGCGCCACCAGAAATTGATCGAAGAAGCTCCCAGCCCAGTTCTCTCTGCCGCCTTGCGGGAGGAAATGGGCGCAGCTGCTGTAGCTGCCGCCAGGAATATCGGTTACGAAGGTGCCGGCACCGTTGAATTCATTTTCGCCGATAACAAGTTCTACTTCATGGAAATGAACACGCGTATTCAGGTCGAGCACCCGGTCACGGAAATGATCAGCGGCATCGATATTATCAAAGAGCAGATCCGCATCGCTGCCGGACAATCCCTGTCCTTCAAGCAAGAAGATATCCAGTTGCGCGGGCATTCTATCGAGTGCCGCATCAACGCCGAAGATCCGGAGCGCAACTTCATGCCCTGCCCCGGGCGAGTCGATGCCTACATTGCCCCTGGCGGACCGGGAGTACGCATTGACAGCCACTGCTACCCTGGCTATACAATCCCACCTTTTTACGACTCACTCGTCAGCAAGCTGATTGTCTGGGGCAACGACCGCGAAGAAGCCATCCAGCGTATGCAGAGAGCCCTGGACGAGTACGCGATAACAGGCATTAACACGACCATATCGTTCCATCAGAAAGTGCTTGCCAATCCTTATTTCCAGCGCGGCGAAGTGACTACCGACTTCATTGAAAAGCACATGACGCCCCAGCCAGTTGCGGCAAAGACCATATGAGGAACTCTTTGTTATAGAATAAGCATTCTGTCCCTTCCGGCTCCGTAGCTCAATGGTGGAGCAAGCGACTCATAATCGCCAGGCTACAGGTTCGAATCCTGTCGGAGCCAAATTATTTTCAATAACATGACAAAGCCTCCTCAGCCAGCGCGTCCGTTAAGCCAGTTTCTCCTGGCTTTGCTCTTTTCTACCTTTCTTGCTCCTTGCCAGGCGCAAGAGTCCGTGCCCGCACCCCTGAAAGCACTCAGCGCCGACCTTGTAGAATCGCAGACAGTAAAAGCGCCCTCGATGCGGGCCGGACAATATATCGTCATAAGATTGTCTTTGAAAAATTCCAGCGACCTCTCTTATATTCTCGACGGCGACCGGGCGACCATAGTGTATGAAAACGGCTCGCAAACAGCGCCTTCTGAGAAAAAAGTCGCTCAAGCTGCACAGAACATACTTTTGCCCGGCAAAGTCATGACCCTTGGCGTCGTTAGTCTGGGAACCCTCGGTCTTGGCGGGCAGATCACTTATGAGATTCTGACCAATTCCCGGGAATTTCCTTACCAGTACGGTAAAGATGCCACCAGGCGCAACATAGAAGAGCATCGTCTGGGCAAACGTCTGATGCTTCCGTCCGAAGCCTGCGACGCTGACATCTTCTTGCCTGCTGCCTCCGGACACCCCCAGAAAATACTCATCCCGGTCTTTCTTTATCCAGGACAAGAATCCGTCGGACAGCTCACCGTCCCCCTGACCGCCGCAAAAAATATCTAGTTTAGGGGAACCAAAACCAGCCAGCGAGGAAGAGCGGCGAAGAGCCGGTCGCCCCGAGCGGGTTAACAGCGGAGGAGCCGAGGGTACCGAAGGCGACGGAGCGGTCAGAGGAACCAGGATCAGCCAGCGAGGAAGAGCGGCGAAGAGCCGGTCGCCCCGAGCGGGTTAACAGCGGAGGAGCCGAGGGTACCGAAGGCGACGGAGCGAATTAAAAAAGGATACAATTTCCCATGCCCAAAACAGCCGAGGTTATCAAGTTATGCTGTCTCGTTGCAATGTCCTCCGCAAGCCTATCGCCTTTGTCTCAGCGCTTGCCAGCGCTGGCGCTGCTCTGTTGATTGTGTCCAGCAGTGAAGCTCTGGGCGCTACTTTTGTTCCGGCCAAGGAAGACCCCATAGTCCTGATGCAAACTACCAAAGGTCCTATCAAGGTCCAGATCTACAAAGTCGAAGCGCCTATCACTAGCAACAATTTTCTAGATCTGGTTAACCGGCATTTTTATGACGGGCTGACATTCCATCGTTATGAGCCCGGATTTGTCATACAGGGCGGCGATCCCACAGGAACTGGCGGCGGCAATTTCACCGATCCCAAAACGAAAAAAGATCGCTGTATTGCCCTGGAAAAGAAGGATTTTCTCCGTCACGATGCCGCTGGCGTCATAGCCATGGCAAGGACCAACGACCCCAATTCAGCCAGCTGCCAGTTCTATTTCACGCTTGCCGCGGCTGACTTTCTCGACAACCCGCCCGGTTATGCGGTATTCGGCAAAGTGGTCGACGGGCTGCCTAACGTCATGAAATTGCGCAAGGGCGACAAAATGACCAAGGTTAGCGTCGAGAAATGAACGGAAAAGACATCCTTATTTTTTCGGCCGTGTTGTTGATGGCTTCGGTGCCATTGACGGCGAGTATGAGAGCATCGGCGGATTCAAACGAACAGCATAAGCTGGCTTATGCAAAGAAGGAAAAAATGAGCACAGATCCAATTGTCATAATGGAAACAAACAAAGGCACCATCAAGATTCAGGTGTTCAAGAACGACGCACCTATTACGGCTGGCAACTTTTTAGATCTCGTTGGGCGCGGCGTCTACAATGGGCTGACTTTTCACCGCTTTGAACCGAACTTCGTGATTCAAGGCGGTGACCCCAAAGGCGATGGCACCGGCGGTTTCATAGATCCGCAGACGAAGACGGAACGCCGAATACCGCTGGAAACCAAGCCCAGCCTCAAGCACGACCAGGCCGGCATTGTAGCCATGGCCCGCTCGGGTGATCCTAATTCGGCCAGCTGCCAGTTTTACATCACGCTTGCTCCGGCGACTTTCCTCGACAACAACTATGCCGTCTTCGGAAAGGTCATCGATGGGCTACCGGTAGTGCTTTCGCTGCGCAAAGGCGACAAAATGGTCAGCGTGTCCACCCAGGAAGTACCGGTGCGCTAACCAGTAGCAAGACGTGAGATTAAAGCGGGAGCTCGAGGGTGAATGTAGTGCCTTGCCCGAGTTGGCTTGAGCAGGTGATCTTGCCGCCGCTGGCTTCGACAATGCGATTGCACAAATAGAGCCCGAGCCCGCAGCTGGCAGAATAGCTCTTGGCGGGATCGCCTTGAAAAAAGCGTTGAAAGAGCCTTTGTCTTATGCTTTCGGTCATGCCCTGACCGGAATCTTTGACTGAGAGAAGCACCAGCGAATCGCTTTTTTCTGCGGTAATTTCCACCGTCGTTCCTTCGTGCGAGAACTTGATGGCATTGTCAAGCAAGTTCTCCAGAACACAGCGCACAGCATCTCCGTCTGCCGAAAAGCTTCCGCCGGGGGACTTCACCGATTTGCGGATCTCGATATTTTTCAACTCAGCCAGAGTCTGAACTCTGTCGACAGCCGCCTCTAGCAGGGAGGCTATATCCACATCTCCTTTCATCAGCGGTTTCTTCCCTGATTCAAGGGCGTATATCTCCAGCAAGTTATGAATCTTCTTCAGAAGCGCCTGATTGCTGGCTCTGAGCTTGGCAATGAGCTCGGACTGGCTGGGGTCAAGAGCCCCGACTGTTCCTTCAAGCAAGGCTCCCAGCACCATGCTGGCGCCCACCAGTGGCGTTTTCATATCATGGGCGAGGGTGGACATGAAATCAGCTCTCTGGCGGCTGGCAATGAGCTCCCTGGTATCCGAAATGTCCTCCACCATCGCCAGCAAGCGCAAAGGACCTTGTTTTTCATCGGTTATCAAAGACAGATTGATTTGCCCGAAGACGGTCTGCCTGGATCGCGATAAGAGGCGAATCTCCTGTCTCACAAGATTGCCTGTACCTTGCCGCAAGTCGCACTCCGCCGCCTCCCAGCAACCGGGCCAGTCATGCGCGTGCACGAATTCCAGTAGCGAGCGCCCGACAAGCTCCTCCTGAGCGAAACCAAGCAGTTTGCCAAATGCCTGATTGACTTCGAGTATTTTGATATCTGCCGTCAATTCGGCAAGAACCATGCCGACAGGCGCGTGCTCGAAGACAGTCCGGAAGCGTCGCTCCGATTTTTGGATGCCGGCTTCCGCCTTCTGGCGCTCGAGGGCGTAGGACACCGTTCTCACGAGCAGCTTTCTATCCACAGCGCTTTTGGACAGATAGTCTTGCGCTCCAGCTGCCACCGATTGCGCTGCCATGTGCTCATCATCGAGCCCGGTCAAAACGACTATGGGCACATCCGGGACATGAGCGTGCAGGCTCAGCAGTCCCTGGCTACCGCAGGCATCCGGCAACTCGAGATCCAGGAGAATGACATGGATGTCGCCTTGCTCCAGGCGCTGGCGGGCATCGGAGAGGCTCCCCACACATACGCAGACGAAGGGTCTTTCGGCGTAGCAATCCAGCAGCTGGCAGGCATAATCAGCGTCAGCTTGATTATCCTCGACAACTAGAACATTGATGTTTTCTGGTGGTTGGGAAGACACTTCTAAGGAAACTATTCCGGACTGACGCGACCTAGATCTTAATGTATCGGCCGGATGTCCAGGCACTGCCGCCGGCACCGACTGCAACACCAAGCAACAAAACGATCATGAAAGTGGGCAGGTTACCTGAATCGAGAGTTTGAGGCAGAACTGGCAGAAAACTGAGGAGCTGATCGCGCACATAAGGATCGAGGTAGAGATGAAGTACCACCAGAAACATCGTGGCTGCCAGGGCGGCAATCGTCCCGTAGGCAGCACCCTGGAGAATGAGCGGTCCCTTGATGTACCAGGGACTGACGCCCATGAGGCTGAGAATCTCAATTTCACGATGCTTGGCCTGTATAACCAGATGAATGGTATTGCCAATCACGGTCAGAGTTGCCGCAGTCAGAGCCGCTGTGACGACAGCTCCGGCAATCTCCAGAAACTGGCGGAAGCGATTGAGATTTCTCGCTACTTTCAGCGGATAACGGATATGCTCGATGCCGTCCATCAGTCTCAAGCGGGAGGCGGTGCGCTCGACGGCTTCAGGAGTGCAGAGGCGCACATGGAGCGTATTGGGCAGGGGGTTGTTCAGGGCGGCAACCTTGAAATTAGACTGCATTTCTGCCCAGGCTACCTCTTTGGGCACTATTTCCACGACCTGCACGTCGGCTATCTGGCTGACGGACTTGGCCACTTTGCCAGGCTCGTAATTGTCTTTGAGATAGGCGGATATCTCCAGTTGAGAGCCCCAGGAGCTGACAACATTCTTCAATGACATGGTCAGCTGGAGAACGCCACCGAATATGGTGAGCGCCACAGTTAAGATACTTATCACGAGCCAGTTTGACCAACCGCCTCTCTTGAGCCCGATTACGGTTTCTACTGCTACTCTGGCTAGCACTCGCAACTGTCGCATAGTTTTAACCTTTGGCTTCCATCTCATAGAGTCCGCTGTCGACGTCAGCCACGATCTGTCCGTTTTTCAAACTGATCACCCGGCGCCGTAGCGAGTCGACGATGAAATGGTCGTGAGTGGAGATAAGTACTGTCGTACCACGCTGGCTGATGCGCTCGAGAAGCTGCACAATCTCCAGCGAAGTGCTGGGATCGAGATTGCCGGTCGGCTCATCGGCAAGCAGGACCGGGGGTCCGTTCACAATCGCCCGAGCAATTCCTACGCGCTGCTGCTCTCCGCCGGAAAGCTCATCGGGAAAAGCACTGGCCTTGTCTTCCAGATTGACCACGCAAAGAGCGCTTGTCACCCGACGCTGCACGTCAAGCTCGTCAACGCCGAGAGCCCGCAATATGTAAGCCACATTGTCGGTGACAGTCTGCCTGGGTAAAAGTTTGTAATCTTGAAAGACTATGCCGAGCCTGCGGCGCAGAAGCGGCACCTGACGTGGTGAAAGTTTTGTCAGATTGACGCCACCAATCATCACTTGTCCGCGGGTAGGCGTCTCTTCTCTGTATAAAAGGCGCATCAAAGTCGACTTGCCCGCGCCGGAGGGACCCACCAGAAAGGCAAATTCGCCCAGCCCGATATGGAGGTTTACGTTGATCAGGGCCGGACGGCCTGCGTACTCCTTATGAACATTCTGAAGTCGGATCAATGAAACACTCCCGGTTGCTCTCTCGCTGACGCCGACATCTAAGACAACCGGCTTTGGGAGCTCACCTATCTTCCATCCGCCCCAACTGAGCAGGAAAAGTCATCATAACATAGTAGTCAGAAGGTCACCTTGAATGACTCATATATTAAACGCGATGCAGGCGAAGCCCAGATTGAGCCGTTCTGTCTCTGGCGCTGCCTTATGCCCGGCAGAAGAAGCAGCTGGCACAGAGTCCAGAGTTTGATGCGTTCCTCATATCCTTAAGGCTATGCAATCTTGGGGTCGGATTGCCGCAGCCAGGACATACCGGATAGCCTGCATTGAGTTGCCAGCGCCTGAGCCTCAACTCGCGTTCAAAAACTTTAAGTATTCGCCAGCGAAGTTCGCCAGAGTCAGCCGATTCATTAGCCTTTTCTCCCCAGAGTTGCCGGTGCAAATTCTCCAGTTCCCTGAGATCGGCAGGTGACAGCGTCACATTCTCCAGGTCTGCATCGGAAGCGGATGGCAAGGCGGGTATCTCCGAGGTGAGTTGCACGATGTCAGAGGCACAGTGATAATGCTTCAGATCAAGGCGCAGCCCTTTGATGTCCAGTCCGACTGCCCGGGCAGCCTGCTTCAGCTGTCCGACGATCTGAAATTTCATGAGGCTCAGCTCCTGCCCCACGGAAGCGTCAGCCACTGAAATCACGACATTGCCATCGGCATCGATATAGAGAGGACGGCTCAGTGTGGCGAAGGGCTCACCGATAAGGTTCGGCCACATCGCCATCAAAGTGTGCTCGCGCAGACGTCGTTCGAGGTTTAACCCCGACATCACGCGGTTAAGCACCTGGTTTACCGCAGCAAAAGAACGGGATTTGCCTCGTGCGGCAAGGTTGTCTGACGCACGAGGTGTCCGCCCCTTATCCGGGGAGGTTTTGTCAGACTGGTCGGAGTCGCCGCCTGCCATTTTCATACCATCTATGACTGCCCATGAGCAGTTTAGGCAAGCCTGAGGCTGATATCAACAAAAATTTCCTCATAATCAGCCGCTTGAGGGAGCGTAAGTTATAATCAGCCTAACTGGCTGGTCTCAGAGAGCTGGGTCCCCAGAGCGCTCCAGAAGGAAGGCTTCAGTGCTTGCAACAAATCCGATTGAAGAACTGAAAAAACGGTTCAATCCCAAAGCTGCCAAGAACGTTTCGGCAACTTACCTTATACAGATCACAGGACCGCAGGGCGGCTCCTGGGTTGCCCGCATAAACAAGGGACAGCTCGATCTCATCACTTTCGAACCTGCACACAACATCAGCCCGGACTGTACTATTTCAGTATCCGTGGAGGATCTTCAGATGATCATGGCCGGCAAGCTTTCAGCCATGACCGCTGCTCTGTCCGGCATGCTGTCCATCGATGGGGAACTGGGGCTGGCCATGCAACTGGTCCCCATCTTTTTCGAAGGACAGGGAATGTTTTAGGGATTTAATTGCTGAAAGTTTCCCAATGTTTGTCAAGGCGGGATCTGGCATAATGTAAATGTACCTGCCAGTGCAGGACTGATTCTCAGAGCTTTGCCGCAGGCAAGGCTCTTTTATTTACCATGCTTGCTTTTAGCAGGCGGTGCCGGCTCCCCGCCTGCTTCGGATTGAGCGCTGCCTCCCCAGGTGGGTTTGAAAGTCGGCTCTTTGGTAGAGACGACCAGCGGTCCAAGCAGGGGCAGCAAACCTTTGGCGGCACCGCTGAAGGACTTGAGCACGACCGATTTCTCGATGCCCAGGTCCATGAGCACTATCAACTTGGAGGGATCCGGCGGAGCTGTCGGCACTTTGATCTCAACTAGCTGAGTCATCAAAGGCAAAATGACCACGATCAGTCCTTTGATCAGCCCGAAAGCCGACCCAGCTACCCGCTCGAACGCCAGCGGGCGGTGCTTGCTTCCAAATTGCAGCGCCATGGTCAGCACGATTTCAGTGACTATCTCCACCAACCCCCAGAGAAGTACGTAGCCGATAGCCACAGCATCATTGGGCGGCAGGCGCAATTGCTGCACGATCCAGGTAGCAAAATCCACATAGAATTGCTGGGTAACGAGAGTGGCCACGACGATGGCGATAGGTCCGCGCCAGGAGTTGACGATGCCCACGGTCCAGCCGGCAACAGCCAGAGTGATAAATAAGAGAGCGATGAGCCCATCCCAGATCATTTCTTCACCCGCCCATAATAAAGACAGCCACAAGCCACACAGAGGACGCCTGAATCTATTGTAGCCGGGGAAGATGCTTTACTCTTGCTTGCCAACCACAGTCCTTCAGAGGGCACCAACTGCCTGCCTCATGACGTCGACTGCAGGCAGCTTGCCGGTGAAAAATTCGAATGCCAGCCTAGCCTGCTCGACGAGCATCCCTGTGCCGTCTGTGGCAGTCAAGCCGGCTTCCCGGGCGGCTTGCACGCAAGGCGTTACCCCGGTTGCTCCATAGACCATGTCGAAGAAGAGCCCGCCGGAGACAACCTGGCAGATGAGACGCCTGAGCCACTGAGGGGGCGCTTCGCCAGAAAGACCGATGGGAGTACTGTTGACAATCACGGTCGGCCGCTCACTGCCAAGAGCGGCTGACAGATCTAAAACGGCAATTTTCGGCTTTCCATAAGGACAGCTAGCGGAGGAGAAAGAGTCGAGAAATTCCTCCTGCATCCTTTGAGCAGGTTCTGTTCGGCGCGCCACAATGCCGATCTCCTGGAAACCGCTCAGAGCCAGTCCCCAGAGCCCGGCCCTGGCCGCGCCGCCAGCCCCGAGCAAAAGAGCCTTCCCCCCGTCGGCAAAATTGGCGGATGACGCCTCTGTCAGCGCCTTCTGGAATCCGCCGAGATCCGTATTGTGCCCGGTGAGTGTCCGGTCAGACTCGATGCGCACGCTGTTCACGGCTTTCACCAGCCGAGCTTCTTCAGTGAGCTGGCTGCATAAGGCCATCACCGCTTGCTTATGCGGGACGGTAACGTTGAAACCGCAAAAGCCCTGAACAATCAGGCTGCCAATGCCGGCGTCAAGATCGCCCGGAAAGAGATCTACGAGGCGATAATCGCCTTGTAATCCGTAATGAGCCAGGGCAGCCCGATGCATGGAGGGAGACAGAGAGTGCGCTACCGGATGCCCTATGAGACCCAGCAAGAATGGAGCCGGCTCACGAGCCCCCATGCTGCATCGTCTGAACGCGCATGCGTTTGATACCGCAAGCGGCCGCTGCGCTCATGACCGATACGACATCGCGCTGTTTGGAATCGCCGTCAGCGTTGACAGTGACAGGCACATCATCTCTGCCCATGCCCTTTTGCAACATCTTTATGCGTCCTTGCAGATCTTCGGCGCTGGCGCCTGGCTCCATCGCTTTGGCGTTGATGGAAATGCGCCCTTCCTTGTCGATATCGATAAGGATGCCGCGACTCTCGTCGTCCTTCTTGGCGTTGCGCGTTTCAGGCGGTTTGATCTTCAGATCCGATTTGTCGATGATGGGAGCAATCAAGATCATGATGACCAGGAGCACCAGAAATACGTCAGTCAACGGCGTGACGTTGATCTCATCGAATGTCTGACCTCCCCCGCCTGTCGAAATGGACATATCCCACTCACCCCGCTTGACTGAACAAAGATAAACTGATCATGGGCTTTACCGTCGAAGGGTCCCTGCCTGGATACTGCTTTAGCGAGCGTGTGCTGCCTCCGAGCCGACGAAGCTGAGGAAGAGAAGTTTCAATAGGAGGAAATCGTCATTGAATCGTTTGACTGTATTGGTGTAAGTGTTGTTGAAGATAACCGCCAGGATAGCCACAATCAGACCGTAGCCTGTTGCGATGAGTGCTTTGGCGACACCGGTAACCACAAGTGGTGTGCCACCACCGCCGACACCAAGTTGATCAAGCGTGAAGACGACTCCTACCACTGTTCCGAAGAGTCCGATGAAGGGTGCCGTCGCGCCGATTGTCCCCAGAATAGCCAGGTTTTTCTCCAGTTTTCTTGTGACCAGACCGACAGTAATATCGAAAGCTTTCGAGAAGTCTTCCTTCTGCTCAGCCATAAGACGCACACCTTCTTCAGCGACCTCACCGACCACGCCTCCGAGGCGGCTGCAGTTTGCTTGAGCCGATTGCAGCTGGTTGCGCTCGAGATCGCGCTGTAGCTGGTGGATAAAGGCAGAGACATCGCGACGGTTCTTTTGATAGTAAAGATACCTTTCTATGACCACAGCTACCGTCAGGATTGAACAAATGGTGATCGGGATAGATGCAAACCAGTCCCTGATCATGAATTCCATGAAGAACGTGAAAAATTTACTCTCCATTTTTTCTCCTAATCTATACCTTCCAGCCTCGAGCTGAACACACTACCCCGTCCGTGAATATACCACCAAATCTGACCATGATTAGAATTGACGGAACACACCTCTTCCACCACCGCCAAAGACGTTGTAGTCGAAAGTGAACTGAATATCTACATCAGCTGGCGCTCCTTGCGGCAGAGGTCGGAAAGGAGCAGCATTCTGGACTGCATCCAGGGCTGCCTTATCCGCCAGCGCCACGCCTGAGCTGTGATCCAGTCTGAGATTGGAAAGCTCGCCGCCGGTGTGCACTTTGAATATGACTACCACCCGTTTTGATTCGTTGCCTTTGGGCGGGAACCAGTGGCGCTTAATTCTTCTTTGCAAGTCGGCCATGTAAGGTCCGAAGTCTACATCTGCTTGTGCCGCTACGGACGGACGTCCATTTGGATTGGCATTGGCATCGGGATTGCCGCGCTGGTTGTCTCCGCCACCACCGCCGCCGCTTCCACCGGAGCGCGGGACAGAAGGTGCCACAGCCAGAGCAGGACCTGATGAGCCGCCGCCCCCTCCATGCCCGCCTGGTGCTCTTGTCGGGGCCGGGGCGCCGGATGCGCCGCCGCCGGAGGCATTACTGCGACCGCCGCCAGCTGCCGGTGCAACAGGAACAGGCGAAGGCGCGCCATTTGCTCCGCCGCCGCCGCCGCCGGAGGCAGCTATCGGGGCAGGAGCAGAGAAGAATCCGCCGTTAGGGCTGGAGCCGACTTTAGGCATGGGGGCAAAGCCGGGAGCTCCACCATGAGAGATGGCCATGGGTGAAGGAGCTGTCGAAGGCAAACCGGAAGGCATGCCGGTCGGCCTGGCTACAGGCGAGGGCGCAGCCATCCCCGGGCCGGAATGAGCCATCGGACTGGGAGCAAGACTGGGCATAGGCGAAGGCATGGCACGAGGAGCGGCATGCGGAGTGGGAGTCGGCGACGGCGCAGCTACAGGTGAAGGGGCAAGCATTGGCCTGGGCGTAGGGCTGGGCGCCATATGAGGCGAAGGTGTCGGCGTTGGTGTTGGCGACGGGCGGGAGACTGGCTGTGGTGTTGGATGAGGGGTCGGCTGAGCAGGATGAGGAGTTGGTGCTGGACTGGGCTTGCTCGGAGCGCTGGACTTGGAGGGAGCCTTGGGAGCCGGCGACGGTGCCACCACAGGCTTGTTCTCATGTTTGCCTGCGTTTTCGGAGGCGTGCTCGGCCCGGCGTTTGGAGACAATGTGTTTCTGAGTGGGTGGCTGGTTCTGGATGAATTCGATATCGGTTATCTGGGCTCTTGGAGGCAGGGGAATGATAAAGAAGAAAGCCAGAATGAAGAGAGCTACTATGAAAGCGAAATGGAAAATGTAGGCTCCGCTTGTCGCCTCAGGCAGCTCGATGACCATGTCCGGATAAATGCGTCTTCGCCTCAGCGCTGCATGGTCGTAAGCATCGCGGATGCAATAAGCAATAAAACTGATGAAAAAGCCCAGAAGAATGATTGAAACAGCGCTGCCCATGTGTGCGTCCTTGAGCACTTGAACGAGCATGCGGTTGGGCTTCATATGGAATGAAATGCCAAAATTCCACAGAGCTTCGAGAACGGGCTGGTTGAAGCACATTCCCAGGAAAAGAGTCAGGTTCATTGTTGCCACAAGCATGAACAGGAAGCCCTTGCGAGTCTCCCCGTTATACAGTTGCCCCAGCCCGGGAATGATTGACAGCATTGCTGCCGTTGTTGGGTCGCGTTGTGGCTGCTTGAAACCGCTTGGTCTTACCGTTGTGGTCATCTATTGCTCAACTCGGGATTCTAGCTGGGACGCTAAGGCTCTGGCTGTTCGACGAAAGACCTCGACTGTCGCGTTAGTGGGGACAAATATCTGACCGGCAGGAGAGGAAGATGTACTAGTAAATTCATGCCAACTTAAGAAAAAAACATCCCACGGAGGATTAATCTTAACTTAAATATCTCCTGACAGCAACCCCATTTAATTCTTCAACACCA
>JAHFBI010000078.1 GCA_023250095.1 Candidatus Melainabacteria bacterium
AATCCTGGAGAGGGCGGCTGCCAGTACACCCCACCGTAACCGACATATTTTGCCTGTGCAGTTTGAATCCGGCGCTCCCAGTCAAAATAGTCTTCCTCCATTCCCGGTTTGACCATGGTGGCAATAGCAGTGGCTACCATACCAGGAGCAGCATCGGATTTGCAGATCTCGTCGAGCACTACCAGAGACTGCCCGCTGGCTTTCCCGGACAGCTCATCCAGCAAGCTCTGACGCTCAGGGGATGTCTGCCATTTGCTGGCTTGTTCATGAGAGTAGAACCTCTCCACAAGCGTCCAATCTCCATTCTGCTCCCCGAAAGGCGGTATTATCTCCCCACTCCAGAAGCCCGGCGAGCGCCCTCCGGACAGCATCAGCCTCACCATGGCCTCGGGCATCGTCTGCCTGTCCGAAGCCGACGAATTTTGCACCTTTGTCAACAGCGCCACGACGAAATTGTCAGTTTCCGAGTCAGGCATGAGGCAAATCTCCATAGAAAACCGAGACTATGTTAGCGTGTAACCAATCGGCAAGACTCGCCATGTCAGGACAAGATCCCCAGAACTTCCACCTTCATCTGGCAATTCGCACCAGGAGAATACCGTCAGCGCCCAGGTCGGCAGGCAACGAAAGACGCCCGACAATATCACTTTGGCAAAGCCGCACGGGAAAAAGTGGACGCACTACCAGCGGTGATACGCCGGGTGCCCTGGCTTGACGGAGACAAAAGTGCCTTTGAAAGTCGCGCACAATTTCCCTCCGGCATGCAACTCACCGGTAACAGTGGCTCTGTCTTCCTTCGACTCCACAACAGAAGCCTTGAGCTTAACCATGCCATCGGTGGGAGTGGGGCGCAAAAATTTCAAGCTGTAGTCGGCTGTGACCGTGCACGGAGGGTGCTCAAGACCGTTCGCTTGCATCAGGTGGTAAGCGGCAGCCCAGTTGCAGTGGCAATCGAGCAAGCAGCCAATCAGACCGCCATAAAGGACGCCCGGGAAAGCCTGATATTTCGGCTCCGGCTGCCAGTTACACTCGAACTCCCCGTCGGTGCAATAACTTCTTATGTGCAAGCCGGGCTCATTGGCCGGCCCGCACCCGAAACAAATGCTTTGCGGCGCGTGTATTTCTTGCAGGCTTGGAGTGTTGTTCATCGCATTGGACCTTCTCAGTCTACCGGTCGCGCCATTATAAAGCCTGACGCCGAATCGATCACAGACTCAGCCGGGCTCCTGCCCTGGCTGAGTCTGATCCTTTTTTGCCAATCAACCAAGCAAGCAACCCAACAAAGAACTGTGTCCGAAAGTAAATGACCGACCTGTCTTCCTGGAAAGCTCAAGGACACAGCGGAACCTTCCCTGGTCTTCAGCGTCGTTATGGACGTTAGCTTCCGGGTCTGCAATACTTATGGTGTGGAGGCAGTCGCGTGCAGCCATCAATAGCTTCAATCTTGAGAACACCGGCGCCCGGAGCTGTCCGCGCCGTGTAACGGCGGTGGGATCTAAGCTTGAATCCAACAACTGAACGCACTGAATGGTCAATGGACCACAGTCGAGAATTTTCAGCCGACAACGCTGAGACAAAGAGCCCGCTAAGCGTGCTTATCGTCGAAGATCATCTCTTGACGCGCATCGGGCTCAAAACGCTTCTTTCAAGAGCAGCGGATATGCGCGTGGTCGGCGAAGCCAGCAATGGACAAGAAGCCATTGCCATGTGCGCCAGACTGAGCCCGGACGTGGTCCTCATGGATGTCGGCATGCCCGTCATGGACGGAATTGAAGCTGCCAGGACCATCGTGCAGACACACGACAACATTCATGTCATCATGCTCACCTCGCACGACAACGAGCAGGATGTCTGGGCATCGCTTTCGGCAGGAGCCAATGGCTACTGCCTCAAGGAAGTCGATCCGGAGCGGCTTTACACGGCCATACGCAGCGTCCATGCCGGCGATCTCTGGATAGACGCAGCTATTGCCACACGACTGCTGGGGCAGTTCTGCGCGGACAAACAAGCAGCAGCCGGGAAGGGCCCTCACTTGCGGGCTGTTCCAAGCTTCCCTCTCAAAGAGACTCACGCCCTGCCTGATGTCCTGTCGCCCAGAGAGGTTGAAGTCCTGATACTGATGTCGGAAGGACTCTCCAATCGAAAAATAGCGGAGAAACTCGCCATTTCAATATCGACAGCCAAGGCCCACGTGCGAAACATACTCAACAAGCTAGCTGTAGGAGACCGGGCCAAAGCAGCATTGCAGGCTCGCAGAGCCGGGCTCTCCTGAGAGGGAAGCAGCCTGGCAGGTCACCCCAAGTTAACAAGTCAAGCCAAAATTGCAATTGTGTCAATTGTTTAACGAGAAAACAAAATTTAGATTCTTGCGAATTTGGCTGATGTGATTACAATAGAACTTGGATTCCGTTGGTGATGGTAGCAAAAGAATATGCCGGAGCGCAGTCAGTCAGCACCGAAAGACAGTGAGTTGCTCACAGAGCTGAGGGCTTTAGGCGATCTTTTCCGCTCACAAGGCGATCTCAAACGAGCCGAGCAGCACTACCGGCTGGCACTAGCGCTCTATGAGAGCAGCTTCCCAGAAAGTCACGTCGAGGCTACCACCTGCCTCTTTGGCTTGATACAAGTGCTCGAAAGACTGGGCAAGTCCGACGAAGCGGCAAAGTTTAAGGAAATGATTCCGAGGCTCAACGCCCGCCGGCGGACCAACGAATACGCTATTTCTTAGAACAAGATCAAATCCTGACAGTTAGGCAAGGCAGTAGATTAAGTGATCGGCTGCAAGCCTTGCCGATCCCAACAAACCAGATAATTCGCCACAGGACCTTCCTGCGACAAATTATCTGCAATGCCAAGCTCACTTGTATCGCCTCATACGGACAACCTGGCTCATCGTCTCTGGCGCTACATGCAGGAGCGATTCCCGATCTTCGAGCACGGCGCTCTCATTGCCGCATTCAGCTTCTCCGGTGTGGCTCTTTCTGCCTGCCTCCGCGGCAGCAATGAGCTTCCGCATCTTGAGGTCCTGCTCACAGCCCTGCTTGCAGCCCTCATCTTCTTCCTCCAGCTACGCATCGCCGATGAGATCAAAGACCACGAAGAAGACTGCCGTTTTCGCCCGTATCGTCCGGTCCCAAGAGGTCTTGTCTCACTGTCCGAACTGAAAGGAGTGGCAGTTGTAGGAGCACTGCTCCAGTTCATCTTAACGCTCCTTCTAAATCCGTTCGTCCTCTGGTTCTTGCTTCTAGCCTGGCTCTATCTGGGGCTGATGACAAAGGAATTCTTCCAGGGCAAATGGCTGCGCGCTCACCACCTCCTCTACATGGGCAGCCACATGCTGATCATGCCCTTCATCGACGCATACATTACCGCCTGCGACTGGGCACCAGCCGCTCACGGGCCACCTGACGGCTTGCTCTGGTTTCTATTGGTCAGTTTCTTCAATGGTCTGGTCATTGAGATCGGACGCAAGATAAGAGCCCCGCAAGATGAGGAAGTGGGAGTAGAGACATACACAGTACTCTGGGGAATGAGCCGTTCCATCTGGGCATGGCTGTGCATGCTGGCAGCAACTGCCCTTTTCGCCTTGTTCTGCGCCCAGTCCACCGGTTTCCTTCCTCAGACAGCCACGCTGCTTGCTGTGCTGTTTGCCTGCGGGGTCACCGTTGCACTCAATTTTTTGTGCCACAAGAACCCAGCTGCCGCAAGACTCATTGAGAAATTCTCCGGCCTCTGGACGGTGAGCATGTACCTGTGCCTGGGCTCGGTGCCGTTCTTGATGGGACTGTGATGGAGGCAAGAACGCACAAAGAAAACAAACCAACACAGGGCAAGCCAAAACCGCGACAAGAGCAGATCACAACGGCTCGGCAAGAAAATGCAGTAGACAGGGCGGGCATCAAGGAAATACCACGGCTAGAAAGATCTGGAGGAAAAATGGACTTCGTAGTCTCAGGCTGCAAGCCAAATAATGTCAGCAACATCGGCGCCAAGGCAGCTGCTCTTGCCTTCATGCAGGGCAGGGGGTTTTTGATCCCGCCATGGTTCAGCCTTTCGGCAGAGGCCCTGCGAGCCAGTCTGACAGACAGCCAGCGCATCTTGCTGGAGCGGCTCTTAGAGCGCGATGGGCTGTGCGCAGACGATCTGCCAGCCCTGGAGCTGGCGGCGAAAGATCTCTTGCCGTCGCCTGCCGTCGAGGTCCAGTTGAAGGCAGCATTGTCCGTTCTTTGCCCGAACAACGAGCTCGTGGCCGTGAGATCTTCGGCTGCCGATGAAGATGGAATTCTTCATTCCTTCGCCGGACAAATGGACAGTTTCCTCTTCGTGCCGCCGGATAAAGTAGCCGCAAGAGTAGCTGACGTATGGAGATCGGCTTTCAGCCAGCGTATCCTGGCATACCGGGAGCAACACGGCTTGTCGCTATCCTTTGAGCTTCCTTGCGTGCTCATTCAGAAGATGATCGACGCGGAGGTGTCCGGCGTGGCTTTCAGCGCCGACCCGGTTTCAGGAGACAGGGATATGGCGGTTATTGCCGCGGTGTACGGTCTAGGACATGGGCTGGTTGCCGGGGAAATCGATGCGGACAGCTATCACGTCGACCGACACGGAAATCTGGCTCAGGCACAGATCACCGAAAAGACGTACGCTTACCGCTTCGATGCTCCGGCAAAAGAGGGCTTAGCCAGAGTCGAAGTACCTGAGTCGCTGTCCTTGCAGCCGGCTCTCAGCAAGGAGCAGGCTGGACAAGTCGCTCAAATGGCCAGACAGGCTGAGGCAGCCTGCGGCACCGCCCAGGACATAGAATGGGCCATGGCAGACGGGCAATTCTACCTGCTGCAAGTGAGGCCAATCACCAGTCTCAAGCGGCTCCCCTGCGGCAATCAGCTTGCTGCATCCTCACACCAGCTCCCGGATTCCAATTGCCCGCGCGTCTTCGACAACAGTAATATTTCCGAGAGCTACAACGGAGTGACCACTCCGCTGACATTCTCATTTGCCCGTTCAGCCTACGAGCATGTCTACAGGCAGTTCTGCCGCCTGATGCGGGTGCCCGAATACAAGATTGCCGAAAATGCCGACATCTTCCCTTACATGATCGCCCTCCTTCACGGGCGCCTCTATTACAACCTGCGCAACTGGGTCCGCTTGTTGTCGCTGTTTCCCGGCTATCGACTCAATCGCCGGTTCATGGAGCAAATGATGGGCGTCAAAGAGTCCTTGCCGGAAGAGAATCTGGCATCGGCTCACAACCAGGGATTTTTTGCCAGGCTCAAAGACGGGCTGGCTCTTCTTTGTACTCTCTCAGGGCTCGCGTTCAATTATCTACGTCTCAACGCGGACATCAAGCGATTCAACAGTCGCCTGGATGCAGCATTGCAAATAAGTCCTGAGCACCTGAGATCGATGTCGACAGATGAATTGATCGAACACTATCTGGACCTTCAAAGACAGTTGCTGACTCGCTGGGATGCACCACTGACAAATGACTTCTTCGCCATGATCTTCTATGGACTCCTCTCAAAACTGACCATCGCCTGGTGCGGTGACAAGGATGGGACCTTGCAGAACGCCCTGCTTGTCTGCAATGGGGGAATCATCAGCCTGGAACCAGCACGGCAAATCAATGAGATGGCCGCCCTGGCGGCTAGCTCCGAGGAATTCACCTGGGCCCTGTGCAACGCTGGGCTGCCCTGGATAGAAAGACTGATGTCCGACCAAAAAGAATTTGCCAGAGCCTACCGGTCATATTTGCTCAGATTCGGGGATCGTTGCCTGGATGAGCTGAAGCTGGAGAGCCAAACACTCACCGATGATCCCTTGCTCCTGCTGCGAGCAATCGGGCAGTCATCCAGAAGGCTGATGGACAGAGCACATCCTGGCGCCACTGAGTGCAGAACGGCTCGGGGAGCGACTGAGGCGCAAAAACAGGAAGCAGAGTCTCAGGTATCGATGTCCTTGAAGCACGACATATTCAAGCATGCCTTATTCCGGATTGTCCTTCATGCCGCCCGCGCACGTGTCTGTAATCGCGAGAACCTGCGCTTCGAGCGCACGCGGATTTTTGGACGTGTACGCCGCATTTTTGTGGAAATCGGTAGACGTTTTCAGGACATCGACGTGCTTGACAGTGAAACAGATATTTTCTATCTGGAAGTGGACGAGATCCTCTCTTTTGTCAACGGCACTGCCACAACAGTCAATCTCCGGAAACTGACAGCATTGCGCAAAGAAGAATTTACCAGATTCAAGCTCATGACTGAGCCACCAGCTCGCCTTGAGACAAGAGGCGTCGTCTATTCAAACAATTTCTCGGCAGCTTGGAAAGCTCAAGGGCAAAAGCCGACAACACTGTCTCAAGACAGTGACCTGGACAACGCTTGCTCCTCTTGCCGCCCGAAAGAACTTGCCAACGGCAACCTGGCTTCAACATGTGCCCACGGCACAACCGGTAATGAAAAAACAGCCCCCGAGCTCATCCTCAAAGGAACCGGTTGCTGCCCGGGGATTGTCCGCGGGCGCGTCCGCGTCATACTGGATCCTCGCAATGCCATCCTAGAAGAAGGTGAGATTCTTGTTGCCAGGCGCACGGACCCAGGCTGGATCATGCTATTTCCGGCAGCGTCCGGGCTGCTTGTCGAGCACGGCAGCCTGCTTTCGCACTCGGCAATAGTTGCCCGAGAGCTGGGCTTGCCAGCGATAGTCTCCATAGCCTCTGTGACAGATCTCCTGAAAGACGGCGACCTGGTGGAATTAGACGGCAAAAGCGGCATTGTGCGACTCATCCACACCTCCTGTCGGGCGTCAACCCTTCTTGCCGGCGCGAAACGTCAATGATTGTCTCTTCTTCGTCCAATGCATCACTTTCTGCCGTGGGGACACCCCAGACACCACAATTCAAATATTCACACAATTGGCAGGACTCGCCGAGGCAAGTAGTAAGATTTCTGATGAGGCAACGGCATCGTCAGAGGTTCGATTTTAATTTGAGGCAATACGGAGGTTCAAAACCCTTGACACTGATCACTTGCTGGGAGCCAACTTTTGCTTCTGGGTTTGATTGCTGGGACAAAACAACAACTTCGAAAAACTACTTTAATAAGCGCTTGACATAGTGGCTTAGCGTAGTTTTCCGAAACCGCCTTTTTATATATCCAATGCCCGAATCGCCTGTTGGTACTCCTTTTCCACAGACTCAAGAGAAAGATGCTGGTAAAGTTCAAGACTCTTGCGGCTTTCGTGACCCCTGCTAAGTTGGAGCTTTGCGTCGGACACACCCTGGCTGGTAAGAAACGTTAGCATCTGATGACGTAGCAGGTGAGGGTGAACACTTCGCTTTAGTCCGGACTCGTCCGTGTAGTAGCGAACGATCTGCTGAATGCGCCTGGCAGTGTACGGTTGATTGAGCCTCGACTCGAACAAGAACAAGTTATCCGGACGGGCATCGAGATAGCTTCTCAGAGCGAGGCGAAAGCTTGATGGAAACAGAATATACCTGTCCTTGTTTCCTTTGCCATTGTCAATAAAGATCTTGCAATCATCAACGTCAACATCGCTCACACGAATGCTGACAAGCTCGCTAACTCGCACCGCTGTATAGAGCAAGAGCTTGAGCATGAGCTCGTGCTGTAGGTCGCCACACACTTGTACTGTCTTGAAGAACTTCTTCACCTCTGCCAGCGAAAGCATCTCTGGTAGCCGTTTCTCTTTCTTGGTCTTCTTGAGCTTTAACTTGAGCCTGACTTGTTGGCAGACATACACGAAGTCTTCGTAGTTCAGGCGATGTTGCCTGGCTACGTGGACAATTTTTCTGACGGCCTCTAATTTCGTATTTTGGTTCCTGGCTGCAAAACTGACCTGCTTTTTAGCTTGGCTGCGTATCATCCGGGCCCTCTTTTAATACTTTAATTTCGCCTTACTGCGATTCTGCGAAATAATAACACCCAACCGATTGACTGGGAACTGACCGGCTGGGAGTACCGTAGCAAACGGGCACCCAGGCTCATCTGTTGCGTCGAAAGAGATTGTACGTACTACGTCGAGGTAATAGCAATGGACAATGAGTCCGCCCTGAGCTCCAACAGGCAGTCCGCCCAAATTGTTGAGGGTAAGGTGCCTGAAGTGAACACATCCTTCTGGCTCATAAAGATTCTGGCGACCACTCTGGGCGAGACCGCTGGCGATGCCGTGACCATGTCGATGAATCTTGGATATTTGGTCGGCAGTTCGATCTTTCTCAGTATTTTCCTCATAGCAGTCGCGTGCCAGGTTATGGCTAAACGCTTTCATCCGCTCGTCTTTTGGTTCGTAATTGTGGCTACCACTACCGCTGGAACTACTCTGGCCGACTTCTTTGACCGTTCGCTAGGAATCGGCTATCTGGGGGGCTCTACTTTGTTATTCCTCCTGTTGATGGCATCGCTTGCGATCTGGTACAGGTCTCAAGGTTCCGTCTCGATCCGAAGAATTACCTCACGCAAAGCGGAGCTCTTTTACTGGCTCACGATCATGTTTTCCCAGACATTGGGCACCGCCCTTGGTGACTGGGTTGCAGATCCAGCCACAGGGCTCGGCCTCGGGTACGAAGGTGGTGCGCTTCTGTTTGCCGCCGGCTTAGCAGTTATCGCCGGCTTGTATTTCTGGACTAAAACATCGCGCACACTATTGTTTTGGGCGGCATTCATCCTGACAAGACCCCTGGGGGCAACATTAGGTGACTTTCTTGACAAGCCGCACGCTAGCGGTGGGATGGAATTAAGCCGATATACCGCTTCCGTGGTGATCGCGGTAATTATGATTGGCTGCGTGTTGCTTATGCCGCAACGGGCGGAAAAAACGGAAGCCTAGTGTCAGCGGACTGACTGGCTGGGAGTACCCTATGACTGACAACCTCCAGACAGAATCCGCAACCCGGCGGCGGCGACCTAAAGAAATTTCTTTGCCGGAGGACCCTGCGTCATGCGGTGCCCTAGTTTGTCTGCAATATAGCCAGCGCCAAGCTTCGAGAAACTAGAAATACCGTCAGCGATTCCTTCGCTGGCGCCGAGTGCAGCAGCCGGTATTCCCAGAACGCCAAGGAAACCTGGCAAAATCACATTGCTGGATTGCGTATTTTACAGCGGCGACAGCGCAGCGATTAGTGCTTACCTGCTCAGATTTCTTATGCAACCGTATTGCGCCAACCGTCCCGTCAGTCAGGATGAGTACGATGTCCTTGGTCCTGCACCAGCATCTGTTTGCAATCGTTGATGCATTGAACACATTCATCGCCTAGTCCATCTGGCGCGCCCCTCAGCGCCAACTCCCATTCCTGAATTGCATGTTTCCAGGATCCGATTCTTTCAAGCGCGCGCGCCATCATCCCATGCAACTGCGAATTGTCGAACTGATCAGCCTTGGCTTCGAGTAACTGACCGTACCGAACGGCTTCATCATACTTACCAACTTCTGCCAACACAGAACAAATGAACAACCAGGGTGACAAGTCCTCAGGCCGTTCCTCAAGAACAGCGTAAGCAACTTCGAGTATGCGGTCTCCATTTTGGCTGACACTGTCATTGTAGAGCGCATGATGGTACAGCGCTGCCATCTCTCTAGAGTGGGCTTCTGAAACCCGCCCACTTATCCGAGCATATTCGCTGCAAAAGAAAAGCGTCTTCTCTAGCTTGTTGGCATTTGCTGCGGCATGCAGCGCTTCATCAATCAAACCAAGATTATCGGGATCGTTCATCCTGAGGCGCTCAATGCCCTCCAATTTTCCTTCGTACTCAGTTTCGGTAAACCGCTTCCTCCAAAGCACATTTTTTCGGTCGAGCTCATCATGGATCAATCCACGTAGATTGCGATGATATTCAGTTACCGCGCAAGCGCCATGCTCAAGCCACACCAAGAATCGAATTTCATCTGGAAAATGCAGAGGCTGTTGTAAATGGCTCAAGTTCTCCTTCATGCGATTGAGGAGTTCTACTGAGTCTACTATGTTCGATACTGGTTCTACGACTACCTTGCCTCTTTGCCAAATCAGCATAACTTTCGCCTTCACCCGACAGTTAGCACTTCCGTCCTGAGTCAGCAACCTCCGTAATGCATGTTGTACCTCGAAAGAAAACTCAATCTCCCCTCCATGTATGAGCACCGGTTCAACGACTACTTCAACAGCATCGGCGCAGAGTTGGAATTCAGTTTCAGTCGCAGATTTCTCGGGCAGAGTCGAGAAATTCCTAGACGCCAGCATAAAAGCGCTTTCTAGGCATTCATCAAACCAAGTGTCTCCAGATTCTTGAATAATGTTCCAACTTAATAGTCCTCCAGTACGATCCAACACGAACTTTAAGACCAAGCCATTTTGTGGTCCTGAAGAAATTGCAGGCAACGATATTGCCTGATGAATGCGCAATGCTAGCTCCGTGCGCGAGTAATCGTCTAGCAGAGCTTCATAACTGCTACTCCAGAACTGGACAAGTCTTTCGTCAAAAGCCGGATGACGCTTGCCGTGAATATTGCGACTCACTTTCGGTACCGACCATGGGTTGATTGAATCACTTGTAAGCAAGCAGCTGTACGCAAGAGGTTGTCAAAATCATGCTTATCGCATCTAGCCATCAGATGCACCCGGTCATTATACGAAATAACATGGGACATTGAGATCTCACAAATGTTTGCTGGTGCCTCAAACATACCGCCCAAATCTACTTCTCGCCGTCGAGGTAGTTCGTCGGACCATTTAGAAACGCCTATCGATAACTGTTCTCCCGGATTTATGATCACTGTTCTGCCAGTGATCGTAACTGCAGACACTGATTTTGCACTTCTATCTGCAAAATTCCTGATTGTAATACTTCCGCCGCTCCGTTCCACTTCAACAAGCGCTTCCGACCGCACATTTAGCTTGACACTTCCCAGATCCAAAACAAGTGTCTTGCTCCGAGAGCTCAGCAGCACGCAACCTTCGTTTAGCAAGACTCCAGAAGCAGTAGCGGACATTCTTGGAACCTTAGTCGCGTACAACAAACACTTGTTCGTTTCGGCCAAATACTGATTTTCGCCAAAAGCGCCATCATTCCTACACATCGAGACAAATGCAACTGGTTTCATTTCGGCTTCTTCTGTTTCCGTTTCTTCGGACCACGCTACTGATCCCGATTGCACAGTTGCACCATTCATAATGATACCTACTCCCGACGTTCCTGGATCAATCTTAACCAAATTGCCCGGAACCACACTAATGATATTCGCCCCGGACAACCTTACTCCTACCCATGCACTCGACGCCTGAACTTTTCCACCACCAGAAATCGCCACGTTGCCATTCCCCCGCGCAATTCCAAGAGCAGAACCTCCCCCCTGCGCTTGCAGTATGATGTTGCCCAACGCATTGATGCCAGCGCCACTCTCCAGAGCGATCTGCCCTGAGCTGATAAGCTTCACAACCCCCCCCACTCGAAGTTATGTTCTCAGCTAGTTTGATCGAACCGGTGTCGGCCGCAACTAGGAAGTTTCCTGCAGCACTTGAGTTGTTCAGTGTAACATTGCCGCTCTGAATCCCAACAAAGCTGTGTCCATTGAGTGCCTTCAACGCCAAAGTGAACGAAGGAATATCACCAGTATGATTTAAGGCATTTACGAAAAACAAACTTGTCGGAGATCCGATATTGTTCTTCGCGGTTATCTGAGCAAGTCCAGCGACAAGCAACACATCTTGACTGCCCGATCTAGATCCCAGACTATTGTCTGTCGTCAACACAAGATCACCCCGCACGACGGATCGCCGAAATGATGTCACACCCGTGCTCAAGGCATTATAGACGACAGCACTCGACTGAGTGTTCAAAATCAACGACCTTGCTTTCGTTGTGATGGGCGATCCAACCTCACCCAGCGATCTCTGTCCTCGTGTCCTAATATCAACCGTGCCAGCGAGAGACTGAAGTATACCTACAGAGCTACCGCCACTAACTACTCCAGCTAGGTCTATTGTCACGTGATCGCGACCAGATATTCTATTGTGCATGACCAAATCGGACCTAGTCGTGTCTCCCGTTGTAATACACACTACAGATTGTGCATCTATCTCTTGCTCGACTGTTATCGTTTCTTTGGCGTTGATGTTCACACTACCTGTACCCGGTAATTTGATTCCGTCTGCGTTAACCCCTTGCCCTCCGACGTGAACGGAATCATTTGTCGAAATCAGCTCCACGGAAGCGCTCGCACTGTTTGTCGATATAGTATTTCCGGTGGTGAGCGCACCAAAAGCATTAACTTGCAGAATGCCCCCCCGGCTTCCCGACAGATGAACGGAGTTTCCATCAACAGTTAGCTCGCTTGGCTTGCAAAAAATAGCCTGCCAGCACTCCCGCCCTGAGCTCCATTCGCCGTGATACTTACATTGGAACCAATACTTAACTGCTCCCCTGCACCAGTTGATTTTATGGTTACCGTACCGGCATTACCGATAACCGGACCACTGGCGCTGACGTTCACGTATGTGGGGGCTGCAAACGAAACCGAAGCACCAGAGACAGTAACATAGCCACCTCGGCCTGGTCCCGATGCATCCACCAAAACAGTTCCCGGGCCATTGAACAACAACTTACCAGCGACAGCTTGCTGGGTCAGTGGAAAACGCAAGGCAGCAATCACAGCAGGCCCTCCATTCAGGGAGAAAAGATCTACTTCTGGATTAACCGTAATGCCACCTTTGCCCAAGAACTTGATTTGTTCATCTCTTGGCTCCACACTGGTATCTAATGGTTGGATCCCTTCGTGCAATCCAGTTGCGCTTAATCTGGTCGCAGAAGCGCTTGAAACATTGCCAGCCGAAACATAGATACTCCCGACGGATCCGTTGACGGAATTAGTTGAAATCCAAGCATTAGGTCCGAACTCAATACTGTCTGCCAGTAACACAATAGAGTTCGAGCAGCAAAAGTTCGTATTGTTCGTATTGAGTGAGAGATGCCCATCAAGCGTCAGTTTCCCTCGCGGGCTACTAAACACAACTGCCTGTCCTTCCTGTGGTTGACTACCTATGGGATCTGTCACGGCAGCACTAATACGACTCCCGTCGGCAATTCGTATTCCTCCAGTACCCAAATCTTGAACTACAACTCCTGTACGGCGGACTTCCACATCAAAGAACGGCGTGAACTGAGTACCATGGCCCGTATCAATGATGTTTCCTTGTACTCCGTTAGTGAGTGCCGTCGAACCAATTATGAAGGGATCGCTACCTTGCCCAGATTGATTGGCAATTGTCACTATTATTCCTGCAGGTCCTGCAGTTGCACTGACATCTATTTTCCCGCGAACGATGATATTGCCAGATGCACCTAACAAGACAATGCCTCCCTGGTCGCGCCCGGAGACATCGATCGAGGGCAGATCAATGTCTCCCACATCCCAGTGAATACATACACCTCCATTCACGCCACGGGCGGTTTCGGCATGAAATCCCTTATCACTTCCAGGTCCGTCAAAGTACAATTTGCCTCCATTGCCTTCTCCCCACGCATCTGCATGAACAAAACCAAATATGGTGGTACTACCATTTGGAGCCAATACAGTGATGGAGCCAGCATCGCCACCAGCTCCGTTTTCAGAAGAAGAAACGTTGGCACAAGTACTCAGGTTGCCCAACGCCGAAAACATGCTAATCGAGCCGGCTTTGCCAATCCCACTAGCATCGGTGGATATAGTCACTACATTGGCAGCTATATGATTTAGCGCATTCAGCTCAATTCTTCCACCCTGTCCATCACCACGCGCACGAGCCACAATTACACCCAATCCAATTTCAGCGTCCAAACTACCGATCGCAATGTGTCCGGCGAAAGCATTCAATCTTACGGCGCCTCCATTACCTCCGCTAAGACCACCGTCGGCTCTCAAACTTGTTTCACCGAATATGTTTCCGCCTTCCAAAATGCCAGACTTACAGTCAATTTCTCCGCCGTTACCAACGGCACGAGCGTCAGCATTTACGCTACACCCACCCAAATCTACGTCGAGTCCAGCAAGCATCGAAACTGTACCACCGTTTCCGCCAACTTCTCCGCTTCTTGCGGACAAATTCGATTGAGTTGAGAACCTGATGTTGCTTGTTGACGAAGAAATTGAAATAGTACCTCCGTCTCCACAATTAGCGCCATCGGCACTTAGTGAACTCTGCACGTCGATCTGTCCAGACGCAGTTCCAGTAATGTTTCCACCCCTACCGTCTGTGTTTGCATCCGCGTTCAGGACTCCAAGAGTGTCCAGACTCCCCAAAAACGCCGTGCCTGCTTCTAAGCCAATAACGCCACCACTACCTGTTCCCCGAGAGGTCACATTAATTGTATGTACAACAGTGTTCATCCCAGAAGATATGAAGACGCTTCCACCATCGCCAACATCACTTCCTCCTTGCGCTAGCAGATTTGCTTCTATATCAATATTTCCCTCAGAAGAAATTGTGATTTGTCCTCCAGTACCAGTTGATCCTGCATTCGCGGAAGCAGCAACCGGTAATAAGAATTCAGCATTTTCATTATGTCCAGGGGCCCGTTGAATAACAATATTGCCACCATTTCCTACACCGTGACCATCGGCATGCAAGCTTCCGCCAAGATCAAGACTGCCAGCAGTAATGTTTATGACACCGCCGTCACCAGAGCCAGAGGCAGAAACATTCACAGGTGCATGCAGCGCTACTGCGCCTTGAGAAAATACTGTAACGAACCCACCATTTCCTGACTCAGTCCCTCCGCGAGCAGTAATGCTGGAAGTAGTATCAGCATCACCGACCTGAATCGATGCTTTCGCTTGTCCGACAGGGTCGAGTCCTCGAACGGTTTGGTCTGTAATCGTGATACTGCCGCCATTGCCGATTGTTCCGGCGTCTGCGCGCAAGTTTCCATTTATCTGGACGGTGCCCAACGGTGCTGGTGGTCCGCCCCCCGGTGGTGGCACGATTATTGGATCCAGCGTTATGCTCCCGCCGTTGCCAACTCCCTTTCCATTGACATTTATAGTCCCGTTTACAAGCAAGTCGCCGCCGCCAGATTTGCCGGAATCAAACTCGACTGTGCCACCGTTGCCGTCGACTCCGCGCGGTGAAAGATGTACTGCCGACATATCCACCGTCAGGTGCCGCCCGGCTCGGGCAATTACTACCCCTCCGTCTCCGCCATCTTTGCCGCTGCGTGCATATATCCGTGCAGCATTGCCTCCTGCCCCTATTGCCAGGTCGGCTTCTGTGCCGTAAGCATTTATCTCGACGTACCCGCCCGAGCCTGTGCCTTTGCCGTCGGCATTGAGCGCTCCTGTGACGTTTATTGCTCCTGAGGGACTTGTTGGCATGTATTCATCTCCTGTCTGGAGAAATATCGCCCCGCCCTGGCCGTTGTCGCCCTCTGGCGAAATATCCCACACCTTGCTCTCGACTGAAAGGCTGCCGTCGGCAATCACGGCGACCGCTCCGCCCTTGCCGCCTGCTGCGCCACCTCTGGCGACAATCTTTATCCCGCGCTCGGAGGCCATATTGCCGTCACCGTTAAAATGGACTCCGATGCCTCCGCCCTGCCCGGCGCCTGCACCGCTGGCGGTCAGTGTAATCAGACCGCCGGCTCCGTCCATGTCTTTCACCGTCGCCTCTATTATGCCTCCCTCTCCATCTCCTGCACCGCTGGCGTTCACATTCAGCGCGCCTGACGTAGAAAGCGTCCCATTGTGCGAGATGAGAGCGACATGACTGCCCGGGCTATTTCCCAGACCGTTGGCATTGATTGTTGTCGCGGCTTTGAAAGAAAGTCCTCCGTCGCCTTCAAGAACGACGACTCCGGTGCCTGCTCCGGCACCGCTAACATCCAGCGTGCCACCATGAACTTCCAATATGCCAGGCACTGCCTGAATATCTATGCTTCCGCCCCCTGCACTGCCCCCAAAGGCAGATATCGCCCCAGCGTATAAATCTGCCCCGCCGCTGCCATATGCCCTTATTGTAATCGCCCCGCCGGCGCGACCACCGTTGGCTTCTACTGATTCCATATTACCCTCTGCTCCAATTTGCAGGGGATTGCCAGTATCCTGGACATTGTTCGTTTGAATCAATATGCTGCCGCCGTCGCGCTGCCCGCTGGCTGTCATTGCGCCCAACCTGGCATCCGCTCCTGCCCGTAGCGCTATCGTCCCCCCATCCTGCACGCCATTTACAGACACTCGTCCAAGTTGCAGATCTCTTCCGGTCTCAATGTTCACCAGCCCCTTGTGCGCGGCACCGGAGCTGTCGTTATTTATCGAGGCGACGACAGCATTTTCCTGCGCGAATATCTCCACTTCAGCCCCGTCGGCTTTCACTTCTCCTACCGTTGCCGAGCCTCGCTGGCAGCCAAGAAAAATATCACCATGCCCGGCGCCTCCGCCTGTCGTGTCTATATCCCCCACTTTGAGATCGCCTGCCCCGGTCAAAGCGGCAGCTGGAATCATGTCAGGAGAAGACACAACTGGGTTGTCCACGCCCCCGGAGGTCACTCCTCCGGCAGCCAGCCTGACCATCCCTCCGGAGGTAGATATATCTCCCACTGTGGTGGCTCCGGGCCCGCCAATCAGCACCTCGCCTCCGGCAAGACCCGACCCGTTCGCTTTGCCTGAAATGATTTTGCTTGCAGTCGGCTCCATTGATACAGAGTCGCTCAGCGATACCACCCAGATAGCAAAACCTCCGCCTGCCGAAGATGAGCTATCCAGTGTAATCTTCCCTAACTGTACCTCTGAGCCGCCAACTATCTTGATGCCGTATGGAGCGGTTATCTTTGAGCCAGCGTCCGGTTTGTACGGCAAAAACGATATGGCGCCTTCTGCCGATTTGAGCACCACTGCGCCAGATGCCATTTGCGTGGCGGACAGCTTAATTCCCTGATCGCCCCTGATCAGTATGTTGCCACCGCTTGCCATTGTCGGCGTAAAGCCAGCTGCTGCCGCTGCCTGACTTATTGTAGCTTCCACCTCACCGGGTGTCGTTACTGCCAAATTGCCATTGCACGCCATGATAGCTGGCGCCTTGATCAAGCCCCCGGCTCTGAGATCTATGCTCCCGGCAGCTTCAGTTAACGACGTGCTGATATTTATGCTATCGGCAGCTTCCATCAAAATAGACCCGCCCGAAAAAATTCCGTTGGCAGCTGATGTGATGCTCCCCCCGGACACAATAATCAGGTCCTCTTCGGTCACAAAAGCCCCACTATCCACGTTCGGCGGCAGGACAAAGTCCAGGGCACTGATAAAAACAGGATCCCCTGCAAGCTTGATATTCCCCATGCGCAACGCCGAGATATTCGTCTTCAGGTAAGCATCTCCGCCATATACATTCACCAGCCCATCCAGGCGGTCGACATCAACTGTTATCTTGCCTGTGCCGG
>JAHFBI010000079.1 GCA_023250095.1 Candidatus Melainabacteria bacterium
CCTGCTCACCTGTATCCGGCTGAGAAATGAGCAGCTCGTCCACATTCACACCAAGGGCCCGGGCATATTCGGGGTCCATCGCGTGTTCGGCATCGACAACAGCCGCTATACCACCTTTCTTTTGCACTTCAGCAGCCACATGCTGAGCCAGGGTGGTCTTACCTGATGATTCCGGACCGTAAATCTCGATGACTCTGCCGCGCGGCAACCCGCCGATGCCCAGAGCCAAATCCAGAGAAAGGGCGCCGGTCGGGATGCTCTCGATTGCGCCGTGGCGTGAATCGCCAAGACGCATGATCGAGCCTTCGCCGTACTGCTTCTTGATGGCATCCATGGCCAGCCCGAGCGCCTTGACGCGCTCCGACGGCGGCGGGGGAGGCACTTGCTTCGATTTGTCGGCATGAGGGGCTGCTATGTCCTGCACCGGCTTCTTGTCTGCCTTATCGCTCGTTTTGTCGTTCATGGCCTTGTCGCCTGCTGTTTTGTCTTTGGAAACTACTGCCATTTCATTCTCCTGTTTATGACAAGTATGGTGCAACTTTTGCGCCGATCTTATATCCAGGGAATATGTAAAACCCAGTGTATATGCGCATTTGACGCAAAGCGCGTCCAGTCACTGATGGCAAATTATAGCTTCTTATCAGGGTTTGCTTGAATTAAAAGTAGGGTATCCGGGTGGACAGTCCGTAGATATTCGGCTCTGGCGTTTCAAAGCTTGCACTGAGGGTATAAAAAGGTTGCTACCCAACAAAACTATTTAAATTTTGTGGGTCAAACATTACAACGTCAGGTCTTGCTTAAGAGTTCATCTTTCAGCAACCGGAGATCACAGGATCCATATTATATGTGTGCCAGATCTGACATGCGTACAACGCCAAAGCTTTCCGGACTCCGCAACAGCGAGATATTCGAGTCTTTCAACGCCATTGAAATGGCTCGCCTGCTGGGCATCGTCGAAGAGATGGAGCTTCCAAAACATCATGTGATTTTCGGTCCTGGGATGCCGTCTGAAGCTATATATTTCATAGAAAAGGGGCGAGTCCGACTGACTCGCCTGTCTCCCGACGGCAGAACGGTGATTCTGGCTTTACTGGGACCCGGTGATTTGATCGGCGAAGCTGCCTGGGAGTCCGCAGAGCACGACAGTTATGCTGAGAGCCTGGAGGAGACAAGGCTCTACCACATTGCCAAGGACGCTTTTGAAAACCTGGTCCGGCAGAATCCGGAATTCGGACTGAGGCTAATCCAGGTGATTGGTGTCAGGTTGAAACAGGCTCAAGCGCGCATAGAAGACCTCGTTTTCCGCCAGGTGCCCAGCCGAGTTGCCAGGCTCCTCTGCAACCTGGCCGAGCATCACGGCAAAGTCACGCCTAACGGCATCAGGGTGGAATTTCCCCTTACACACCAGGAAATTGCCGACATGGTCGGCTCCTCGCGTGTGACCGTCACGCAAGTGTTGAACAAATTCCGCTCCAGTGAATGGATTGGCATCGAATCAAAACGCGTGACCATTCACAATCTGGAAGCGCTCGAAGCGCTTGTCAGACAGTTGTAACCCCTGACAATCCCTGGCAACGGCTCTAATACCGCGTGACAGCAAACGCCCTGCCGCGCTGCCCGGTCATTTTGGCGCCTGAGATACTATAATGGACCTGTTGTGCTCGTAGCTCAGCTGGATAGAGCGTCGGTCTCCGAAGCCGAAGGTCTCGAGTTCGAATCTCGACGAGCACGTTTTTTTGCCCCGGGCTGCCCTGAGGCTCACGAAACAATGCCTGATTCTGCAGATGCCGGGGCAGTCGGGCATCTGCGGCTCTATTCTAAGCGGCATCAGGCTCGGCATCTTCTCAGTGCCCGGCTGTCCTGGCAAGGGCAAGCCGGGCATGTGCAGAGCAGGCAGCCATGAGTTCCAAGGCTGCCTGCTCGCCGACGAGTTGCTCGAAAGCAGCCTTCAGCTCAGGGGATTGCTCCCCGTCCCGCAGACGCTTGAAAAGGCCATCCACGCGCCCTTGAATTTCTGCCTGTCGCCGGCAAGCGAGCTTGCCATAGTGCCTGTTGAAAACCAGCCCCAGAGAAAGACCGCCCAGTCCGGTAGCAGCAGCTACGACGCCGACGACTCCAGGGGCAGCCGGGTTACCGGTGGATTTGAGAGTGGCAAGATCGCCGATATGATGGCTTACATCCAGCGAGGATGAAGCAAAGGCGCTGACCGATGTCAGCCTGTCGGTAAGGCGCAATTTCTTGTTGATGCGCGCAAGCTCACAATCCCGCTCGCAAGCCTTTTGCAAGATCAAAGATCCCCACAAGCTGTCGGTCACGCTCATCGACTTCTCAGACTGGCATGCTCGGGCAGGGAACTGGACAAGACAAAGGGGCAGGCAGGCAAGCAGGCTGAGAAGCCGTCGCTCCAGGTGGACTTGCCGGCCACGGTTGTTAGCAACAGAGCAGTCCAACCTGGCTACTTGAGGGATCTTGCCAGGCACCGGATAAAACAGCATATTAATCAGCTCCTCTTAGAAAGTGTAGCAATAAGTTAAATCTTTAATTGAGAAATACTCGCAATAATTCGCAGCACAGAATAACTGTACGTACATGCCCTGTCAATATAGTTACCTGCAAGTGCCCGCATTTTTCAGCCAGCTGCTTCAATCCGCGCAGCCTGCTCCAGCGGCGAAGCAGCAGTTCATTTACAAACAATTCTCATTACTATGGCTCGATTCTTCCTTTGCGCTGTTGCCACAGTTGGTTCTTCGAGCTCTGCCAAATGCGCCATTTTGGCTTCTGACTTACTTCTGCAAATATTTCTCGAAGCCGTTGATCAACTCGCTATACTGCTTGATGAACTCGGGCTTAGTGTCACGAGGATAAAAAAGCCTTGCGTGCAGGTAGCAATGATGCTTCTGTGAACCGGGGGCCATGAGCAAAACTTTGTAGTACCGTTCATCAAACTCCTGCGGTACGACTGCTGCGCCGTTGTATGTCCCCGGAACAAGCTCTAGGTCGCAGAGAAAACCTCCACGATTTGGTCCTCTCACCTCCACGGCATCCTGCCACTCACCGTTCTTCAGCGGATGATGCACCAGGAACACTCTCGTGTCGTATTCGAAATGCATCTTGCGATCGGTTGTATTGCTGGTGACTTCGGGATAATAACTCCGGAATGTCTGGTTCAGACAATCATATAGCCTGGTTGTGCCAGGCAATTTCCTGTCCTGGCTACCGGCGTCAGCGGCGTTTCCACAAGCCAACAGCAAGAGGATCAAGACGAACGGCATCAACGACCGGTTCAACACTTTGCCCATACGCTTGTGCCTCTTTCACTTCATTGCGGCTCGAGCAGCCCGGGAAGGTCGACAACTTCGATGCGCCCGCCTGGCAGATCCACTGTCGGCACCAGCTTCTTCACAAAAGGGACCAGTATCGTCTTACCCGCAGGATCGCCTACCGAAGAGATCTCGATGAGATCATTGCCACCACATATGATACTGCACACGGAGCCGATCTCTCGCCCGTCTGTTGTGAAAACTCTCAGCCCGACCAGGTCTTTCACCCAGAACTCCTCGCAGGAGAGCTGGGCAAGCTCGCTCTGGCGCGCAAACAACTCAGAGCCCACCAGGGGCTCCACAGAGGTTCTATCTGTGTAACCGCCAAAGCGCATGATCAACAAGCGTCTGTCGCAATGCGCCGATTGAACCGGCAGCAGGCAATCGCCAGACTGCCCTTTCTGCCTTACAAGGACGTGCTTTACGCCCAGGAGCAAATCTGGGTTGTTGGTAGCCGGGCGTACTTTCACCTCGCCTTTCAGCCCGAGAAAGCCAACGACACTGCCGACCGGGAAATCGTAAGCTTCGAGACTTTCTGCTTCAGCCCTCTGCCCTGCCTGCGGGCGTGCGGTCTTATTTCGACGCATTTTCTTCGACTTGTCGGTCATAGCTTAGATCTTTCCTGGAACATTGAGGGGCTGCACTTCTTCTTTCCAGCGCTTAAACAAGCTGTGATCGAAACCGAACTGGTCAAGCGTGCGCCCGACCACAAAATCAACCATGTCTGATACCGATTGCGGTTGGTGGTAGAAAGCTGGCGAAGCGCAGGCGACTGTGGCTCCGGCTTCGGACAGGGCAAGCATGTTCTTTATCTGTATCTGCCCAAAAGGCATTTCCCTGAGCAAAACAAGCAAGGGGCGCTTTTCCTTCAGGCAGACAGCTGCAGCCCGGTGAATGAGACTTTCGCTCAGTCCGGCAGCAATTGCGCCCAGCGTTCCAAGACTGCAAGGCACCACAGCCATGCCCCGGGTGGGGTAGGAGCCGCTAGCCACCGATGCCCCATAATCATCCACTCGATGCAAGACAAGGGGGGCAGAAGAAGGCAGACTCAAAAAAGTTAACAGCTCGGGCTTGAGGTCGGCTGCGAAATGGAGGTCCATTTCAGTTGCCATCACTTCTTTTGCTCCGCGCGAAACGAGCAACTCTACAGGCTGCTCCATTTCCAGAAGGTACTGGAGCAGGCGCAGTCCATAAATGGAGCCGCTAGCGCCTGTTATTGCAAGAACAAACGGCAGTTTTCGCTCCACACCCCTATCCTTCCAGAGCCTCAGTCAAATCCCTCCTCATATCTCACAACGGCTTTCTGAGCAGCATTGGCCGCAGGACTTGCTGCTCAGAAAGCCGACTCGGGCAGCGGTCCAGGTACAGCCTGTCCCGGCGCAGGCGAAGGCGCTTGCGCCTGAGGAGCCGGCCCGTCCATGCCTTGTGTTCCGGTGAAAGGATAGCTCCCGGCAGGAGCACTTTCCTCTGTCTTGCGGCTCGGTGGCGGCAGGCTGTCTTCGGCAGGAAGCTCGTCTGTCACCGGCGTAATGGGCACACCCATTCCCGGCGGCGTCATACCAATTTTAAAGGGTGCGTTCAGTTTGACGGTCAAAGGTGATCCTTCATAAATAAAGTAATCACGATGATTGAGCACGAGCGAACGGATGGAGGAGTCGTCCACCTTGACTCTCTCGTCGCCCATGCCGAGCAGCTGATCCTTGAGAAGATCCCGGCGCGAAGTTACCCGGGGAGCAGTGCCTGGGCGATAGCGAGCACGGTCGGCCATGCCTGGAGCCACTGCCTCGAAACTGGCTGAGCTGCCGACATAGGCAACACCCGTTCCCAGCGGGGTGCCACGCCCGCCCCCCCGTCCGGCAACTTCACCGGACAGCGACGCAACCAGCGGATAAGTGACACCGTCAGGTGTACGCAGCCCGCTCAGCTGAACCCTGAGCTTGCCGCGAATCAATTGCTTCGGCTCATGCTTGTCGTGCGGGACACGGTCGGCGCTAATGGCTTCCACCACCTCGCCCATGACATGCGAGCCGGCAGGAACGATCACATCTACTCCGTTGAGAAGCACCGGGCTGGAAAGGATAATTGAAAAGGCCTGTCCCGGGTGGCTTCTCAGAGAACTGATCGTGGTGTCGATTCGCCCTTCCCAGGTTGTGCCAATCGGAATAAGCACCGTCTTGCCATGCATCGTATTAGGAGCGCGATACATAAGGTTGGGATCCGCCGTGCGGCGCCCTCGCTGGGCGGCAGCAGACTGTGCCTGCGCCGGCGGAAGACACAGTCCTGCCGTGCTGAGGGTAAAGATAAGAATATAGGGCGTGACCTTGAACATTGGCGTGGCCTCAAGACATTGAATTGTCGGAATCGGAAATGGTGGAGGCGCCAGACTCTTTCTGAGAGCCCGATTTCCTTGCCAGAGAGATATATCTGGTAGCAAAAGCAAGAATCAGGCAGGCGAAAAGCGCCAGTCCGATAATTGTCAGCATCCGCCCCAGACCGGCGGCAAAAGTGAGAAAGCCCGGAAACATGATGCAAAAAGCTGCCGCCACGACCACTGCCGAGAGGGCAAATTTGACTCTTTCCATCTGAACGGGTGGATTTTTCACGGCTCTATTCTTTGTTAAGAAGGCTTTCCATGCGTCCTAGAACCACCGGCGCGACGATTCTGCCGCCGGCCCACCAGGCGCCGAAGATGGCTGCCGGCACACCGAAAACGCGTCCTAGCCTGGGGATGAAAGTATAGAAAAGAAGAAAAGCCAGGACCGTGACCCCGATAGTAACTATAATGCACAGCTTGGTGACGAGATTTTCCTGCTCGGCACGGCTCATTCCCTGAAAGGACGTTTTGAGAAGGTTGCGGTAATTGTCCCAGAATCTGTTCAAGCCGCGTTGCGAGGCCTTCCACGCTTCCGTCTCGCGCACATTAGCCGGCGCGCGATGATTGGGAACAGGCGGAATATCATCGCCGGGACTGGCATCGACCGTCCTGGCCGACTGCCCTTCCTGCCTGCCCTTGTTCCTTTTTCTGGAGTCCATCGTCTTCTCCTTGTGAGCTGTACCTACTCCATTGTTCCCGAGAAACTGTTCGTCATTTTTTCTTGACGGGGCCACCCTTGGCTTTCAGCTTCTCAATGGTCGCCTCGACCTCCTTGCGATTGGGGTTGGCATCGTCGGCTGCCTCCAGAAAGCAAAGAGCATAGTTCATTGCCTGCTCCGGATCGAGCGATTTTTTGTTCTTGCTGTACAAGGAGAACAAACCATAGTATGCATTAGGATATTGCGGATCAGCGATTAAAGCTTGTTTGTAGTGGTCCACTGCTACCTCCGGGATAGTCCGGGTGGCATCACCGAGTTTGGTCTGTCGGACTGCCTCGTTGCGCTGGCTGACGATCTTGCTTATTCCCTGATCGGCGCGCGGCGCCACCTCGGAGATTTCTTTGGCGTAATTGAAGGCAGCCTCGGCCGAGTGCAGATCACCATCATAAAAGGCTTGCTCTCCCAGGGTAAGCAAATCGTAAGGGCTTTCTTTGTGATTATTGATCACTGTCTGGAAATGTTGCCTGGCTTCCTTGAAGCGGTTCTGGGCCAGAGCCTTTTCGCCTTCGTTCAGCTCCATGGACTCCTGCAGATTGGTCGCGCCGGCTCTGAGCAACTTTCCTTTCACTCCCTGCTGGGTAACAACGGTCTGCAACTGGTCCATGAGCTGCTGCCACCCCGGCGGGTACTGTCCTTCCTTGCGCGCCTTGCGGAAATAAACCCGCGAAAGCCCGAGCAGGGCGCCAGCATCGTCAGGCTGGCTGGCCAGAACAGTGCGGTATTCCGACTCGGCGACTTCGAGCTTGTCCTGACGTAAAGCCAGCTCCGCCAGTTGCTGGCGCAAAGGCATATCGTTGGGAAGAATCTCCAGGGCATCGTGCAACCCGGCTATCGCCAGCTCCCCGTCGCCGCGCACAGCATAATATTCGGCCATGTGCCTGTAGGCATCCGGGCTGTGCGGCTCCAGCCGGATCGTCTCGCGCCAGGCAGCCAGCGCTGCCGGACCGTCTCCTTGCTTGCGATAAATGTCGCCTTCCACCAAAGACCAGTCGAACGTGCGCGCTGAGGCAGGTATATTGTGCAGCTCCATGAAAGCTTCTTCCTGCTTACCCTGAGTATTGAGAATGATGGCCTTTTGCAGGTGGGCCGGATGGTAACTGTTCTCCGCCTTGATGGCTTTGTCAACGAGCTCGGCACCTTCCTTGTCTTTGGGATCGATCTTGAGCAGCGCCTGAGCCAGAAGCGTCATATTTACTGCATTCTCGGCAAGGGACACCGACTTGCGCAGAGGCTCGACGGCTCCTTCTAGATCGTCCTGAGCCATCTTTACCAGACCTAGTGTCTGCTGAGCAATCAATATGTCTGGGTTGGACTGGATCGCACGCTTGCAAAGCGTCTCCGACGCCTCCAGATATTGATCGCGTTTAGCCGGCGACGCCACAGTCTTGGAATGGACAAAAGAGACATAGCCGGCTGCCGCCAGGACGTTTGGATTGTCAGGGAAATTACCTTTGCCTTTGCGCAAAACCTTTTCGGCTTCGAGAATTTTGCTTGGCCAGGACTGTTTTGCCAGAGCAACTGCCAGACCAGCGTATGCGTCGCCTGTATCGTCATCTGATAGAAGAGAGCGATAGGCTTCTTCGGCCTGTTTATATTTATTGCCGGTCAGCAAGTTGTCGGCATCGGCAAGCGTGCCTTCATCGGCGGACAGGGCAGAAGGAAACTGCACAAAACCAGGACTCATCAGGCTGAATGCAAAAGCCAGAGCGATAATGAGCCGGCTTCCGCAGAAGCCGCGTCCCAATTCCTTATTATCTTCGCGATCGCCTGTCACCTTACTTGCCACTCTTTTCCAACTCTGCTGCTTTTTGCAGCTCTTTGTCCGCCTCGCTCTTGTCTCCTAGATGCCCGAGCACTTCGGCCAGCTTGCGGTGGAGAACGGGGAGATTGGGAGCCATGATTATGCTCTCTCGAAGCTCATCTGCTGCGCCCACATAATTTCCTTCTTGAGTGTACTTGTCGGCCTGCTGGATATGAGGCTGCACGCGAATCGTGTTGACTTGCCTGAGGGCCGAGCTTGCATCGGGCTCTTTAAAAAGGTCCGCCTGCCGGTAAGCGGTAGCCGCGTCATCAAGTTGATTCTGTTTCTGGAGGATGGAACCTTTAAGCAGATAGGCATGCCCATCAGAGGGATTCTTGTCGAGAAGCTCGTTGACCAACTGCAAGGCACTGTCAGGGCTCGCCTGCATTGTCTTTTCTATGCGACTGTATGTCTCCAAGCTTTTAACGTCAACGGCAGGGGTCTGTGCAGTGGACGGTGGAGACGCCGAGCTAACGGCACCAGCAGTGGAGGTGCCCCCTGCCGTCACAGTACCCGGTCTGGCACTGGCAGCACCAGGGGTCTGAGCAACAGCAGTGGCCGCCGTTGCTCCGCCAAGACGCGAAATGGCCATTTTTAAATCGGGATCGATAAGAGCATTTATTTTTTCGGCACGCCTGTACGCATCCATGGCGCCGTCGCAGTCAGCCTGGTGCTCTTTCAAGCGCCCGAGAATGTACCACCAGCGAGCATTGTCCGGCTCGCTTTCCAGAAATTTATTGACTTTGGCCAGGCTCTCGGCTACAAGCTCGGGCGAAGCCAGGGGCGATCGGGCCACTGCCTGGTGAAAGGCAACGCGCGCCGGAGACAGTGCCGTATTGCGCGAGTCGAGTTTGTAGCACTGCTCGTAGGCGAGCTTGGCATGAGAAAAATCGCCTGCCAGCAAATAGGCTCCACCGAGCATCAGATAATTGTCGAAACAGGGCTTGATGGCCACGCCTTCGCGCACCACTTCCACAAAGCTCTTTACCGCCTCGGCGTCGGCCGGGTTTATAGTGCAAGCCCGCCTGTATTCGGTCGCAGCATTGAGCAGGCGTTTCATGCCGACCGTGCCGCGACCGGTTTCCTTGGCTTTGAAAGCGAACTCTTTCAGAATATCCCCTATCTGCCTGTGGCATGCCCCGAGCTCGTTTTTGTCCTTGCTTTCCCACGGCTTGGACACGGCAATTCGCAACTCCGAGAAACCGTCCACCGGTTTGCCGGCTTTCAAAAGAACCCGCCCGAGACTGGCATGACTAGGTCCGTCATCAGCCATCTTCACGCATTTGCGATATTCGACGATTGCCGTCTCGTAATCGCCTGAAACATCGGCATCTTCTCCCAGTTGCTGCCTGACTTTCAAAGAGAGCGGATCTTTGTGCAAAGCCGAAAGGCAGTTATCCAGATGCTCGTCGGCAGGCAGGTTGTTGGGGTCAACGTAAAGCGCGCCCCTGTACTGCTTGATGGCATTGTAGTAATCATGCTTGCCGGAAAGAACATCCCCGTAACGCAGCTGGGCAGCCGACAGATTAGTGCGAAAGGTAGCGTTGTTAGGCTCTTCGTGGAGCGCAAGCTCGTGTTCCCGGATGGCGTCGGCCCAGAGGCCCTTGGAGCCGAGCTCCACACCACGATTATTGTGCTCAAGCGCTGTCTGGGGGTTGGGCGTCGACAGGACCACACCGCCCGAGGACGCGCCAGGAGCCGCACGCCGATAAGTGTGTTTGCCCTTGCCCTCGACCGGACCGGAGGCAGCTAGCAAGCTTAAAATTGCGGACAGGAAAATGCTGGTAACGGCTTTCATGGACCTGGCTTCCGTTTTTACTAAATAATATGTCTCTAATGACATTTTATCCATAGTTATATCCCCGGATTTTCAAATTTCACCCGGACAGGCTTTTGCTTCCCCTGCCATTGAGATGCCTGGCTCCAGGCAATCGCGGCTCAAGAAAAACTTTGGCGCCGATGTGGTCCCGATTTTTTCTCTCCTGCCAACTCAGGGGGCGGCTCAAAGAAATTTTGGTCCGACAACATGTCGGGTGCTAGTGCCTGTGCCCCGGCGGGTACATAAAAAATGTTAGCCAGATTACAAAGATGTAAGTTTTAGGGGGTTTTGATATTGACAAGTGGTTAGGAAATAATTAAGAATTAGTCACCTCGCTAGCTGGGGACATTACTACGCGCAGCATTCAGGAGGTGAAAGCTGAAAGGGTAGCTGTTCTTGCGGAGCCGGGAAACCGGCTGGATGCTTGTTTTTGAGTCAGCGCTTACTAACGAGTCTGAAAAAAACATAAGAATGCGCCCCTGCTTTGCGGCTAGATCTGGTGGAGGGGTTTAAGTGAAAGGAAAGTACGCGCCCTTAGTGGCGGCAGTCATAGCAGTCGGAATAGGTGGAAGTTTGAGCCCCTCTTGGGCCCAGCTTCCGCCTACAAACATGGGCAAATGGGTCCACCAGCCCGGCGACAACCAGTATTCCCTTAACGAGCAAGTAAAGCGCCACGGCGACAGCGGTTATATCGACACGGCCGGCGGCGGCAGCGTCATCATCAAACATACAGGCGGCGGAGCGGCAGGCGGCGCGGCAGCTGCCTCCGGCGGCGGATCTCATGGCGGCGGCAGCATAATGGGCGGGTCCGTGGGACGCAAAAGCGATATATCTATAGAACCGATTTCGGCTGACGAGCCCATCCCTCCAGGAGGCTTCCCGCCGCTTCCCGAGCGGCTGGATCTACCTGTGGCTCCGAGCGCAGGCTGGGGCAAAGAGCTGGCTTCCCCGCGCCGTTCTGGCGGCGGTGGCAGCGGTGGCGGCGGTGGCGGCGGTCCGTCGGGGCCCAGCGGCTATCACCAGCACTACGCTCATTACGAGCCAGGAGCTTTCCTGCGCAAGGGTGAAGGCGGGGACGGGGATGGCGGCGGTGGCGGCGGCGGTGGCGCACCCATGGGTGCCGTGCCCGGTGTCAGTGAAGACGGCAGCAGTAGTGTCGGCGGGCACAGCCCGAACGCCAACCCGGCGCAAAACGGTGGTGGCAGCGTCGGCTATTACAAATGCCGGTCGGCTCCGGCCCCATCGGTCAACCACGGCTCGTCCGTCGGCGATTCGTTCAATTCCAACTCCGCCTCCGGAGCCGCATCCCCTCCGCCCCGTTATGGCGGAGCTTCCAGCCGCGACATAAAGAAACTCGGGCAGGAGCCCAAACTCGATGACAGGCAGGATGCAGCCGGTGCGCCAGAGGCACCACAAGCGGCAATCATCAATCAATCGACTACACAGGATCTCTCTTTGCCAGACGACGAGTTTGTCTCGCGCTACGGTTTACAGGATACGAAAGGCAAGCGTTTTGCCAAGCGCATGGGAATGCGCGGCAAAGCCATCGGCAAGTCCATGATCCGGCGTGTCACCGGACCAATAGGTTTTTAGGCGTTTAAACAACTGGCTCAGGGCGCGGGAAAAAGGAGTTACTAATCATGAGAAAGATCGGTTTGTTGGCACTGACAGCAGGAGCAATGGCGGCGGTCGTCTTTGCTCCCCACGCCTGCGCGCAGAGCGTAAATGCCAAGGCCAAGGAGAAAGTTCGCTGGTTCAACGCACCCAGGGAAATTCAGATCATCGATGATCGTCCCATAGTCAAGGACTTCCGCGAAGCTCCCTCGGCTCCCCAGCAAATTCAGTTGCCGCCCGGACCTCAGGGAATGCCTGGATTCTCCGGCGGCGGAGCAGGCGCCATGGGCGGTGAGGACGGCGGCACATTGCCTTCCGGCGGTATGCCCCTGGGCAACGGTGGACCGGGTTACCGCACCGACTCGCCGATGAGCCCTGTGCCTCTGCCCAAGGCTGACTTCGGGCATCAAGCCTCCAACATTCCTGCTCGCGGCATGGGACCAAAAGGACCCTTGCCCGGCGGTTACAACACTGGCATCCACGGCAAAGTCATGCCCTTTGCCAAAGCAGCTCCAGGCTCCGGTATGGGCGCTGCCAGGGGAATGAGCAATTCGCGGGCCTCAGGCTCTATGGCTCCTTCCACCGCCTCCTACGGCGGCGGTTACGGCGTGGCCACGGGCGGCGGCTCAGGTTACGGCAGCGGCGGTAGCAGTACTGCCGTCCACGCTTCACTTCTTAGAAAGATGAAATAGGTAAATGCTTTGAGGCATAGATCCCAACAAGCTTGCATGAACGATCGCCCCGCCGATAAAGCCGGACGATCTTCTGCGTGCCTGTGGACTCAAGCGTTGTTAGCCGTGCCGGTTGTCTGCCTTTCCCTGACTCTTTGCGCTTGCAACGAGCAAAATGACGGCAATACATCCGGCATGGTCAACGGGCGTTCGCTGAATGTAATGGGCTCGATCAGACCGAAAGCCGATCCAGCAATGATTGAAAAGATCAGGCAGGAAGAGGCCGCTAGAGCTCTGGCCGAGCAACGCCAGGCAGCCGAGGCCCAGAACAGCGGGCAGTCTGCCGATCCTTCGTCGCGCAATCTGCCTGATGTCAACACGCAACCAATCTCCGGCGCCCCCGGGCCAGTAGCTGGCGTCGACAACACTGGCAATAGCTCAAGCACTGGTGTTTCCACAAATATTAAAATAAGCGACCCGATGGCGTCCATGCAATCTGCGCCAACCATGCCGATGCCGCAGCCACAGGCCGCTAGTTATGCCGGCGGCTACGGGGCACCTTCGAGCAGCGCCGGTCTCATACCACCACCGCCGGCGGTGACCCTCTCCACACAGGCTGCACCTATTCCTCCTTACGGGGGCGGCGATCCTTATGGCAATCCGTACGGCAATCCTTACGCCAATCCTTATGCCAACCCCTACATGAACCCTTACATGCAGCAGCAGCAACAGCAGCAGGCACAGCCTGCGCACCCGCAGGGAAGCATGTTTGCCTCGGGCGGCAAGAGCCAGCCGGACAATGCCAGCGCAGACGATCAGCCCAAGAGCAGGAAGCCGGCAATGGTGGTCATTACGCCCACCGGCATGGAAGCACGCTCTCCTTACAAACAAAGGGACGATCTCCGCTTGCTCTTCAAAGGAGCCCTTTCCGCCAGCCCCAGCAGGGACTTGCACGAGGAAAAAGCGGCGCAGGCTCTGTCCAAAATAGACGTGGGTCTGCCGACCGAATCGACCCGAGGCAATATAAGTCTTTCACCAAGACAGATAGACAATCTTTTCAAGATGCCGCCACTGGACAAGAAGCTGGTTCCGGCGATCAAGAAAATTCAAAGCGAACTGGTTCAGAGCTACTATCGTTATCTCTACGCATATAACAAGTTTTCTCTCACCCAGCAGCAAGTAGCAGCGCGCAAGCAAGAAGCCGACGTGGCTGACAGCGCCGCCGAAAAGCAAAGAGCAGCTTCCGACCTTGCTCAAGCTCAAAGCGATGCCGACGCCTCCAAAGACGATCTCCATGCCGCCCAGCTCGATCTGGCAGCAGTGTCGGGGGCTCCTTCTGCACGTTCAATCATTTCACGAGTTTCCAATATCGCTCCCAGCCTGGAATCGCTAGCCCAGGCTGAGCCAAGCGATTCCCCCTCAGCCAAAAAGGAGAAAGAATCCTCTGGTGGCTTCGGCTTCCTCGGTTCCATGACCTCGGCTTTCAACATGTTCGGCAAGAGCAAACCCAAAGAGTCGGCTCAGGCTGCTCCTGATGAAACCAAGATCGCTAGAACCCAGAGTGACAACGGCAAGGACAAGAAGAAAGGCAAGAAGGACAAGAAAGCCGCCAGCGCTCCAAAAGAGATTGCCAGAGCAACACAAGCCCAGGATACCGCTTCCGCCCAACCCGATGCCGCTCCGGCTCAGGCTACCGGAAGCATTGCCTTCGAGCTGAAGAATGTGACGACAACTCCCCGCAAGTCCATTTTGAAAGTCTCGATCCGCAACTCCGGCGCCGACAGCTTCAACTTCGATCCCGAAGTCGTGTCTGTCGCCGAAGGAGACCACAAACTCGCTGAAGCCGCTGTGCGGACCGAATTCGACACGACC
The DNA here is from genome assembly GCA_023250095.1 of Candidatus Melainabacteria bacterium. Classification (GTDB taxonomy): domain Bacteria; phylum Cyanobacteriota; class Vampirovibrionia; order Obscuribacterales; family Obscuribacteraceae; genus JAHFBI01. Next base: position 14,191 of record JAHFBI010000079.1, read on the forward strand.
ACGGTTCCGCCCAATCAAGAAGTGACAGGGACAATCACAATTTTCGGACGCCCCTGGAACGACAGGCTCTCTGTTTCTCTTTCGGAAGGGGGAAGGACCATCCAATTGCATAGATAAAACCAATCAGGCTCGGTGGTGAATGATGGACAAAGTTCTGCAGAAAGGACACATATTACTAAGTGCAATGCTCGTCGTTGCAGGCGTAGCCTTGATCCTGCCGTGGGCTGGCTATTGCCAGTCAGTGACGCCGCCCAAGCAAGGGCGCCAGGACGGCATTCAAGACAACAACCTGGTCAACTGCACCAAGATACGCAAGTGTTATCACGACCGTTATCCTTTCGCCAAGAAAGCCGAAGAGATGACTATCCGCGACCCCTGGACCGACTACCCGAAATACACCGTCCAGATAGGCGACAACACTAAAGGCGACGATGGCGACGGCAACAACGCCATGATCACCATCCCGCCCGGCGAGACTCTCATGAAAAAAGCTCACCCGGAAAGTCGCGGTGACTTGAAAGCACCCGGACGTCCCCAGTACTGGCCTTTGATTGTCCCTTGCGGGTCGCCCACCGGCTGGTTCCTGCCGCCGACCCCTTCTGTGATCATGAGTTCCAGCTCCCTGCCGCCAAAATATCCCAACCCGGTCACAGTCACCAGCCAGACAGCAATACCCTGTTACAGCCAGCCTTACTTGTTCGACATGAACAAGGGCAAGCCGGCCCAGGCGCGCGACGACGAAATCTGGGAATACGAGCTCACGACTTTTGGGGTCGGACCCATATCCGACACGCAATTCCAGGCAATCGACCGTGAGGACAACCAGAGATTTCTGGAGTTGGCTTACGATCCCGAGCGCTGGATGTGGGTTGGCAAAGCCATGGGCGACGAGCAGCGCCAGGGCATGTCCAACTCAGTGGCAGGCGCAGCTGAAGCCACTTTCTCTACAGCAGTCAATATGTGCGAAGACGCGCTCATAAATGTGGCCAACGAAAATGCCGCCATTCCCTGCAACGGCAGCGCTTCTGAAAAGACGGTGCCCGAGGCGGTTTACATGGTCCAGCAAATGTACAAATATGTCTATATCCCTATGGCCATTCTCTTCCTTTTGCCTGGCGCCATCATGACGCAAATGAAAGGTATGGTCGTCTTCGGCATGCTAGGCAAAAACGATGAAGACAGCGCCAGCCCGTTCAGCGGCATTTTACGCTCGATCATTGCCGTCTTCTTGATCCCGGCCACTCAGCTTTTCGTGAGCTATGCCATCGATATCGGCAATTCCATGACATACGAAGTAAAGCGTTATGTCAACAATCAAATGCTTTTCGACTGGTCGCACGAGCAGACATACAACCCACCGGTAGACAATTCCCGCAATACTCTGCAACCGCCGGAGACCTTCCCAGAACAGTCGAGCGAGGCCGACCAGAGAGAAGAAGGTGTTTTCTATACATCCATGGTGACAGCCGGCAAATACGGGAAAGGCTCTTCGGAAGTGAAAGAAGAGCGCTCGGAAGTGGAAAAAGCCACTAACTTGAGCCAGATCGTCCAGTTAGGGTTCAATGTCATGAACTTCCTCATGGGCAATGCTCTTGTTGTTCTCACCTCCTTCCAGCTGGTGATGATGTGTTACCTCTTCTTGATGGGACCGATTTCCGCCTGTTTGTTTGCCTGGCCGGCAGGTGTGGGCGGGGTCTTCAAAAAGGTATTCACCAACTGGGTGGATGCCGTCACGATTCTTGCCCTCTGGCGCTTCTGGTGGATGGTGGTTCTGGCCTGCATGTGCACTCGCGTGGCCTGGCTCAAAGAATCAGGCATGTACACACCGAACACGCAATGGGAAATGTACATGTTCACCTGCTTCATGGGACTTCTCATGTACGTTCCTTTCCAGCCCTTCGAGTTCAAGCCAGGCGAAGCCGCGGCCAAAGTCCTGGAAGAAGGCTCGAAAGCAGCGAATCTGGCCGGTGGAGCCGCAGGCAAGGCAGCCAAGGCGCAGGGCATGAGTAGCGGTGCCATGCAGCAAGCCCAGCAGGATTTGAGCCATGCCACGGATCAAGCGCATCTTGTCTCATCCGGCATGACCGGACAAAGCACAGGCTTGTTCGCTGACAGGATGCCGCCTTCGGCTGACCCGCAGCAGCAACAATCACGTGATCGCGACAGCCAGATCCGCGACCGATCAATGCCCTCCAATCTATATGTAAATGTCCCTCCTTCCAGCTCGGGCAATGTCGAGACTGCGCCCCACACGGCGCATCCAGTCTCATCACCGCCACCCACGCAGCAACAGGTAGTCCAGCAAGCTGTGGCGCCAAAAGGCTCAGCCCCGATCTCGCTGGCTCCCAGAGGACCGCAAACAGTTGTGGTCAATCCAAGCATCCCTTCTTCGGGCTCCGGCAATAAGGACCACAATACCTGACCCCTTGTTTCTTTCTTCCCGCTCAGCTAATCCGCCACAATGAGGCTACGCCAAAAAATGTTATCTGAAAGAAAGATTTTGACCCCAGTCACCCGGCTTTTAGTCCTGCTTATAATCGGCAGCATGACCTGGACGGCAGCATTTGCCCAGACCAAGTCCTCAGGCGGGTCCAGCGACGGCAATTACGTCAACGACAGCAACTTTACCAACGCTGCCTGCGTGCGCCGGGATTATACATACGCCGATCCCAACAACGCGCCTTTCGTGCCCAAGGAAATTCACCCGCAAGGGCGCGATGTCGTGCAGGATAGAAAATCCTGCGGTCCAGGAAAGGTTATAGTCGGTCCGACCTCGCAAGGACCGGTCTATGCCTGGCCCGTATTCATTCCGACAGCAACTTCCCCTGTGCCTACATACAGGGACGAAGGTATACAGGATCACATGCTCAAGACTTTCGGCATGCCGGTATCTGATACGCAGTACCAGATGATCCACCGCTACAATCAGAACATCATGCTCTCCGAGATGTTCGATCCCGAGCGGATCATGTGGACGGTGAACACGACAGGAGCCATGCAAGCTCAGAACGGCGCCAACAGCGCGGCTAATATCGAACGGGCTCAAGCCGCCAGCGCCATCGATTTCACCGCCAGCTATCTCTACAATTTCACCGTCGACGAGGGCAATCGCTGGAACAAACTGCGCGATCAGCT
>JAHFBI010000373.1 GCA_023250095.1 Candidatus Melainabacteria bacterium
TCAAGCGTTTGCAGACATAAACCAGCCTCTTGAGAGTATCGACCAGTTCCCTGTCGTCAGCTTCGAGGTACTTCTCCCTGATGACAATGCACTGATAGTAGTATCGCTCGGCATCGGCAAACTTTCCCTGGACATCGTGCAATTCGGCCAGATCGTGCAAGATGGAGGCAACCTCAGGATGAGCTGCTCCCAAGATGCCCTGCCGTATCTCGAAGACTCTCATATACAGGGGCTTGGCCTCGGAAAAACGATCTTGCAAAAAGTAAAGATTGGCCATCTTCCAGAGTACGTTCGCCACCTGCAAATGCACAGGTCCATGCACCTTCTCGCATATGGCAAGGGCACGCATGTAAGCTGCCTCCGCCTGCCCGTATAGCTCATGATCAAAATAAACATCGCCCAGATCCACGCAGCGCTCGGCAATATCAATATGCTCCGGGCCGAGCCTGCTCTCACACTCAGCGAGTTTCTGTCTGATCTCCTTCAGCTCCTCAGGCTCGCCGCTACCCTTGAACTTATCCGTTTGCCAACCGAGCTGCTTGAGCGAGTCTTCCATCGAAATGCGGCTCTCACGGGATAAAGACAACGCACGCACGGCAAGCGTTGCCGGCAGCCCTTCAAACTTCATCAAAGACTGCGCGTGTAAGACCGATTTGAGATCATCCTCAGTCACGCAACGCAACATTATCAAAACGCGACCGAGCGGCAAAGCGGTTTTCTTGGAATATTCCAGCCCTTTGGCTAGCTCATCGGCACTGCAAATCCCAGCCTCGGACAACAAATCGCCGATGCGTTTGGCTCCCTGAGCTGGTTTCGATTCGCTGTCCATAAGGTCCCAACCGCCGCGCGACCGATAACATTGCAATCGGGGTCGCCATCTCGATTATCCACCCTGGGTGCTATTTAGACTAGTACCAACTTACCGGTCCCCGGCCGATTGAGTCGTCCAGTCCATAACTGATGCTGTCCAACGCCTCGCCGTGACAAAGGTGACATAATGTGTGCGGTTGCTGGCGCTGATGCTGCTTGCCAACCAGACTCTTTACCTATCAGGAGTTCTCGAGATGGGAAATCATCTGTCCTTATCCATACGGCATCTGGCTCTGGCGTCGCTACCTCTGACCTTAGCTGCAATGTGTTCTCACGGAGTCTGCGCCTCATTGTCCGGACAGTCTGTCGCCACAGGCAAAGCCGCTGACAAGCATTTGCTTGCTATGTCTGCGCCGCTTTCGCCCATCAGGAGCGCTGAAGTTCAATTGAAACGGATGGGAGAAGGGATTCATCGCGTAAAAACTGCCGCCTGCGACCTGACTCGTGAATGCTCGCAGCAGGATGAAATGATGGGTGGAGAAATAGATTTCATCGGCACAGACGTCATTCCAATTATGCCGGCTACGGCCGAGGGCTTCGGCCCGCCGCAATATCTTCCGCCGCGCAAGAAGTACGTCGACCTGCACATGACGCAACTTACACAGCTGATTCCGATACTGCAGGATGACATCAACTCGATCACCCTGGCTGATGCCGATGAGAAAGCCAAGGCTGCTCCGTCACTTACTAACATCGGCTCGCTCATGAAAGACATCAATGTTCATGTCGCCAACCTGAAATCATTGACGGTCGCCCCGCCTTACGACAACGCCGGCATCGTCAACGAAGCAACGGCTGTTCACCAGGACGTGTCGCAGATAGACAAGCTGCGCAAAGAAATCTATTCCATGGTTAAGAAAGATCCAGACAAAGGAGCGGGCACGACGGCCGCTCCAGGCAAATAGCCGTCTATCTCGGCAGCGAGACGATAAGAATAGCAAGACGGGCAGCCGAACCGACTGAGAAACCGGCTCACCGATTGTTTCAGGTTACAAGCTCCGGAGTCAGCTTGCTCGCTTCGTCATAGCGTATCGTCACAATCGTGACGTTGTCGGGCGCCCCCCCGGTGAGAACCTGTTCTTTGAGCTCCTGGCAAACCTCTTCGGGATCCTCGCACTGAAGCACGATTTCGCCGATGTCTTCATCGCGCAAAACCGCTGGCAGTCCGTCCGTACACAAGAGAATGCGATCGTCGGGTTTGACTTCCACTGGAGTGCGATCGATTTCCACCTTATGGTTATGACCGACGCAACGAGTTATGTAACTGCGGAAAGGGCTGGTTCGCATTTGCTCGGGTGAGATTTTGCCGGCCAGCAGGAGGTCCATGACTACCGAATGGTCCTGGGTAAGGACGACAGTCTTGCCGTCGCGAATAAGATAGGCTCGCGAGTCGCCCACATGAGCAATGTGGAGCATGCCGCTTGTCGCCTGCACGGCGACGACAATGGTCGTTCCCATGCCCGAAACTGTAGGGTCATTCGTCGAGACACTCCAGACGGAATGATTGGCATTTGAGACAGCTTCGACCAGCCACTGGTGTATCTCTTCCTTGTCCGTACCGTGCGGCGGCTTTTCCTTCCAGAGTTCCTCTACCGCCTCCACAGCCAGCTTGCTGGCAGTGGCTCCCCCGAGTTCTCCGCCCATCCCGTCAGCGACCACGAACACCCGGTTGTCCGGGCTGACGTAATAATTGTCTTGATTCTCTGAACGCTTGCAACCGCGGTCCGTAACCGCAGCAACGCGCCACTTAAACGTAGACATGTATGCTGCCCCCCTGCCAGACATCGCACAAAAGAGGCTTGTGCCTGGGTGGCCACCAACTCACCGTAATAGTTGTTCCCAAAATCGCCGATTTCTACTGACCCTCCCCTTAACTATGATGTTAGAAGTGCTTAATAGTCGTCAAGGGGCAGGCGTTTGCAGGCATATGCCTGGGGCATCCAGGTCATTCCACAGCACCAGCTCTCAGTTTCCGCCCGATCGCCTCTGTAACATGCTTATGGACAAGCCATGCTGACGGGCATCCAGAAGTCCAACTGGCTCAAAGGAATTCTGCCTAGAATCCCAGCTTTTTCAAACCTTCCAGGGCCCGCCTGGACAGATCGGTGCGGGGCACTAAATTCAAGACTTTCCGATACTCGTCTGCCGCCTGTTGATAGCTTCGCATTGAGACGGAAGCAACTGCCTTTATGTAATGAGCCTGAGCATCATTCGGGTTCTTCAGCAAAACCTTGCCGAGCAGGTCCAAACTGCGCTGATATTGCCCGACTGAAATAAAAAACAGTGCCTCAGACAGAGGATTGTAAGGCCCGACTTTCGGCGCTTCGGCCTCCTTTTTCTTATCCTTGTCGGCGCCTTCTTTATCGGCGGCAGCCTTATCCTTGTCGGGGCCTTCTTTATCGGCGGCAGCCTTGTCTTTGTCGGCGCCTTCTTTATCGGACACAGCCTTGTCTTTGTCGGCGCCTTCTTTATCGGCGGCGGCCTTATCTTTATCCTTGTCAGAGCCTTCTTTGCCGGCGGTCTTATCCTTCTCGTTTTCCTTGTCCTTGTCGGACTTCTCGCCAGTCTTGCTCTTGTCTTTGTCTTCGGACTTTGATTTTTCCTTGTCCTTGCCTTCCTTACTCTTCTCCTTCTCCGAGGCACCAGTGGCAGATGATTTGCCCGCATCTGGTGCAGATGCCGTTGAAGAGCCAGCACCCCCTGAGGCGGCAGCAGCTGCTGCTGCTTGTTTTTCTTCTTCCTCAGCCTGGATTTTGGCAAAATCCGGAATCAGATATTTCGGAACCGGCTGCGGGTTGACAACAGTCTGAGGAGTGACGAATTGATTGGGCGGGGTGAAAAAGCCCTGCAAATGATTATCCGTCCCTTTGGGCGCCTCCGGAGTTTGGTATCCCGGATTCTGGGAGTTGGGAAACTGCGGCTGAATGTTGAACAGATTCTTGATGGGATTGGCTTCACCCGCTGGAATAGACGGCTGGGGATTCGCCACTGTCTGAGGCGTCACATACTGCGGCTGAGGAGTAAACAAACTCTCAAGCGGATTGCCATCCGGCGCCTTATGCCCGGATTCCCCGGAAGGAGCAGCATCGCCGGCAGAGGTACTGCCGCCGCTCTGGGAAGACTCCTGAGCATTGAGAGGCAGTCCAGGCAGGCAAGCCAAAAATGCCGCCAGTATCCATCTTGTTTGTCTGTTGAGCAATTTCATCGTTCTTTGAGACCGCCAACCAATGCCTCCAGCGTACCCCTTTTTCAGAGAAATTGGCAAGGGTCGCCTCAGCAGCAAGCAGCCACTGGTCTTAGTGAGAATTAAGTAGTGCCCGGCTGGGGCAACTTTTATACTCCTGTTGTCAGTATTAACTGGGCGTCGCCTCTGTCGCTGGAAGCTGCCCGGGCTGGAAGCATCCTGGAGGGCAAACAGATTCTCGTAGTAATCACAGGCGGACCGTCAGTAGGCAAGACCACAATTGTGTCTCTCCTCAAGGATCGAGGCTTTCAGGTGGTGGCCGAGCAGGCAACGCAAATCATCTCCGA
>JAHFBI010000374.1 GCA_023250095.1 Candidatus Melainabacteria bacterium
ATGATGACGACGGGGGCTTCCTGCCCCTGGAATTTGTCCACGGAACCGACGCGCGCGGAAGGCAGACGCAGTTGCAGCCGTCTTACTTGCATGTTGTACGGGGCGGTGATGAGAATGTCTTTGTGTAGCAGCAAACCAGCGTCGTGCCCGTCCTTGTCTAAGTGTCTTGCCGTGAGAAGCTCGCTGTATAACTGAGCGATGACTTGCACTTCTTCGTCGGAGCCCTGGCAGTTGCCTTCGTGCTGGCAGGGGATGAAGAGAATTCCGGCCTCTCTGGTTATCAGGGACGAGCGGCGTGGCGGCAACTGAAGGACGCGATTGGCGGTGAACGGTTGGCAGCGCAGGTGTCCTTCATAGATTGATGTGGAGATGAAATCGCAGATTTTGGGGTGGAGGCGTCCAGTCGTGCTGAGAAAAATTCCGAAGTCATCGGGGATGGTGGCAAGGTCGCCCAGCAAATATTCGAGAATCGACTTGCCGCTTTCGCCGGGGTGGCAGCCTCTCAGCGGTTGCGATAGCTGCATCTGGTCGCCGAGGAAGACCAGGTTGGCGGCCGCCGGCGCCATGGCTATCAGGTTGGCGATTGACACCTGACCGGCTTCATCGACAAAGAGATAGTCGAGCTTGCCTGCTGCCTGCTCGCAGGCGAAATCCCAGGCGCTGCCGCCAATGAGATTGAAGGAATCGATTGCCTGGAGGAAAGCTTCCTTACCGTTTCTTACCGGTTGAACACAGCTGTGGGCGAAGAGCGGGTGGCTATGATCTGTCTTTGTTTTCAGTGCCTTCAGGGGCACCTGTTGCTGGGAGGCTTTTTGCGTAACTCGCTTCATTACATTGATCACGGCTTCGTGGCTGTTGGAAGCGATGCCGATGCGTTTGCCTTCCCGGAGCAGCTCGACGATGGCATCGGAAGCCAGGTGCGTTTTGCCGCTACCAGGCGGACCCTGGATGCACAGAGCGCTCATTTGTAGATTGAGGATGGCTTGGATTGATGCCTTATGCGGATCGCTCCCCAGCTTTATGATTGGTCCGTGGCTATTGCCTTCAATTGCCGGTCTTTGTTTGTGAAGGAAATGCTCCAGCAGCTGCGGAAGCCCCTCGCCAGCGTGCCACTTCTGGACGGTCCTTTCAATTGACTCGGACAATTCTTTCGCAGAGATTATTTCGTCAGGAATGAGGGACAGCCGCGCTGGCGGGTCACCGGCTTGCGGACCGAGTTTGATGGTGACCAGCCCTTTATCGGTATCGAGCTTTATGATCTCGGCTTTAAGCAGAAGATCGTGGGCGAACAAGCATTTTTTGCCTTCGGCAAGTTTTGAGTCTTGATCGGGGTCGAATTTATAGTCAAAGACAACTGATCGCACACGTTTGTTGCCTGGGTCGGCTGAGCGCGGTTCTCTGGATATGAGCTCGAGGGCGCCCAGACAATCGATGTCGTCGACTAGCTGCTGGTCGGTCATAGTCGAGCGCTCATATTTGGTCCAGTAGGCCGGACGCAACTCGCGGTAATGGAACTCGAGCAGCCAGGCGAAAAGCTCTTGCAGGCGCCATTTGTCTGGGGCGGCGCTTCTGTCTTCCGGGATCTCTTCGAGAAGCTGCCTGACAAGCTCTTCCGTGCCCCGAGGAGCCGGCGCCTCGCTATTGCTTCCTGCTTCCTTCTCTCTAGCTTCAGGCGGCAGAAAAACAATTTTGCTTTGTTTCTGGACATCGCGCAACCATTGAGCCAGCTGCCAGGTGGAAAGGCAGTCTTCTTCGTTATAGTCGCGGATACCTTTGAGGATTGGTGAGGTCTCCCAGTTGTCGCCTTCGGCTGCGACCAGCCAGCGCTGATACTGCACGACCGAATCTACGGCTGTGGCGACGGTTGTGTCTCTCTTTCCCCGGTAAAGGTGTTCGATATTCTTGAGCGAGTATGCAGGCTCACCGACCAGGAGCCCCTGCCGGACTATCTTGTAGAGATTGACGAATACTTGGGTGCGCAAAAGAGCGTCCATCTCTTTCTCTCGACTTCCATAGCGGCTCATCAGGCGCTTGAGAGCGGTCAGCTCGTAGTCGCCATAGTGATAAACGTGCATTGTTCGATCCTGGCTGTGGCGCTCGCAGACCCAGTCGATGAAGCTCTCGAAAGCTTTTTTCTCGTGAGGCGGGTCGTGCGCCCACCAGTCTTTGAAACGCAGTTGACTGTCTTCGTGGAACGTGACGCCAAAGAGGTATTCGAGTCCGCCTTCGGCGTATGGGTAACCTTCCATGTCGAAGCTGACATCGTATGGCGAGGCAGGGGGGAGCCCAGCCAGCCCGCGGCGTGGTGGCGGCAGCCCGGCGCCTGAGGCTGGCTGAGCCACCACTTCATAAAAGGGGGTGTCTTTGCCGGCGGAATTTAGTTGAAGTCTTGCTTGATGCCTGAGCTTTTCGAAAGTGGCAGCGTCCATGCGCGTTGGAACAAGCTGAGCAGGCGCTTTTGCCAGGGCGTTCATGGAGGAGATGCCGCATTTTTCCAGCTTGCCAATCTGGGAGGAAGTGATATTTGCCACCAGACTCAGGTGATCCGAGGCTTGCAATATTTGCTGGGCATAAGTCGACCACCTGCCGCAGTCTTCGAGGAAGCTGGGCAGGGGGCGCTTGTTTTTGTCGAAGGCTTCCTGGAACTCCAGAAACTTTCTCTTGAGCTGCCGATAGAAATAGAGGAAGTCTTCCAGACGGAAGGACAGCTTCTCCCCTTTTCCCGGAACGACACGCACATATTCCGGTTGCTTGCCTTGAATTTGCGCGAGCATCTCGGCATAGCAGAGCAACTGGACAATAAAATAAGGTCTTGGGTTGACTGCCAGTTTCGTGTCCCAGACTTCAAAGTGGTATTGGCCCAGGCTCGAGTCCCCGTCCACCCGGACGATGAAATCGGCTGCGCCGGCAAAGTTGTCCTGGCGCAGGCAGCCCTGATAAATGATTTCCCGCCCTGCTGCAAGAGCGGTCAGGGTGCTTGTGAATCTATCTGGTCCGTCAGCGTCGATTGTGCAGATGTCCTTGCCTTGTGACTGCAGCTTTTCCAGAAATGCTCTTTCATGGTCTATTCCCATCTGCTGGATCATCCGGGCACTGGCATCATCGGCATCAGGCGCGGGAGACTCTTCTTTGCAGTCGAGGTAAAGCCTGTCCATCCATGAGGCAAAGGGACTCTTGAGGAAAACTGTAAGGTCCGACGGCGAGAAGATACGTCTTCCGTTCTCTTTCTTCATCGCCATTGCCTTTCGGATGTGAGCGCGGTGGGCGCCAGGAGTTTCATTTGCGGCGCGGGCTTGTCGCCGGCTTAACTGTCAGAGGAAATGTCTGCCGACGGTGACTGGCATCCATCACCAGGATGAGATGCAGCCGCGATCAGCTGTGACCGGACGACTTCTATCGCCTTATTATAAGACCCCTCGTCAGACAGTTGCATACACTGGTGCCGGCAATTCATTGTCCTGGGAGTTTGCAGGCATACCAGGTTGACTGCTGCGCATTGAAGATGCTGACAACCGGCGGGCTGGACTGAAGCTCCGCTGAATACGCAGAATATATATTCCTTGGCGGAGCAGCCGGCAAACTGGACAAGTTGGGCCGCTATATCGATAATGCTCGGGGAGGATTTTGTGAAGACGCAAGCGGCACCTTCGGGGGAACAAGTACAAGGGCAGCGCATTGGAGCGGCCACGCTGGCTGAGGAGGATGCTCTTGTCGGCATGTCTTTTCTAGAGGATCAGTCATTCGATTTGGCTATAGCCGATCCGCCCTATGGCGTATATGCAGGCTCGAAGTGGAATCTGGACGCCGGGCATGACCTTCCTGGCTTCGGGGGGGGCTGGAAGCTGGCGGCGCATGAGTGGGACAAGCTCAGGGGGCTGGAGAGCTTCGGCTTCACTTTGAGCTGGCTGGCACAGTTGAAGCGACTGGTCCGCCCGACAGGCTCCATCTGGATTCATTCCACATATCACAATTCCGGGCTGGTGAATGTCGCCTGCCAGGCACTTGGTTTGGAAATCATCAACGAAGTCGTCTGGTTCAAGCGCAATGCTTTTCCGAATCTGGCAAGGCGACGGCTGACTGCTAGCCACGAGACTATTCTCTGGGTCCACACCGGCGGCAGCAACAGGCAGTATCGCTTCAATTATGAGGCGGCAAAAATAGCCTCCTTTCCCGGGGACAGCCTCAAACAGCCAGACAAGCAGATGCGCACAGTCTGGGACATACCGAACAACAAGCAGCCAGATGAGCTTCTATACGGGCGCCATCCCACGCAGAAGCCTTTGCGCCTTGTAGAACGCTTGCTCCTAGTGGCAGGGACTCCGGGAGGGTCGCTTCTGGTTCCTTTCATGGGCAGCGGCAGCGAAATGGTAGG
>JAHFBI010000375.1 GCA_023250095.1 Candidatus Melainabacteria bacterium
GCCTCGCCTCTTTTCTTCAAAATATATCCAGTAAGCTTGCAGGCAGAGCAGGAAAATTGTGAGCAGTGTGCCGAAAGCAAGCAAGGCCCAGTCGCCTGCAGAGCCTGATTGCATTACTTGCCGCCAGCCGGCGAAGAACCAGGACAGGCTCACAACCGAGGCGGCAAATGTCGAATATCTGACTGTCCAGTGTACGCTCATAGACTCCTCAGAAGGCGGTAGCAGCAGGCTCTGGCTCGGCGGTGGGCTTCTGCGTAAGTTTTTGCGTCCCCTGGCTCTTGAACTTGAGCCAGGTAAAAAAGCAAGCCGCAGCACAGACCGGAGCAGCCGCCATCCAACCCCAGTCCAGTGGCGGCACGTCAACCGGATAAGGCTTGACCAGTCCGTTCATGCGATCGCAGAAAGTTATATAGTCGAAACACCAGCGATTGGATACCATGAAATCGATCAGTCCTTTGTACTGTTCACCAGGCAAGAAAGTAGGGATTGCCTGGAAGAGCCTGTCGAAATCGGTGCTGCTCCCGGCGACGGAGTTAAGCGCTTCCAGTTCTCGTCTGCCTGGAAGGTCGCCGGTCTTTTGCAACAGGTCTTGATAAAACCAGTATGGTGGGTTGGACTTGAGGGCGCAGAGCTGGCGAACTGCCGCTTCGGCTCTGGCGGCGTTGTCACCCATGAAGGGGCGGCAAAGCCAGTAAGTGAAAGCCTGGGTGACAGGCGAGAGGAACATTTCTGTTCTGGCCATGTAGTAGTACGTGAGGGCAACAAGTGACTGGACCAGGCAGAAGATACCCATGACCAGGGCGCCGAAGGCATAACGAGCTCTCTGAGCGATATTTCTGTCGCGCCAGTAAACGAGCAATTGCAGGAGCATGCCGGCGTTGATCATCAGATAAAGGAAGTCGCGCCAGTAGGGCGGGTCTGAGTGGATGTTGGCGACATTGGCGATGATCAGCCCGGAGAATGCTGCCCAGTTAACAAAGCCCATGACAGTGATCATGAACATGAGCGGGCGCTTGCTGAGGGATTTTTCAGGACCAGTCACCCAGTTGTCGATGAAAGGAAGCAAGACAACCAGGATGGGGATGATCATGGTTATTTCTGTAGCTACAACTGGCTCCAGATATTTGTACATTTGATAGAGCCCCAGGAAATACCAGTCGGAGAGGATTGGAAGAGGAGTCACGTCTGGATTGGAGCGATGCCCCAGGGCTGCCGGCATTATCACCGAGACGACTAGAAGCATGGCGATGATGACAGAGCGCTTGAGCCAGTTGATGGGGATACGCTTGTAACCTGTCTTATAGAAATAAAGCTCGACGGCGATGAGCGGGATCAAAGAAAAAGCCAGGTGTAAGGAGAAAAAGCGCGTTATTGTCTCTTGCGTGATGGCGCCGCCTGCTCCAAGAAGGAATTCGGCCGTGTTCCAGCCCATGTGCAAGGATTTGACAAGCGGCAAATAGAAATCGCCCCAGAAGGGGAACTGGTCCATGTATGTGGGGAATGTGGCGAAGACTTTCGTTGCCCAGAAAGCGCGCTGGTTCCAGATAAGCAGATAACCCGTCAGTCCGGAGTACATGGAGAGCAAGAGAGTTATCAGAGCAATGGCTATGTTGAACTCGCGTCCAGGTTTGTAATCGGCTGAAAGAAACATGCGGTACAGGCGCATGGTGGCGGCAATGATCATGGCGTCGGCACCGTATTTGTGCATGCCGCGCATTATATTGCCGAAGGGAATGTGGTGCTGTATGTTGAGGATGGAATCGAAAGCTGAAGACTTTGTGGGTATGTACCACATGATCAGTACGAGACCGGTAAACATCACGATGAACCAGATGAGATAAAAGATTCCGCCGAGCGCGTAGAACGGGTTTGTTTTTGCCTCGTTGGCAAAGTGCTCGTCAAAAATGTCTATGTTGTTGAAGCGCGTTTTCAGCCAGTCGCTGGCTTTCACCAACGCTCCCACCAGCTTGCTTGAAGCTGTAGCCCCCGCTGTACTAGGCAATTCCCCCGGCCTCCAGTGAAATGATGCTTATCCTGTCTCCTTCTTTCTTTACTTCAAATTTGCGTGGCGGTCTTGGAGCCGGACCGCTCACGACCTTGCCGTCCTGAGCGATATCGTAAACGCTGAGGTGGCAGGGGCAGGCAAACACCGGACCTGCCGGCGTGAAGTTGTAGCCCTTGGCGCATTCTTGCGGGTCTTTGACGAAATTGAAGATGCAGCCAAGGTGCGGGCAGATGCGGCTGTAAGCCACAACGTCTCCTGTGGGAAGCTTCACAGCAAAGCCAGGTATCTTGCGCACTTCCGTGCCTTCAGGATTGTATTCCTTATATGTTTGCTGGAACATAAAGGGCAGACAGGTCCACTCATCAGGGAAGTCCTTCTCGGAGAAATATACGTCTTCGAGCGGTTTGGGCTGATCGGATGGCCCGAAAAGGTCGAGGGGCTTTATGGTCGGGCGCAAATAGCGCAAGGCCGGCGAGACGAGCAGCCCGAAAGTGAAAGCCAGCGGGATGGCTGCTGCCGTCTTCAACAATAATCTCCGCGATGTTCCCTCTGTCATGATGGCCCTCAGTTGAGTCGAGTAGAGTTGTCTTCAGGGAGTAGCCTCAGGCTTGCTCTTGCTTCTTTCAGACGGAGATGAAGCAGCATTTGCTCCGGCAGAAGGTTGGCTGCCGCCAGCGGCTGAGGCAACAGTGGATACGGGAGAGTTGGCTATCGTGAACTTGCGCACGTATTGCACGAGCTTATGTATATAAGCGTCGTCGAATTTCACATTCTTCTTTCGGTCCACTTTGCCGAGGAAATTCGGCATGCCTTCCCACTGGATGCCATTTGCTATATGGTCGTATAAAACACCATCGGTGCGGTCGAAGAAACGATCGAATTTCTGGAAGTTGGCCGGCATGGGCTCGAGATTTCTCGCCAGGGGACCGTCGCCATCGCCTTTTGTACCGTGGCAGACGGCGCAGTTGGAGCCGAAGACAGGATCTATTGCGGCAATTTCGGCATCGCTGAGGCGCGCGCTGCCGAGGGACTTGGTGTAGACGGTAAGGTCCCAGATTTGGCTGCGGCTCAATCTGTCACGGTAGGCTTCATGCTTCTTGTCTGGATCGCCGTATGTAAGGAAACGATAGATATCCTTGGGCTTGACGGCTGCTGACCAGAGTTTGTTGCCTAGATCTGGTACCGCTTTAGTCGCCGAGGTGCCCGAGCTGCCTGCGTCTGCCCCTGTGTGGCAGCCGGCGCATTGCATCTTTTCATAGATGCTCTTGCCGTCGGCTATAGAGGGTCTGTCGTCAGGCCAGACAATCAGATCCAGCGGTGCTTCCGTCAGTCTGCGTTCAGCCAGTCGGGACTCCTGCCCGCTGAGCTTGAATTCGCTTTGCCCGCAGGAGCAAAGAAGAGTGGTAAGGGGCAGGGCTTTCAGGAGTAGCAGGAGATTCTTGAGTTTCATTTTGAGATCTTTGCCGAATCAGTATCCAAAGAAGGGTATCCAGGAAAGCATCGCCCAGAGAACGATGAGGAAAAACATCACGACCAGCGAGAGCGGCGGCGGGCCTTCACCAATTCTGTATTCGGCCACTTCCTCATAATGCTCGTCTTCTTCAGCTGAATGAGGCGGGCTGTCCGAGGTAGCTGCCGCTGGTTTGGTCGCGGCAGCGGCAGGGCTTTTTCTTAAAGATTCGCTTTCGTCCGACACGGCAGTATCTCCTTGAGGCTACCTATTGATTGGCCCTGGCTCGAGCCCTCGACTTCTCGACCCTTTCCCGTGCTTGCTTGGAAAGGAAGGGCTCGTCTCCATCATCGAGCATGTCGAATTTTGAGCCTTCCATGTCATCGAATTCGCCGTTGCGAAAGGACCAGTACATAGCAGCCAGGGCCGCCAGGAAGAACAGGGCGCAAATGCCGAAAGCGACATAAACTCCCCCCTGAAGCCCGGCCTGATTCAAAATGCAATTTGGGCACATAACTTATTCTCCTGAATGTCCACCGGAAGCCGGTTCCCACAACTGATTGGAAAGAGTGGGCAGTCTGGTCGGACGGACCGGGTTTAGCTGGTCGAGATTATTGACGACTTCTTCTTCTTTGCGAGGCAGAGTCTTGAGGTAGGCAACCAGGTACCAGCGTTGCTCTTCGCTCAACGTCTCATTAAAGCGGGGCATGCGCGTGCCGATGATGCCTTCGGAAATGCGATAGAACCAGAAAAGGTCAGGATATTGCTTGTAAAAAGCGCGGGTGAAATTGGCCGGCTTTTTTTCCAGGGATATGGCGTTGGGTCCGTTGCCCAGACCCTGCAAGCCGTGGCAGGCTGCGCAGTTCTGCGTATAGATGCCGCGGCCGGCATTGGCCGAAGCGTCAGCTTCCGTGT
>JAHFBI010000376.1 GCA_023250095.1 Candidatus Melainabacteria bacterium
TATCTCGATGGACATACTGACTGCAGCGAGGAAGAAATTATGAACCTGGTGCGAAAGACAGTCTGCCAGGCTCAGGCTGCCGCTAAATCAGCTGGCTGTCCTTGTGGCGAATAGCCATCTTCCTGTTGTGTGGCGATCTCTTCGTGGGAGTGTGCTGCCTGGCTGGCCCACGAAGAGATTTTTTTGCTCGCTCAACGATGAGAAATAGTAGAAAGGCGATTTTTCAAAACTGCCTTGGTGTCTTTCAGATCTGGCTGCATTGGGTTTGGACAAAATGAAAGGGAAAAATTGGCAGGCACCCCGCTTAGCTCTGAATGATCTAGCATGAGCTAAACGGGGGTGCCTGCCGGGGTACTCTCAGGAATTTCGGCGGTACTAGGCGCCGGGTCTTCGCTGTCTGCCTTGGGCTTGTGCTTTCGCGCTTTGTGTCTGTTCATAAAAGTGTTCCTCCCAGAACGATGTTGGCTACGGAGAAGTAGATGATCAATCCCGTTACGTCCACCAGGGTGGCGACGAACGGAGTGGAAGCTGAAGCCGGGTCGAAGCCGAGCCGGCGCAGGATAAACGGTAGAATTGAGCCGGCAATGCTCCCCCAGAGGACAATTCCGACAAGGCTGATCGCCACTGTGAGCGCAATCAGAAGATAGTGCTCACCATAGATGTGAAACACTCCCTGCCACGCCAGGATGCGAATCAGACCGACCGTGCCGAGAATCACTCCCAGGGACAGTCCGGTGACAAGCTCTCGCCTGATGACGCGCCACCAGTCGGAAAGGGTAACTTCGCCAAGGGCCATGGCCCGAATGACCAGGGTCGAGGCTTGTGAGCCTGCATTGCCTCCGGAGCTGATCATCAGCGGCACGAACAGTGCCAGGACGACCGCCCGGGCGATTTCGCTCTCGAAATAGCCCATGGCGCTAGCCGTGAGCATTTCGCCGAGAAAGAGCGCCGTCAGCCAGCCTGCACGCTTCTTGAGCATGTCCCAGAGGCCGATCTTCAGGTAAGGGCCATCGAGAGCCTCGGAACCGCCGACTTTCTGGAAGTCTTCGGTGGTTTCTTCGGCTACGGCGTCGACTACGTCGTCGAATGTGACGATACCGATCATGTGCCCGTCCGAATCGAGTACGGGGATGGCAATCAGTCCATGCTTTTGCAGGAGGCGTCCGAGCTTTTCTTGCTTGGTCTTGTCTGTGACAGTGATCAAATCAGTGTGCATCAGGTCTTTGATCTGACGGTCGGGGGCAGCGGCAAAGAGCTCGCGGAAGGAAAGGACGCCAAGAAGGCGCTGTCCGCAGTCGAGGACATAAACGTAGTAAATGGTCTCGACCCGCCCGGCGGCTTGCTTGCGGACATAGGATGTGGCCTCGGCGACAGTCATGTCCGGGCGGACACGCGTGTAACGAGGGCTCATCAGACCGCCGGCGACATCTTCGGCATAGCAGAGCAAGGCGGTCACTTCATTGCGTGTCGGCTGATCGAGCAGGCGCAGAAGGGCTGCGCGGTGTTCGGACGGTACGTTTTGAATGACGTCAGCGGCGTCGTCGGGATCCAGCAAACGGAACCACAAGCGGCGCTCGTTGGATGGCAGGGCGAGAAGCAGCTCTGCTTGCTGCTCAATGCCCAGCTTGAGGAAAAACTCCTGGGCTTCCCCAGGTGGTAGGGCGCGGAAGATGGCTAGAATTTCCATGGCTTCCTCCTCTCTGGTTAATTGGGTATGGCTAACCTCCTCGATTGTGAAAACTGCTTACACTGGACTGAACCCGGCCCTGGTTTGCAAGGGCAAGCGTCAGTCCGTGCAGGCAATCCGTTGGTCTGGCGCCAGGGCGCCAGCAGTCTGCCAGTGCAGTCGATACTCAATATGTCCGCCGCCGGGCTAAGCCTTATCTCAAGCCAATAAGCTTTACCGGTGCGCCGCGGCGCAGGGCAAGCTTATGTTGTGGCTGGTTGTGGCGGCTTCGTCGAGTATCTTCAGGCAATGGAAGTACAGTATTGTGATAGTTCGAGCCTAAGAGTATTTCGTCGACCAAATCAAGAAACTAGAATCTCATAAAGAATTGCGACAGGCTGCAGGGAACCGTTGCCAGCTTTTGATTCTGAGGGATTGTCCCACTCAGGCGGTTATTTCGCAAGACGATTTTGTTGCGAGCTGCGCTAGGGGCTGGGAAAAGTTCTGCCGGCAGCTGAGCGAAGCCGAATCTCTAATTGCTTCAGAGCCTGCACAAATGTGTGCAAGTCCCAAGCAGGCTAGACGACCAGATACGCTTTTGCTCTGTCCCAGGCAGTTCTTGACAAAGAGAGTATTTCCCCAGGCTGTGCGTCAAGAGCTAAAAGTCACGGCTTTGCTGTAAACTGACCGCTTGCAAGCGGCTCATACGGAGATCTCTCCCATGCTCAAATCGGAAGCGGAGACAATGGTGCGGCGGGTTCTGGAAGATACGAAAAGCGAGATGACTGACGAGCAGATAACGACCATTGCCCAGATTGTTGTGAAAATTTGCGGGCGGATGATTGAAGAAGCTCTTGCTTCCTGGCGCCCGGGTACTCCTGGAAGCAGGCCGTCCTTTTTCATGGACTGATTGAGTTTGCCCTGGCAGTTAAACCTGGCTCACTCTTGCGGCAGGCTGCCTTTTCGACCATTTTTTGAGAGAAACCAGAGAAATGACCAGAACAACTACAATGCTCGATCAAGCCAGAGAACTGCAACAAGAAATTGTCGAGCTCAGGCGTCATATTCACGCTCATCCGGAGCTCAGTTTTGCTGAGAAGGAAACAGCGGCTCTGGCAGCTCAAAAGCTTGAGGCTCTTGGTTTTCAGTTGACGACCGGAGTCAGCGGGACCGGGGTCGTGGCTGACTTAGGACAGGGCAAGACTGTAGCCATTCGTGCCGATATGGATGCATTGCCTGTTGCAGAAGCCAACCCCGTGCCTTACCGGTCGCAAAATCAAGGAGTCATGCATGCTTGCGGGCACGACGCGCATGTTGCCTGCGCCCTGGCAGCGGCTCGTCTTCTGTCCTCTGCAAGGCTGCCCGGACGCATCCGCATGCTGATGCAACCAGCCGAAGAAAATGTTGATGCCGAAGGTAAATCCGGAGCAATGCGCATGGTGGAAGAAGGGGCCATGAAAGGAGTTGACGCTGTTATCGGCCAGCACATCGACGCTTCTATACCTTCTGGGAAAGTAGGCATATTGCCTGGCCCGATCATGGCTGCCGCTGACAGTTTCGAGCTGATCATCCTTGGTAAAGGCGGGCATGGCGCTTATCCGGAGGTCACAATCGACAGCGTGGTCATAGCAGCACAGGTCATCCAGGCTATACAGCAAATAGTTCCACGAAGGATTGCTGCAACTGAACCTGCCGTAGTTACTGTCGGCTCGATCCACAGCGCCAGCGTTCGCGGCAACATCATTTCGGATAGTGTGGTGATGCAAGGCACAATCCGTTGTTTTAAAGAGACTGTGCGCCGGACACTTATGGGCGAATTGGAGCGAGCCTGCCAGGTGGCCAGAGCCCTTGGGGCGGATTACAAGCTGGAATGGGAGCCCGGTTATCCGGCGACAGTCAACCACCCATCGGTGAGCGAAGTGATGCGGGCAGCCGCATGTGAGCTTATTGGAGCGGAAAATGTGATTGCTTTTCCGCTCAAGACCTGGGCTGAGGATTTTTCCGTGCTCGCTCAGGCGGCGCCAGGCGCTTTCATGTTTCTGGGCGGCGAGATAAAAGGCGACAGGCGCAGCCATCACAGCCCTGATTTTGATATAGACGAGTCCGGCTTGTATATAGGCGCGGCTATTCTGGCTGAAACAGCCAGGCGACTCCTGGTGGAGAACTGGGGATGAACCCCCATCTGGACTGTCTGGAGCCTTATCCGTTCGAGAAATTGAGAAATCTAACAGCTTCGCTTGTGCCGCCGCCCGAGAAAAGCCCTATTCTTCTTTCGATTGGGGAGCCGAAGCACGAGGCGCCACTTTTCATAGCGCAAGAAATTGCCCGCAATTTTGGCGGGCTGTCCAGCTATCCCAGCACTGTTGGCACGGCCGCGCTCAGGGAGACCATTTGTCAGTGGTTGACCAGACGGTTTCAGCTGCGCCCGGGTTCTCTGGACATAAACAGGCACGTCCTGCCGGTAAATGGCACGCGCGAGGCATTGTTTGCCATTGCCCAGGCTGTGGTCAGACCGGGGGCAGGTGGTCTTGTGCTCATGCCCAACCCCTTCTATCAGATTTACGAAGGGGCGGCGCTTCTGGCTGGCGGGCAGCCCTGGTACATCAATGTCACGGCCGAAAGCGGAATGGTGCCTGATTTCGACTCGGTGCCCCCGGCTGTCTGGAAACAATGTGAGCTCATTTATATTTGCTCGCCAGGC
>JAHFBI010000377.1 GCA_023250095.1 Candidatus Melainabacteria bacterium
GAGGCAACCATCGAACGCATGTCGACAACTAAAATCGACTCCCAGGGGCGGAAAGTGAGATATCGCCCGGCTTCCAGCAGGCGCGCCAGTTTGCCGCGTTTGTAGTGCAGCCCGCGCTGAAACTCAAAGATTGTGACATGCAAGAAATAAGTGCGGCGCAAAACCACAAACAGGGCAGTAAATGTTGCTGCAAGCAATAAGTAGAGCAAAATGACTTTGGGCATGTGGGATCTTTCCAGAAGGGGACGCAGTTGCCGCCGAGAAATGCAAGAAGAAGATGTTGCTTGCTTTTGAGAAAATCCCGTCCACGGAGCGCGGAGGAAGACAGCGGGGATAGAATTAAGGACAGTTTCCTGTCCGGACCTTCAATCCTCAGGGCTGACGCCCTCCCGGGTTGCCCCTGCGCTCCGTGAACAAGGAATCTCTGGTCGAGTTGCGAGTTCACAGCCCGTAGTGGGGACCAATACGCAGGACAGATTTCTCAACTGAGTCCTCTGCTGCAGGGCAATCCCACGCTAACATTTTAGGCTGTCGCTGTCAGGTCAACAAGCTGTCAGGTCAAGAGGCAAATGCCCCTTCGATGCGCAAGGCTTCGTGCACTTCCAGCCTGGAGACGTATTGTTCTACGTCCTCTTCTTGCAAGATGCCATGTTCGGTGACAAGGCCGGCTATCCAGGAGAAAGGAATGAGCTCGAATTGCTTGTTCAGGACGCGCACTCCCGGAGGTGCTTCCTCCCAGACTTCGTTGCCGGGGCGCTCGTGATCTTCGAATTCGAACAGACGCTCGTCCGTTACGAATTTTTCTGTGCCGGCAAGCGCATAAAGAGGGATGTTCAGTTCGCGGCAAGCCAGAGCCAGAAGCCAGGACCCGACTTTGTTGACTATGCCCGGGCGGGCGATACAATCGCAGCCCATGAAAGCGACGCGGCAGTTAGGCAAAACCAGTCCCATTGCTGTATCGAATGTATGAATTACTTCCAGCCCGGCCGAGGTGAGCATCGTGGCCAGCTTTCTTCCTTCCATGCTGGGGCGGGCCTCGGTGCAGACAGCCCGGAAGAACTTGCGCTGTGAGCGCGCGTGCAGAAGGCTGCTTACCACAGTGGAGCTGAATGAATAAGCAAAGACCAGCTCGCCAGCCGGAATCAGGTCGAAAACATGGTCGGCAATCATTGAGGCGCTGTTGCATAGTTGCAGCTCGAATTTCTCCAGAGCCTGGTCGCAGAGCGCTGCCAGCTCGCCGGTCGAGCGGGCGTCTTTTGTGGCTTGCAGAACTGTGTTGCCCAGATGGAAGAGCGGAGCCATGGCCGGTTGGGCCCCGACGAGAGCCTTGGTGGCTTCCACCAGTAGTTTCCGGACTTCAGCCGGGTCGTCAGGCAGAGGATCGCTCATCAAATGCCGGAAGACATTTATGGCTTGCAAGGCGATCTCAGCGGCGCCGGAGGTCGTGTCATCGCGGATGGGGATGATCAGTCCCTCAAGTTCTTGGAGCTTAGTCATAGTCGTGAACCTCCGGCAAGGCAAATCGGGTATAGTCACCGACTCTAGCTACCTTTTAATATATTAGCTTTTCAACCTCTATGATCGGAAATGATCGACCCGACTGCCATCGCCGTTACCTGACAACCCGGTAGATTCAGGAACTCATATGTTCCGGCAAAAAGAGCCTTTGAGCTTGCTGACTGTGTCTTGTCAGCATCAGGGCTTTATCTTCGTCCATCAGATGTTGCCAGGGCAGAGTCTCGCTGTAAGGAATGTTGCGGAATACATAGTAGTCTTCCGGCGGGCAGCCGGGCGGCAGGTTGCGCAGGCTGTTTCTCCAGGCACCGAGATTGCCCGCGCTTGAAGCAACGCCGAGCAAAACCTCAGTCAGGCGCCTGTCTCCACGGGAGAGCAAGGCTTGCACATCGCTCCAGTTGTGGCTTTCTGCGCGGACATCAATGCCAACCCGGCTGAGATGCTTGCGGATGTATGACAGCTTCTGTTGGCAGTGACGGTCGCGTCCCGACCACTGAAAAGGTGTTTGCGCCTTGGGAACAAAAGAGCTCACTCCAAATGTCAGACGTAGATGGCGGTGTTTTTTCTTGAGGAGGCACAACAGCTTGATTGTCTCGTCAAGATCGTCTTGTGTCTCGCCCGGCAGCCCGACTATGCCGTAAAGCTTCACGCCGCTAAGACCGCTTGCCGCAATTAGGTCCATGGCAGTCAAGATCTCAGATTCGCTAAGATTCTTTTTCATGATCGTTCTCAATCTCTCCGACCCGGACTCAAGGGCGATGGTGACTGTCTTCTGACCTAGCTTGACCAGCATGGAAAGGACAAGAGGGTCGATGCTGTCGGCACGGAGCGAGGCGACGGATATTTTTGCCGTCGGGCGCTTGATGAGTTCTTCGGCAATCAGGGCGAATTGCTTGTGCTCGGTAACTGAGGGACCGAGTAAGCCTATCTTGGAGGTGTATTTGAGACCGAGATCTATTTTGCTGAGCAGAGTCTCGACATCTGCTCCGCGAAAAGGGCGGGCGAGATAACTGGACAAGCAGAAACGGCACTCTTGTGGGCAGCTGCGCACTACTTCGACGAGAAACATGTCTGCCCAGCTGGACTCAGGAGCAAGGACCGTGGTATGAGCGACATAATCTGGCGGCCCCATGAACTGGCGACGGTGCACTCTTGCCGGCACGCCCGGGACCTCCGGCACCACAGCCGTAAGCGGTCCCTGCTTACAGGCATAATGAGCGCTGTAAAGCGAGGGCACGTAAAGCCCTTCGACGGTGGCAAGCTCGACAAGCTGTGTCTGGCGGTCTTTCAGGAGCCGCACCTCTTTCCACTTGGCAAGAAAACACGGTATCAGCTCTTCGGCGTCGCCGAGGAGGATGACGTCGAAGAAGTCGGCAAATGGCTCGGGATTGGCCGCAAGCGCTGGTCCGCCGCCGAAGACCAGCGGGGCTCCGGCGGCGCGATCGCGGCTTAGAGGGCTGACGCCCATTTTGGACAGCAAAGTGAGGACGTTGACATAGTTGAGTTCGAAAGCCAGTGTGAAACCGATCAGCTCGCAGTCTTGCCAGCCCGGTTCCTGATAGTCAGTGAAGGCCCTTAAGACTGAGACTTGCTCGTCCTTGTCCAGAAGAGAGAAAACAAGCTGGTATCCCAGACCGGACATACCGACGGCGTACGGTGTGGGCGATGCCCAGCACAGCCCTAGCTCAGGGTCCCGTTTGAGCGGGCGCGGCAGCACGAAGACTTCTTTGCTGAACATACTTATCCAAAACGGGCAACTCATGCCTTGAGACTGGCGGACCCGTTAAAAGTGTAGCAAGAACAGCAGCAGGGATAAGACGGCGGTACTCAGCTGGCGTTGCGGCGAGTTCGTTTTGGCAGCAATCTCGCCCAGTCCGGGCCTAGCGACTCCAGAAATTTATGGGCATCCAGCACGTCGTCGTATGTGATTGCAGGCTTGCCGGACAGCTTCTGTATGTCTTTGCGCGACCATTCAGGAGGGTGTCTTAACTCTTGCGAGGGCTGGATGGCGGCTGCTCTGCCGGCAGCTTTCGGGCACGGGGAATTGGACTGAGGATTCATCCCGACCAGGGCGATGCCCACGGGATGACCGCACAGCGAGCACCCGACTCGCACAACCAGGACGCCGGGCTCTTCCCGGACAAGCTCTATCCCTTCGGCAGCCAACGGCTGGGAACAGTGGCGGCAAGTTCTCCGCTGAAAATATTCCCTTATCGCCTGAAAGCTTCCCCCATGGATGTCCCCACTCTGGAAACCATCTCCATGAGACGCAACCATAACGAACCGCCGATCTAGATTACCGGGTGCCACATGGCACCACCTTCAGTACTACGATTAGCCGGACTCTGTGGCAGATAAAACGCAACAGCGTGTCCGTCAGGGAAATTATACTTGAATGTTGTCCCGTGAGAAGTGCTTTATTTGCAGAATTTTGTGGCTGCGGCGGTAATATCGAATGTGATGGCAAATATGCCGCAGATATTTACTCTGGGAATCATGAATTCATAAGTGATCTCCAGCGTGCACCAGCTATTTATCGAGCGATCCATTGCCAAGATCTCAAAAAAAAAATTTGCACTGAATCTGGTGCCCCATGCCCGGCAATGCCACCATGCTTGGCGCCGGTTCTCAAGATCTCATTGCAATCATATGTGGTGCCCTCAGTCTGCCTCGAGCAAGATTATCTACAAAGAGGGCGGTCTGTCGGTGAAACACCTCCTGAGAACCCTGCCGGCAGGCAGCTGTGTAAAGCAACTGGCAGGGAGCCGGCGGCGAAAGCGACGGAGTCTGGAGGGTGAAGTATACTTGGATGCGATCGGCGCATTTTTAGCCTGATGAAATCCGGAGACG
>JAHFBI010000378.1 GCA_023250095.1 Candidatus Melainabacteria bacterium
CGGTGCTTTTCGAATTGGAGTCCCTAGGCTCTCTGAGCTTTCATAGCTGCGTGTCTGGGTCTGTCTGCCAACAGTGCATACATGTTTGTACGCTGGATAGTCCTCGCTAATCTCGCGCTAGCCCGCACTGGGGTCACTGCAACTGGTCTGCCTGGCCCAGATGTCGTATCGCTATGACGATGACTACGCTGCGCTAAGTAGAAGGCACGCAGGCCACTTTTGTGGTAGTCAAGTAAGGCGGTGAGATGCACGCTAAACAAGGAATTGTATGGATATCCCCAGTATTGAGGCTAAAGGAGTTGTTCTGAGGCAGACAAATCTGTTAGCACAAATTACCCCCTGCAGTCTTTTCCATGAGGCGCTATTTCTTCAAAACACAGGCAGCTTTTTCTATCGAGACTCTTCCTAGCGACATCGCCTGATGCAGCTGGGTGCCGGTGTTGCCTGCCTGGCGAAATTGGCTCCCCTGGCTGAGGAAGTGGGAGGCATTTGCCAATGTCTGCTTTGCTTGTCATTCTCATTCGGAGAAATACAATGTTTGCTTTATGCTTAGTCATTCTTGCGGCAGCCATGCTCACCTCCGGCGTGCTTGGCTTGAGCATGGTCGTTCCTTTTCTCGTTGTTATCACCGGGATTGTTATTGCCTGGCGGATAACGTTCGACTGGATCGTACCCTGGTTTGAATTGCCTGTTGGCGCGCGAAAGGTCGTCGGGTTGATCATCTTCCTCTTGATCTTCAAGTTCGTCGTTGCCTTTGTTTTTCTCGTATTTGGCATGCTTTTCGCCGGTCTTATCCTGCCGGTGATGCCGCTCTAGCCAAATCAACAATTTTCCTTTTAAACATTGAACAGGAGCAATTGCCATGTTGATCTTATTTGAAATTGCACTCGCTGCGATCGGGTACCAGCTTGCCCGCTATGTGCCGGCGGAAATGCGCCTCTGGGCTATTGTTGTGGCCATGGCGGTGATGCCTTTCTTGCAGTACCTCAATCCGCTGCCGCTAGGCTTTCCGTTGTTCGTCATCGTCTATCTGTTGATCGGCGTGTTCGCTTATGCGCTGCATCGCCCCGAGCCGCCAGCAAACGGCACGAACAACGGCAGCAAGAAGGCAGGGACTTACACGTTCAAGGCATAAGTCAGTCTCTGGTTTATCGGCTGTGCTGTCATCTGGTCATTTCGAAAGAGAATCTCAGGAGGATGTTATGTTTACTTATTTGATTGCCGGTCTTGTCGGCGCCGCCCTGGGACTGGTGAGTGGCTGGCAGTTGCTGAAAGAAGAAGGACTGATAAAGGTAGGGTGCATCTGGCTGACTTTCGTTTACTCGATTGGCTTGGGTGGACTCATCTGGTGCCTTCTCAAAGGCGTGCCCTCGGCTGCCGACGTGATGCTTGGAAGCGAAATCGGAACTCTTGTCGGCTGTGTGTCAGGCTATGCTCTTGCCGTCAGGCGGAGTAAGCGCGATACTGCCGCCAGAGAAAATGCTTCCTTATAAGAATTGCATGAGGCAAAAGCTCGACGAGACGTCCGCTTCTGTCCTGTGCTACACACTTTGTTATGTCCGAAGGAGACTGTTATGTATACAGTGTTTTTGATCTTATTGGCACTGGCTGATTTAGCCTTGTTTGGCGGGCTTGCTCGTTTGATGTGCAAGATGATGCCGCCGAAGGTGTGAGGGCAATCAAGGAACCAGAGCGCCCTGAATCTCTGGCGGCAGCCTGAAGTTCTGGTCCGGAGAGCAGCCGATTGAGCGGTGGTTATCAGACCCTGCACTTTCGGCCGCTTTCTTACCTTTTTGGCGCTTTTTCCTGTTGTTTCACAACCTTCCAGGATGAAGGAGTAATGTCAACAGGCTGAACCCTGGTAGACTCGTAGGCTGTCTTGGTGGCAGGTGGATGGTTGGACCCTGAAGTTTGCCCGGCGCATTGTATGTGGTGGACAGCACAAATGAGCAAACCACTTGGTATCTTCACCGAATTCAACGACCTGAGCGCAACGGAACAGGAGCTTGTTCGACTCGCCTGGAAGGCGGCTGAGAGCTCGGCTTTGCACCAGCTTTGCTTTCAGTCGAAATTTCCTGTCGGGGCGGCTATCCTGGCAGCTAATGACACCGGCTGTGCGAAGGTTTTTCTAGGCTGCAATGTCGAGAACGATTTCTTTCCACCGGCTATCTGTGCCGAGCGCGGTGCTGTCATGGCGGCTGTCGTAGAAGGTTATACGCGCTTCTTGAGTATTGCTGTTGTCTGCCAGAAGGTGCCTGGTGGCTCACCTTGTGGGCTGTGTCGTCAGGTTCTCAGGCAGTTTGGTCTGGATGCCGTTTTGCTGAGCGTCGTGGATCAAGAAAGCAATGTGCGGCGCTCGACTTCAGGCGAACTTCTGCCTGCGGCTTCGGGGGCTCCTCTTTCTTGCTCGACTCTGTCTCCTTGTGATCAGAGGATGGTCAGGCGCCTGGTTGCCCTCAAGAGCCGGTCGCACGTGCCATATTCCAGGAAGCCACGCGCAGCTTTGTTTATCGCTGACAACGCCAGAGGCAAACAAGCCGTTTTCAGCGGCGTTTCGGACGACAACGCATCCTTTGGTGGATCTGCCCTGGCTGAAAGCGTGGCAATGCGCGCGGCGCGTACTGCGGGCTATAGTAAGGCCGTCAGGCTTATGGTTACTGTTGAGGACCCGGTTGGCATCAATCCGATTGCTGGCGAGTGCCTGCAAGTATTGCGCGAGTTTGGCGCTGAGGCTCCGGTCTGGCTGGTTGGGCAGGACAGCTCAACGGTCATTTCTTCCCTGGAGGAACTATTGCCAGATTCATTTGGTCCGGAATCGCTCTAGTGTCTGCGACTTGATTTCTGTCGGGGTCGCTGCTGCCCTTGGCTCACCTGGACTCATCTTGTGTGCAAGGCTTCGGCCCTATCCCCATTGCCATTGGCTGGCTTTGGACAAAGCTTGCGACAGGCTGGAGGAGTTCGCTGGAGCAAATGTCATTGTGTCCGCCCTTGACCTCGATCAGGCGCTTTGGTTGTGATGCTGCTGCAAACAGAAGCCTTGATTCTGTGACCGGGATGATTGTGTCGTCCCGCCCGTGTAGGAGAAGCAAAGGGGCGTGACGCCCGGAGAGAAAGATGTCGTTTTCCAGGCAGTTGGCTGGGTAAAGGCAGCGCGGGTACAAGCGAAAAAGAGCTATCTTTGTGCCGGCAAGATGATTGACTGACATAAATCCTGACTGAAGAATAATCCCGGCGCAATGTCTGTGCTGTGCAATGTGGCAGCTTACGCCTGAGCCGAGCGATTCACCATAGACAAAGACCTGGGATGGATTTGCTTTCAGAGTGCCTGTCAGACAGTCGTAGGCTGCAAGCCCATCGTCGCAAACTCCATCCAGCGTGGCTGAGCCGCTGCTTAGACCATAACCGCGATAATCGTAGAGAAAGACAGAGCTATTTGTTTGC
The DNA here is from genome assembly GCA_023250095.1 of Candidatus Melainabacteria bacterium. Taxonomy (GTDB): domain Bacteria; phylum Cyanobacteriota; class Vampirovibrionia; order Obscuribacterales; family Obscuribacteraceae; genus JAHFBI01. The sequence continues at coordinate 3,442 of JAHFBI010000378.1, forward strand.
AAGAGAAGCTGAGCCAGCGGCAGCCGGTGCGTCAGATTGCCAGCGTTGCCATGGCTGACCAGAATTACTTTGCTTGCGCCTGGCTTCTCGATGAACCAGCCATGGAGGCGATCACCTGAGGAATTCTTGAAGTCGATATTTCTTACCGGTAAGCCGCAAACAGTCTTGCGACCATAGTCACCGCACATGAATGGATGGAAAATGACAGTGTTGTAGAACGGCATGGCTACAAGCGGGGCGAACAGCATGTAATAGAGCAAGAGTTTTACTGCTGTTCGCCCTGGCTTGCCGAACTTCACTTCGTCTGTTTGCTTCAGAGTGGGCGGGGCACAAGTTCCGCTTTCGATCATGGACAATTCCTCGTGCGTTGCCTCTAAGACCATACTAGCTGCCAGCTGGATAGGCGAAAGGGCAAGCGAGCAGTTAAGCAACTGTTTTCTGTGGGACCCTGAAGCTGAGTCGTCAGAAAAGAGGCAAATTAAGTTCATCTGGGAATTCGAATTTGAGTTTCGGTTCTCAGGGAGGAATAATTCGCAGCAGCAAGTCTCAGAGGCTTTCTGCCTTTGAGTGATTGCAGGCGCTCATGGCTTCTTTCTTGTGCAGGCCACATATTCATATTTTCGTGCAGGCCTGTGTGCGGTAGCGCTATCGGCGCAGCCGGAGCGAGGCGTTTTTTCGTTTGAAGCCTTACTTCCAGGTTGTGGTTAACAGCAATCTAAGTCATGTGCAGGCAATTTTTGCTTGAGTTTGTCGATGAGGACTATCTAGACTTCTGTCCAGCCCCTTACAACATCTTTGCTAGTGTCGCAAGAACCGAAAGTCCCCACCAGAAGTAGTCTTATGCACAATTCATGCTGAGGAAGCTGATTGTGGAAGTATTTCTTAGATGCCAACGAGACTGGCGAAGTGTTTGAGGCCAAA
>JAHFBI010000080.1 GCA_023250095.1 Candidatus Melainabacteria bacterium
TTCGTGTCCGTCTTGATCTGGGGCAGCTGGAGAATCGAATTGCAAGGATGATTTGGTGGAGCTGCGTTTGAGGGGCTCTGCTGTGCAAGATATGGCAGCCCCGAACTCTGGCGGGACTCTGTATGTTTGGCTAGATGGTCACCGGGGAAGAATTTGCTAGCAAGTCACGTATGCCGAGGTGTATTCGGGCTTTTCTGAAGAGGCTAGATTTTGAGCATGTCTACAAGATATACCCGGGCTCTTTTTGTATTTATCCTCTTAGCTTCGCTTTTCTGCCACATGCCAGCATGGTCTGATTCGGAAGCTGGCAGCGAATCGGGCGGTGTGTTTGACACCGGGGCGGTCAGCGAAGCTGGAGGAGTCTGGGGAGCGGGAGGACATTCTGAATCAGGTGGAGTTCTGCGCACCGGAGCCTATTCGGAATCGGGGGGAGTATTCAATTGCGGCGGATCTTCCGAGTCAGGAGGCGTCTTTGCTACCGGAGCAGGCTCTGAATCCGGCGGTCCTTTGTCCACCGGCGCATACTCGGAATCGGGCGGCGCAAATATGCCTGGTGTTTACCGGCGGTTTGCACGTTATCGATCCTTCGTATGGCGCAATGGTGGTGGTAATGCGCCGGGCTATCTGTCCGCCTCGGCATATTACCGCGTCCCGTCCCCACAGCATGTTCCGGAGGTCGAGGTGAAAAACTATTCCTGGCCGCCTGATTCTGGCGTTGCCACTAGAATTGCCGGCACCACAGCTATAGGCAGCAGAACCGGGTCAGAAACAGGAAGTCCGGCCACGACTGCTGTTACAGGAGGAGTCGGGTCTTCAGCGCCCTTATTTCCAGGCAGGCGACGGCACCCGACCTTGGGGTACCCAGTCACCTATGCGGCGTTGCAATCAACGAAATGGCTTCGGTCTGCGACGTTTCCTTCGCGTCGCACAGGCGCTGGCAATTGACGTTTTCTTTGCTCAATTGAGACACGCCAGAGCGCTCCCAGCAATCTGAGAGCGCTCTGGGCGTTACCCTTGCCCGGGGAGATCAGGAGAAGAGGTTGGCATCTCTGGCCGAGGTTACGAACCAGTTCACCATGCTAGGCAGCATCAGTCCTGCGGCAATGAGGGCCACACCGATGCCAATGCGCGTGCCTGGAGTCAATTCGGCGTTCACTCCTAAGAAGCGATGTACGACTGCCCTATAACACAGCCCATGTAGCAAGGCGGCAACACCTGCCAGCACGCATGCCAGTTCGACAAGGTTGGAGACGATGCTCAAGAGCGCCTCCAGATTAGCCAGATTGTTGACACGCACTGTCCCTGCTGTGTTGACCCCCATGATCACGGTTGCATCTCCGCCTTCAGGACCGATCGTGCCATTAGTGGCACCTTGCAATTCAGCCGATTCGGTACTGGCTGTGCTGAGCACGGCCACACAGCTCACCGGCGACACTATCTGGTACTCGACGGCGATCCTAGCGGCATCGTATCTGTTCTTCTGCCTTATGCGATCGTCAACCATCTTGCGGGCATTGAGAGTCAGCAATTCCTTTCGTTCCCTTGCAGACGGCAATATTGCTGAAGCTGGCGCCTTGTCCAGGAGTGAATAGGACACCTGGAAGTCTCTGCGGCCTGTCTGCCATCTGGCAAAGAATTCTTTGAGGTCCTGAGCCAGGTCCTCCCCTCTTTGCAGGGGCTGGAATGAACTAATCTCGCCATGGTTCTTGAAATACTCCAGCGTATCTGTTTCACCGCTGTCGAGAGACAACTCGAAGAGTGCTGGCTTACAGGCAAAGGGCGACATGATATAGATGTCTCGATTCAAGGCCGGTTGGGCACCATGAATCCAGAGCACCACGCCACCTTGAGCTTGCCCGGCGACTTCAGCTGCTTTGACAACAGCTTTCAGGTTATCCTGACCGCCGCCAAAGACTACTTTGTCGAGTTTCGGCAGAGCTTCCTTGACAGGGGTCGGTTCGCTCAGGACTTTGTCTTCCTGGGAAGCCACAACTACTGAGACAGGTATGGACGAGGGAATGGACTTGAGGGCAGACTGAATCTCAGGCAGGTTCTTCCTTGTGCTCTGAGAACCATCGATAACGACAAGCAGTCTCTTGGGGGCCTTTGACGTCACTTCCTTAATTGTCCGGACCACCCATTTAGGCTCCAGTTTCGGTACTTTCGTTTTGATTCTTTTGTGGGATCTTTTCCTGGAGATGACGGTTTGCACGTCTTCAAGCTGCTGGCGAACGCCTTTGGATCCGTCGATCATCAATACGACTTGCTGTTGTGGATTCTGCGCGGATTCCTCTTCTTGTTCTTTGCGTTCCGCCTCGGCCTTGGCGATTGCCGCCTCGCGTGCGCGCTTGCCAGAAAGAATGTCGGGTGCCATGATTGTTTCTATGGACGCATCCCGTTTGGCGGTGACGATGAGAGCGGTGTGCTCGAGCTGGGAACTGTCAAGATTCCCTGAGATTACATCGTTTCCGGACGGTCCTTTGCTGCTTGTGAGATTTTTGGCTTTGCTGGTCATTTTGTGATTGGCTTCCAGACGCAAGGCGTGTTCACCTTCCAGTCCGAAGTTGCTTGCAATGAAGCGGGGCAGGGTCAGGCTGGCCGCATCGAGGCTTTCCAGATTGAGCGGCACCATTACCTTCATTTCTACCTTGAGTTGCTGGTCCTGAGTAATGGGGTAGCAGTGGAAAAGATAGCGTCCACGCCCGAGGTCCGAAATGATCGCCGGGCTGTTGTGATCGACTTGTACCCAGTTATACTGCCCGTCTGCCTTGCCGGAAGCTGCAAAAGCCGCCTCCTGAGGCTCTCCACCCTGCCACACCGTCAGACCGCTTATCACCGCTCCTGGTGGCAGGGCAATCTCAGCGCGTGCTTCCTGGGAAGTCTCAGTGTCATTGCGGAATACATATGTCCAGCTGATGGTCGAAGAAAGTGCATCCGGGCTGACTGCACCATTTAGTGCCGAGCGCACCAGTGACAGTCCCTTGACCGGTGCCCCGACCACGTGCCGCCGTAAATATTCGTCGGGCATCGAGCTGAAGTCATTGGCATTTTCGTCTCGGAAAGGTTTGCCGACTGCGGCAAAATAAAGCTGCGGCATGTCGGCCTGCTTAAGCTGGATGAAAAGTCCGGCGACCCCTGCCGCGCGGGAGTCCGAGCACTCCATTAGCAACTCGCGCTCGGCGTTGAGCCGGCGCAGCATCTCAAGTCCCTGATCCCGTTGCGCTCTCTCTCCTGCCATAGCCTTTTTTTCGGACAGGCGCACGCACCAAGATCTTGTCTCGGCGGCAGCAAAAGCCATTGCTCCAATCAAGAGTCCGGCTATGACATTGGTCAGAACACTCAACCTGGATTTGGGCAGCTCTCTTGCCTGTCTTATCCTCCTGACGATATACGCCCCTGAAAGAGCTGCGGCCGCCGCGAGCGCGCCAATTATGAAAAAGCCGGTCGTAAAATCTGTCCCGATAGCTGCCTGAAGCTCCGCATATCCAGCCGGGATGGCGGCAAAGGAAAGGCAGCTGATGATGAGCGATGCGGCTATCGACATTCCTAGCAAAAGTCCGCGGCTCAAAGAAAAACGGGCATCGTTTCTGCAAAGAGCCGACCAGACGCGAAAGTTCATAAAGGGAATGGTCAGGAGCAAAAAGATTTCTAGGAGCGTTTCTACAGGATGGTTCAAAATGACCAGTGTTGCTCTCTTAGGGCAGGAGGCAATGCAGAGCGCCGTCATTATTAGCGGTAGCGCCACACCGAAGGTCATCACACCGATTCCATCAATGCCCTGCCAGAGTTTGCGTCTTTCAGGGGGCGGTGGGATGGCTTCGTCGTCCCAGCTCTCCGTTTGTCCGTCCTCAGGCTCACTTGTCTCCATGCTGCCTTCGGCAGAGGCACTGTCTTCTGTGTCCTGAGCAAGACTTTCCCGAAGCAATTCGCTCGAGTCTGCCAAGGCGCTTTCCGGCGGCTTACTGGTTTCAGGGTCGGACTTCTGGCTGAGCGGACCTCTTGCGTCCTGAGGCTGCGTAGTGCCTGGAGCTTGCCGTCCGTTGCTCCTGTTCGACGACTCGCGCCCTGCCTTTAATGGGCGCATGGGGGAGACGGCTCCGGCTGCACGCTGGAGAAGACCCTGGAGAGTGCCGAAGCAGGCTTCGATCGACGACGGCTGGGAAGCTGTCTCCAGCCGGGCATCAGGCGCCTGATGATCACCAGTTTCCCCTCTGAGCCGGCACAGGCTGCAGAGGCAGCTGGAAACATCCGCGCTGTGAGCTATTTCGTAAGAGTTGGGGTAATGGTGATATATGTGCAGGAACCGCGGTAGTTCCATATAAGAAGCAGTGCCTGTCGGCACATGGCAGCCAGCTGGAGAGAAACCAGCAGCACCCGGGTCTGCTGGTTTCTCGAGGGTGGAGGTTGGTGGGCTGCCTTGAGGTAGCGGCACATCATCCGCTGCGGTCAATCGGCCGTCTTGTCTGCCGTCACCATTTGTCTCATTTGAGCTTTGATTGTCCATCATATGCCGGTACCTGTCAGATTGGGGATCAAAGAGGGCTCAGCCGGCTCCTGGCACAGATGCCTGCGCCGGACCCGACCGTTTCAGGGTCAGTTTTCTTCCAATTTGTTTGCCAGATCAGGGTGCAGCTTAAATGGCCGGAAGCTTCCTTGAGGGGAGGCAGCCTGCTTTCAGAGGGCTTGTTCGAGCCCATTGCGCTGGCACTGCAGACCCGACCGGATGCCGGCAAAGCCTGCAGAACCTCTGACAAACGAGGTCTGAGAAAAAGAGATAGTAATAAGGATTCCAGTTTGCCTGTTCTGGCAGGCCACTCAAGTGTACAGCCCTGTCCAGGGAAGTGCTCTAGGGTTTACCCCAGTTGCCAATAACTGGGTAAGCCCGCATCTTAACGTTGTCTGACTTGTCTGGTGTCTTTAGCTGCGACAATTGTACTGAGCTTGTCGCAACTGACTGACTCTTTGTCCAGCTTGCGCCAGCATACACTGCTCATAGATCTTATAGGGGCGACTTGCAGGCGTGGGCGTAAGCGTAGCCAGGCGGGCTTCTATGAAAAGAGCACTGTCCTTAGAAGAGTGGCTTGATCCGCGCTCTCAGCAGACGATTCAACTCAGCCTGAATATCGCCTTCCAGAAAGAGAGCTTGTCGGGAGGCTGTTTCCTCTAGCTCGTCACGCGATCCGATCTGCTTATAGTCAGCCTGCTTGAGCAAGCGCATCTTCCATTTCACAGGCAGCGACAGCGCGAGGTTAGCTGGAAAAGGATACCAGGGAAAAAAAGGTGTTATCGGAAACGCAGGCAACGACAAGAGCTTGGACAGTTTCTCCAGGTTCATGCCGACCGGAAAAGATTCATCGCAACCGAGAGTCGCCATGGGCACGATGGGAACATTCTGCTCGACTGCCGGCATGATTCTTGTCCAGTCGAATCTCCTGAGGCGATAGCGCTCTGAGAAGGGCTTCACCGCGCCGCTCAATCCTTCCGGGAAAATCACCACAGTTTGACCTTCGGCAAAGAGTTTTTTGGCATGCTCTGCCGACCAGGGCGAAAATCCTGTTTCTCTCAGCCAGCAATACAAGCGCTCATCTTCTATCCAGTCCATGTCGCACAGGATGTTGAGACGTCTTGGCCGCGCGCGATCGCGCATCAAAGCATAAAGCAGCATCAAGGCAGGCCACGGCAGAACTCCGCCTGAATTGCCGACAATCAAGGCAGGTCCGGACTGGGGCAAGTGCTTGAAGCCGCTGAATTCTACTTTCCACCAGTCCTGATAGAGAAAAGAGAGAAACGGCTCGATGCTCGCTATTGTCTTCAAAGAAAAATCAGGATGGTCCCCTTTGAGGACGTTGCGGATATATTTGCTGTAAGTGCGGGTGAATTGCATCAGTCTTCTTCGTCCCAGCCAGAAAATAAGGACTTGCGTTGCCTCAGAAGATCGTTGAGATCTCTTTGAATCAAATACTGAATTTCTCTGGCGATGCGCAAGACGAGCTTGCGATCTGTGGCTTTCTCCGGCGGATAGCCGAGATTGATAGGCTTGTGAATTTTCATCATCCAGCGAACTGGTAGCGGGAAAAACGGCATCGGGAAGGGCAGCCAGGGGAATGTCAGCGTTGTGGGGAAGTAAGGCATACGCAAAAGCTGGCCGAATGTCTTATTATTGACGAAATTCGGAAATATTTCGTCACCGCCGACGGTGGCAACCGGCACTAGTGGCGTTTGAGTGGCGATGGCAAGCTTCACAAATCCAGGATGAAAATCGTGCACGCGATAACGTTCGCGGAATGTCTTGCCCACGCCCCTTATCCCTTCAGGGTATATGCCGATAAGTTCGTTGCGCGAGAGCAAGGTCTCGGCATTTTCCAGAGTAGCTCGTACCTGCCCGGTCTTTTGCGCCCATTCTCTCAAGCCGGGTACGGTGAAGAACCAGTCGGTAGCCAGAAAGCGCAAGCGCCTGGGTGAAGGGTGCAAATTACAGATGGCGATGACGAGCATGGCGCCGTCAGCCGGAAGGAGCCCGGAATGATTGCCGCAGATTATCGCGCGCCCTTCGGAGGGGATGTTGTCGATCCCGTCGAAAGTTACTTTGAAGTAATCTTCGTAAAAATAGCGGAAAACATGCTCCCAGAAAGCAAATGTTTCCAGATCGAAGCCAAACTCATCTTCTTCGCCCACATACTGGCTGTAAAAAGCCGGGTTGCGTCTGGCCAAGGTCTCGATGGGTTTTTCCGGCTTCAGCGCTTTATAAGTCGTCCAATTAACCACAATACGCCCAATACTCCCGGTCCGAAACAAACAAAAACGAGAAACCTTTTGAAGACATACCGGAGAAGCTCTTTAAACCGGGCTGCCCTGGCATGACAGTCTGATTTGCCGTCTCCTGCCGCTTCGATGTCCACGTCATACTCTTGCATTGTTCAAGTCCCGATAGATTCACTATATTGCAGTCAAGTATAGACAAGGTCCGGCAGCGCAGTTTGGCTCTCCACCGTCATTTAACAAAGTTTAACTGGCCGAGCCGACAACCGTGCCTGCTTGCTGGAGGCATCTGATGTGGGATAATTTACCTTCGTGAAAGGAGCAGTTTGCCATGAGCCAAGATTTCAACAAAATGATGAGGGATGCTCAGAAGTCGCTGCAGAAGATGCAGCAGGACATGCTGGCTATGCAGATGGAGCTTGCCTCTCTGACAGTGGAGGGGTCTGCCGGCGGCGGCGCCGTCCGGGTTACCTGTAATGGAAACTCCGAATTTACTGCCGTGAAAATTAAGCCGGAAGCGGTCGATCCCGAAGATGTTGGCACGCTGGAGGACTTGATTTTGGTGGCTGTCCGCGATGCATCCATGAAAGCTCAGGCGTTGCTGCAGCAGCGCGCAGGTAACCTGACGCAAGGCATGAATCTGCCGCCTGGACTTGGGCTCTGACAGCCAGTGTCGCTCTTAAACCAACAAATATGTATTTCACGCGCCCCCTGGGCAAACTGATCGAAGAGTTTCAAAAGTTTCCTGGCGTCGGGCCGAAATCGGCACAGCGTATGGCTTTCTATGTCCTGGATATGAGTCCCGAGGCTGCTAGTGTACTGGCTGCGTCGATAATCGACGCTAAGGAGAAGGTTCGGCATTGCAGCCACTGTTTCCACCTTTCAGCGCAAGACCCGTGTGAAATCTGCTCGGACGAGAAAAGAGATAAGACGCTGATGTGTGTTGTTGCCGATGCGCGCGATCTTGTTGCCCTGGAAAGGACGCGAGAGTTCAAGGGACTCTATCATGTTCTTTGCGGGCTCATTTCACCGCTGGATGGACGCGGTCCGGACAAGCTGAGCATCAGGGAATTGCTGAGCCGCGTGCCGGTGGAAAGTGTCAGAGAGGTTATCCTGGCAATCAACCCTACTGTCGAAGGTGATGCTACTGTCCTTTACTTGAGCCAGCTGCTGAAACCGCTGGGCACGAAAGTAAGCCGCATAGCCTTCGGGCTGCCGGTCGGATCGGATCTCGAATACGCCGACGACATGACCCTTACCCGGGCATTGGAAGGACGCCGGGAAATCTAGTGTCGACTTGCAGAGCCTGGCAGGGCTGCGCACAAGGAGGGTATTTGCCCTGTTTGTGCAAGCAGGTCTATGGGACAGCGCACGCCCGCGCGACTGTCAGTCTCTAGTTCCTCTTACGTGGCGCTTGATGGAAGCGGCGATCTTTTCTGGACTGAGCCGGCACAGGTCAAGCAAGTCCTGGCGGGCACCGTGTTCTACGAACCGGTCCTCAATCCCCAGGCAGACAATCTCTGCCTGCCGGCGGCCCGGAAGATTGAGCCTGTGGCGCGCAGCCCACTCCAAGACTCCAGAGCCGAAGCCGCCACATAGGCTGCCTTCTTCCAGAGTCACAACTTTCAAGCTGGCATCACCGGCAAATTTTCGCAACATACGTTCGTCGAGCGGTTTGCAACTTCTGGCATTGACCAGAATCGGGTTGATTCCTGCTTCTTTGAGCAACGGCAGTGCCTGTTCGGCAATGTCTACCATTGCTCCGTAAGCCAGTAAGACTACTTCCTCGCCATCGTGGACAATTTCCCAGGCGCTCAAATCGATAATTTCAAAAGGATGATCAATGTTTCCCCTGACAGCTTTATCCCGCGGAAAGCGGATTGCTACTGGACCGTCCGGCTGTTTGACCACTGTATAGAGCATGTCACGAAGCTCACGCGCGTCGCGCGGAGCCAGCAGGCGAAGGTTCGGGATGCTGCGCAGATGCGCGATATCAAACACGCCCTGATGGGTCTCGCCGTCCTCGACCAGCCCGCCTCTGTCGATGGCGAAAATAACCGGCATGTTCAGGATGCCTACATCGTGGATAACCTGGTCCATGGCGCGCTGGAGGAATGTGGCGTAGATGGACACCACCGGCAAAAGCCCGGCTTTGGCTAGCCCGGCTGCCATGGTCACCGCATGTTGCTCGCAAATGGCTACGTCGAAAAAGCGCTCAGGGAATATCTTGCCGAACTTGACCAGACCGCTTCCTTCGGCGGTCGCCGGCGTGATCGCCACCAGATTCGCCTCCATGGAAGCCAGATCTATGAGCGCATCGGTAAAGACCTGCGAATATGTCTTTGCCCTTTCTTTGTCCGATTGTTGCGGTTCGACTTTCTCCAGGCTGAAAGCTGGAACACCGTGGTATTTGACGGCATCAGCTTCGGCCGGGGCAAAGCCCTTGCCCTTCTGGGTGATTACATGAATGATCTGGGGATGAGGAAGATCCTTGACCTTTTTCAAGGCGGCAACTACCGCCGCGACATCATGCCCGTCGACTGGACCTGTGTAGTTGATGCCGAGCTTTTCGAAAACAATGCCCGGCGTCTCCAGGCGCTGTTTCGCCTGGCGTTTGACAGATGAGATCAGGTCCCAGACCTGTGGCTGCAAGGCAATATGATCGAGAGTGTCTTCGATTTGATCCAGCTTCTCTTTGATGTCCTTATAGAAGAAGGTCTCCTTTATGCGCTTCATATACTGGCTAAAACCGCCGACATTCTCAGAGATGGACATCTCATTGTCGTTAAGAATAATGACTACATTACGTTGAATATGTCCGAGGTGGTTGATGGCTTCGAGGGCCATTCCGCCGGTGAGTCCGCCGTCGCCGATGACGGCGATGACCTTGTGGTCCTGCTTCAAGTGATCTCTGGCAATGGCCATGCCTACCGCCAGAGAAATTGACGTCGAGCTATGCCCGGAGAGAAAGGCGTCATGCTCGCTTTCAACCGGTGTCACGAACCCGCTCAGCCCTTTGAACTGGCGCAAGCTGTTGAATCTATGCCGCCTTCCTGTGAGCATCTTATGGACGTAAGCCTGGTGCCCGACATCCCAGAGGATCTTGTCGCGCGGGCTGTCGAAAACATGGTGCAGCCCGAGAGTGATTTCGACTATACCCAGGTTCGAAGCCAGATGCCCACCGGTCCTGGAGACACTTTCAATGATTTGCTGGCGGATTTCCCTGGCAAATCTCTGCAGTTGTTCCGGCGACATGCGCTTTACGTCGGAAGGGCTGGCAATAGCGTCAACGAAAGATCTGGTGGCGTTGAGAAGGGTGGACATCGGAAACCATTAATGTGAGTAGTATCCCGGGCTTGATCATAGCAACCCTCCGGAAATCTTTTGCTTATAAGAAATTGTCCTCGCCTGCCAGGCGCCAAGAAGCTTATTGCTTGACGCTTAGCACAACTTAATCCTTCCTGCCCGGACCCCAGATGCCTGGCAGAAGGCTGGAAAGAACTCCGAGTTGCCTGCTTGCCGACACGCAGACATAAATTCGCTACACTTAATATCAGTTCGATTGAGCGTTATGACCATTTCCTGAGACATGAGCAGAAGTTGGTTTCGAAGCTTTAAAGTGGCGCTGGCGGCGGCTTCCTGCCTGCTTGCTCTTCAAACTTTGAGCCAGGGTGCTGAAGCCGGGTTTCTGGGTCGAAGATTAATTGACGGACATCTTAAGAGAGGCTTTGCTCCGGCAAGTTCGACCGCCCCATTGGCAGAGAATCGGGCAGTTAAGGGCAACCGCGCCGATGCTCTCACGAATACTGCCGGGCAGGCAAGCGGCAAGCAGCTGCCCGGCTCGCTGCAGTCGGCTGCGGAGGTCAGCGACGATGGCGCCATAGAAAGCCGCGCGCTTCCGGGCAAAGAGGCTCAGGGGGAAAAGGATGTCGCTGCGCATCATAGCCTCGGGGCACACGGCGCAGAAGGTGCCAGAGGGGAAAAAAACGCCGCTTTGTCCCCCCGGGGAGACGGTAGCGGTGAGCAAACGTCCCCTGGCAAGATAGATGCAAGAGAGCCCCTGCAAACGCCTGCCGCTCGCGCCGTTCAAGTCCAGCCCGGTCCACCCGAGTACCATCGCACCCAGATGCGTCTGTCCGGCTCGATGTGCTATGCCTGCTTGCACGATCTGCATGAGAAGCTCAAGAAGACAAACGGTATCGAAAGGCTCAAGATCGACCGTCCCGAACAGGGCTTCTACCAGCCTTATGCTCCGGACGTATCTAGCTGGGCGCAGGCGATTATTGTTTACGATGCTGTCCGGCTGCCTCTGGACGAATTGAAGTCAGTCATTCATAACAACGGCTATCATGCATATAAAATTGTCGATAAGCTTCTGGAAAAGCCCCTCGATCAACTGACTGACGAGAAACTTTGAAGGGCTTCTAATTGCCAGGGCACCGAAGCCAGCGGCAGGGCACGATGCGGAGCGCACGGGACAGACTATCCGGGTCGGGGATCTGTCAGTCACCAATGCGGCGGTTCTGGTTCGTGCCTCAGGGTGCAGGCAGGGTAACAGTGATAGTCGTGCCGGAGCCCAGCTGGCTTCGACAGCCGATCTGCCCGCCGTGTGCCTCGATCAGTTTCTTGCATAAATAGAGACCGAGCCCCCAACCTTCTGGCTGGTTGCTTGTCGAACCGACCCTGGAAAAGGGTCTGAAAAGTCTCTGTATGGCTTCTGGCGACATGCCCTGACCGGAATCGGTTATGGTTATCTGCACTGTCTCATGGCGATTGCCAGCCGATACGGAGATAGTGCCACCATCTCCGGTGTATTTGACTGCATTATCCAGTAAGTTGAGCAGAACCCGGCTGAGTGAATCTCTGTCTCCGCGGCACGCTCTGAGATTGCTGTCCAGGTGACAGGTAATCTTCTGCGACCGGCTTTTTGCCAGAATGTTGATTTCGGCGACGCACTCCAGAACAAGTTGTCCTGGATCTATGCGGGCTTGACTGAGAACCAGCGAGCCTGCCTGCAGCCGGTGCATATCCAGAAAGTTTTTTACCATGTTCAAAAGCCTGAGATTGCTTCTGGACAGGGTAGAGAGGATGGATTGCAATTCTTCGCTCAGCTCGCCCATCTTTCCGCCGAGTATGTGCTCCAGAACTTGTTTGCCGCCCCACAATGGCGATCTCAGGTCGTGTGCCAGAGTGGCCATGGACAGATGCTCGCCTTGCAGTTTCTCTAGCGCGACGTCGGTTGTGACGTCGCGTTGTATGCCGATAAAATGTGTGACTTTTCCAGCTCTGTCGAGAACCGGGTTAAGGGAAAGCTCGGCGAAGTAAGATGTGCCGTCTTTGCGAATATCCTCCAAGATTTTCCGGAGGCTATGGCGGTACGTATCTCCAAATGACCTTCTTGATTGTTTTTGTCCCCGTGAAGAAAACGCGGATTTAAGCCGAGTACATCTTTGAAGCTGTAGAGGGAAATCCGCTCGAAAGCTTCATTGGCAAAAACTATTGGATTGTCGGGCTGGCGAAAGTCGGTAATGATTACGCTGACGGGACAGAACTTCAAGGCTTGTTCGAGAATGTGAGGCTCGATGTCCGTCGCCGACCCCAGTGCGCGGTGCACGCCGATGAAGTGCGTTGCCTTGCCGTTTTCATCTTTTACCGGTGTAACTGAAAGCTCGGTCCAGAAGGCTGCGCCGTCTTTTCGAAAGTCCTGTATCATGACAGTGCAAGATTCTTGCCTTTGCACTGATTTGCGCAATTGCGTAAGCCCAGGCTGATTTACTCGGTCTTTATGAAAGAGCCGAGGGTTGCGTCCGAACAACTCCGTTGCGCTGTATCCGGTCAGCTCCTCCATGGCCCGATTGGCATAGACAATCGGGTTGTCCGGTTTCAAGCAGTCGGTTACGACAAATGGACAGTTGGATGCTTGTAGCACGCGCTGACAGAGCTGAGTGTCCGAAGAAAAAGGTAAATCCGGAGATGATGCATCCTGCTGCCCGCCCGATCTTCTTGTGCCCATCAGATACCTTGCATCCTTTGAAAAATACTCACCGGATAAGTCAACATAGCCTGGAACCAGACATGATTATAGTCAGCCATAGTGGTAACTTTTTTGCCATCACCCGGAAGGTTGATCGGCAACTGGCATTGTAGCCAGTTGAAAGAAGCGCTGTCTTGAGGCAGCTGGCAATATATGAGTGGTCTAAAGCGACAAACGAAGCAGGAAAGAGGAAAGGCAGCGTCGCCAGGACGCTGCCTTTCCTGCTGTTTCCAGACAGAGTCAGAGATTACAGGTCAGGAAATTTCAGTAAAGATAATCTTGTAACAATGCCCGTCGTACATGAAAATCACTTGTCGCCCGACGGCTAGGTATTTGGAGATGCCAGGCTGGAATTTGATGAGATCGAAGTATTGCTTGCTACCGAAAGTTATCACTTCTGGTCTGGCAGACTTTTGCGGATCGAGGCTACCGTCGGTCCAGAAACCACCGCGCAGATAGAATGTCTTGTCGTCCACGGTCTTGACCTTGGCGTTGCTTTCACTGGCTTCTGCAGTTATCTCTTTGAACCTGTCGAGTTTCTTGGCGCGCAGAACTGCGTCCTTGCCGGCGGCAGGCGCGTTGTATGCTTTTGCCATTTCGTTTTTGAGTTGAGCTTCTGCTTGCGGGGCAGACCAGAAGTCGGCGGCGCTCTCTTTCTCGCCTGAGTGAAGTGAGCGCAAGCCATAGCCGCCTGACCCGCCTGCAGAACCAGCGCTCATACCATAGAGTCCATCGGCTGCCACCAGTTTCGACTTGTTTAGAAGCCTTCCTGAAGGCGCCGCCGGCACAGAGTATGCCACTTTGTCGTCGATAGCCTGCGCCTGCCTGCGCGCTTGGAAAGAAGATGATGGCATCACCATCCCGTGGGCGGCACCACCCAGCACCATGGGCGATACTGTAGGTGCTGCCGAAGATGATGAGCGGACACTCAGCTCTTCCATCGGGCGAGCCATGGGGACGGGCATGCCGACCGGCAGTCGGTGATTCTCGCTGGGGTCGGTGACGAGGAAGGAAGTATAGGCTGAGATTATGCCGTACTTCTTGGAGAGGGCCACGATCTCGTCTACCACTTCCTTGTTGTTGCCGTTGTCCTGAGCCACTTCGCTCAGGTGCCCGATGCGGCGCATGGCCCACAACCTGGGCAGATACGTGTGTCCGACTTCTTGCGCAGCAAAGCTAAGCGGGAACGAGTAAGCCTTGGCGACACCGTTGACAGTGCCAGTCAGTTGTACCGAACCGTTGCCACTTCCCTTGTAACGCCCGATCAGAAGGACCTGCGACCCGGCGAAGATGTCTTTTACCTCCCTGGGGTAGACGTCTTTGGCCTGGATACCGTTATAGCTTATTTTGACGTTGCTCAAGACAGGCGTCTTAATTTTCTCGTAAAAGCTTGAGAGCGCCGTTTCAATGCTTTCATCGGGCTCTACATATTGCGATGTGCCGTGATGGCTTTCAGCCAGCTTGTTGAGCAATCGGGTGTTCACATCATAGCCGACTCCGAAGTCGAAAACTCTGATGTCGCGTCTGGCGACAACGGTCTTAAGCAAGCCGGGAACGGTCGTTTCTCCGACTGTCGGCTCGCCGTCGGTCATCAAAACGAGATAGCCCGGGCGATCGCTTGCGTGGTCGAGCATGGTCGTCGCCGTCTTGAGCGCATCGCCGATATTGGTGCCTCCTCGCGCTTCGAGATCGTTGATAAAAGACAGCGCTGCTTTCTTATTCTCGGCAGTTGCCGGCACCAGCTGAGTCTTGTAGGATTCCACATCGGTGTTAAACTCGACGATGGAGAAGCGGTCGGCGGCAGTGAGGGCGTTGACCAGATACTTGAGAGCTTTCTTGTTCTCGGACAGGCGCTCGCCTTGCATGGACCCGGAAGTATCGGCTACAAGCACGATATCTTTGCCAATAACTTCTTTGCTGGCCACTGGCGGCGTGAGAGTAAGCAGATAATAACCGTCCTCACCGGTGTTCTTGTGGGTGAGCAAATTTGCCGACATATCTTTGTCTGAGACACTGAAATATAGCAAGAAATCTTTGTCCGGCACCGTGTCTTTGCCCAGATAAGAAATTCTTGCACTGTGATCGCCTTCACGAGTTGAGGTGATCGTGTGGCTCGGCGACCAGATTGTGCGCAGTCCCATCTTGGAGTTGAGCTTGACGTTGACTTTCACTTCGTCGGCCGGTGAAGTTTCACCTTCCGTCTTCAGGGGGAAGCGATACTTGAGCATGCCGTTTTCCGCGCGCAAGACCTGCGTGTATTCGAGCTCGACTTTCTTCGTGCCGTGAGCTGGGATGGGAAAAATGCGCGCGCGCACTGTCTTATAGTCAGCATATTCAAGTAAGCCGGGATCGACCATACGCCGGACAATTTCCTCGTATTGTTGTCGGGCTTCCTGGGCCTCGAGTATTTTGCCTTCTACCGGTTTGCCGTCTATATGCAGGGAAAATGAGCTGAATGTCGTGTCCTCTGGCAAAGGGAAAAGATAAGTGCCGGCCAGATTCGAGTCGGTGTCATTGACAAAAGTCTGAGTAATATATGTTTTGGCCACCTGGTCGGAAATGTCCACTTTAATATCTGCGCCTTGTAGTCTCAAGCCGAAGCTCACAGAGCCTCTCAAGACAGGGCGTACCGGGCGCGGGGTCGGCGGGTGACCGGGGCGCGGCGGCAAAGTCACCGCTCTTGGCGGAGCCACGCCGCTTATCGGGTCCACTACGATGAGTCCAGCTGCCCGAGCACAAGGGCTGAGCAGCACAGAAGCCGCAAACAATACGGATGTGACGATGACAGAGCGTTTCATCTCATTAACCTCATCATGTGGTCGGGAGTCTTCCAGGGAGGGCGTCCTTACCTTACTTTACCCTCCGGGTATTCCAGATACCCCGGGAAGATGAACCCAAAGATTCCAGGGTTTTCCCCAGCAAGGAGACAACAGTTGAAGTCCAACGCTTCTAGCAGATCTGCCTCAGGCTGACAGGCAGACCTGGGGCAATCCATCAAGGGAAAAAATGGACTTTGTGCAGGACCTCAGTCGGCTTCAAAGACTATGCCCGAGCGCGGCTGGACGACATAGGAGGAGTCTACCGGGCTGGCTTTGTCGGAGGGGACGATGTCCTGTCCGGCAGGCAGGTTGGTGTCTACAAGGCGATGCCATTTGCCGGGTGGCGGCTGGACTTTCAAAGGTTCCCAGTATGCGTTGAAGGCTACGTAGAGGGCCTTGTGGCTGGCGTCAGCAGGCTTCAATTGCCAGGCGAGAAAGCGGGTATGATCGGCGAAGTCTGGCTTGAAAGGCTCGGTGCCGTGAAATGTGATGTCGGCAGGAGTAAGGCGTCCTATCTGATGAGCCTTGCGCAGAGCGATCATTTTCTCAGTGAACTGCAGAGTCTCCTTGCTGCGCGCAGAGAAATTCCAGTCCATCATATTGAGCCTGTCCTGGTTCCAGGCATTGTTGTTGCCCTGGTTTGAGCGTCGGACTTCGTCGCCGTATAAGAGCATTGGAGTGCCTTCCGAGAGGAAAAGAAGGGAAAGCATATTCTTGACCTGCCGGGCGCGCAACTGCTCGATTGCTATCTTTTGCTCCGCCGGCAGTGAGGCGGATTCCACAGGACCTTCCACGCCTCCGTTCCAGCTGTGATTGTTGTCCGAGCCGTCACGATTATTCTCACCGTTGGCGTGGTTATGTCTGTCCTGATATGAAACGAGATCATTGAGAGTGTAGCCGTCATGGGCAGTGACGAAATTGATGGAATAACGCCCTTTCTTCGGGTCGAACAGGCTGGGCGTGCCGGCAATATGGTCGGCAAGGGCGGCAACCTGCCCTGTATCGCTTTTGACGAACTGGCGCACCGTGTCCCGGAACTTATCGTTCCATTCCGACCACAACTTGTCGGCAAAATGTCCCATACGGTATTGCTTGGTGCCCCAGGGCTCGGGGATAAGCTTTACTTTCGAGAGTACAGGATCGTTTTCAATTGCCTCTATGATCGGTGTTCTGACTTTCTCTTTCCCGTCCACGTCATAATTGAAGATAGTGGCCAGATCGAAGCGGAAGCCATCCACATGCATGTCTTGCACCCAGTAGCGCAGCGAGTCGAGAACAAGCTTCTGAACTTGCGGGTGGTTGGTATTCAATGTATTGCCGCAACCGGTGTTGTTTACATAGAGATCCAGATGATCGGGGACGAGCATGTAATAAATGTTGTTGTCCAGCCCGCGGAAGCTGATGGTAGGTCCGAGGTGGTCGGCTTCGCGAGTGTGGTTATACACGACATCCAGTATGACTTCGATATTGTT
>JAHFBI010000379.1 GCA_023250095.1 Candidatus Melainabacteria bacterium
CGGCATCTCGACTCTGTCGGATTTGAAAGACGCGAACTGGCAGGGAACTCTTTTGTCCGAAGCAAGGGGGAGCCCGTCTTATATGAGCCCTGAGCAGTGCAAGCGGCTGGCTTCTGTGGATCATCGCAGTGACATCTATTCGCTGGCAATAGTCCTTTATGAGACTTTGAGCGGGAAACTGCCCTATCAGGTAAGGTCAGCCCTGGAGATGCTTGACAGTCACGTATCGGCGCCGGTCGTACCCCTGAAAGCCGCCCATCCAAGCCTTGCCCCTTGCGAGGCTCTCACGCAGATGCTGGGCAAGGCCCTGGAGAAGAATCCTGACAAGCGGCAGCAGACTATTGAGGAATTCGGTACAGAGCTCAGCGATGCCATCAAGAGCGATTCGATTAAGCTGACATCATTGAAGCACCGTCCTGAGTTGATGAGCCCGAAGCCGACCATGCCCATGGAAAAGCAGCAGGCTCCTTTACCTGAGAGTCCGCGGCAGCGGGAGGCGCAGATACCTGAGAAGCTTTTTGCTTCCATGCAGGAGGGAAATCTCACCGAGACTTTGATTGAAACCGTCAGCCGGATTAAAGTCGATGCCATCGGCAAGATTACCGGACAGATGCCATCTGGCGCATCCAGGGGATCTTCGGGAGAGACCTCCGGCAAAACAGCTGGCTCTCTGGGTTTCTGGCGGAAGATCTTCTCTATGTTTTTCGGGCGTTCAAGCTGCCGTGCCAAGTCTGGAGGCAAATATGTCTTTATCAACTGTCCGCACTGCGCCGAACCCGTGGAGGAGGGCATAGCCTTCTGTCTTGCCTGCGGTCGCAGCCTGGCTACGACCCATGATTTCAGCAAAGTGCGCGCCGCTCAGGGGGTTTTCAGCCTGCCGAAGTCGCAGGATACAGGCTCGACGCCGTTGCCTGTTTTCAGCCAGAAGGCTCGGAAAGCCATGGTTTCCACAGGGCGTGTCTGGAGCAAGACGACCGGACTCTTGCTCGTGAGCTTCTTGCTTGTCATGTGCGTCTTCTGCATGGCAGGCGGCTTAAGCGTTATGGAGCGCGCTGCTGATCATCTGTGGCAAGCGATGGGAGGCAAGCCCTGAGGGCCCTTTCTCAGGACGGCTGCCAGTTGCTGCCCATGCGTTGCCCAATGCGGAATCCCTGTATCAGATTGGCTCGCGTCAACTGGTACAGCTCGTTCAATGCCGAAGGATCGTTGATACCGTATTTAGTGGCAATCGCATTCACTTGCTGGATGGCCATTGCCGAAAAATATATGAAGACCTCGTCACGCACTTCTCCCATACCCTGATTGGGAAGGCGCAAGACGGCTTTTCCGAAATCATTGTTGGCCGCTTCGACCAGTTGCTGATCGAGCAGTTCGTCATAGAATGTGTCGATTCTTCGTCCCATAGTGAACCCCGTTTCAGATTGAAAGCTCAAGCGGCGTGTCTATCCGATATTCAAGGCATCCAGCGCGCGGCGCACTTCCTTGATGTCCTGCCACATAAGCCATTTGGGGCTGCCGACCTCCCTGGAATCACTGCGAAGCAAATACGAAGGGTGAAATACCGGCATTACTTTAGCACCGTTTTTGTAGTCGAACCATTTTCCGCGCAACCTACTGATAGGATCTTTAACCTTCAAAAGTCTCTGAACGGCTGTTGCGCCGGCGGCAATAATTAATTTAGGTCTAACAAACTCGATTTGCGCGTCGAGGTAAAGGCTGCATGCTGCCGCTTCATCTGGACTCGGCACGCGGTTATTGGGTGGACGGCATTTGACGATATTGCAGATATATGTCTCCTTTGCGCGATCGATCGAGCCCGAAGCCAGTATCTTGTCCAGCAGCTTCCCGGCGCGTCCTACGAAAGGAATGCCCTCTTCGTCCTCTTGTTGCCCGGGTCCTTCGCCGATGATCATCAATTGCGCCCTGGTGTTGCCATCGGCGAATACCACATTTGTGCGATGCTCGCACAATCCGCACAGCCGGCATCTATGGGCCGCCAGCCGAGCCTGATCGAGATTCTCGAATTGGAGAAGTGGTGATTCAAAATGTTGCCTTGGCTCTTTAACTTCAGGCTGAGTGCCTATCTTGAGTTGTCGCACCATCGCTAATGTCCTGTCTGGAAAATATCGCCTGCACCCTTTAAGAGTATCCTTCCCGTATGTAATTTGATATACGATCAGCCTATCAAGCCATCTTTGAGGCTTACGATAAAGCAATATTAACACGTCGTGAAAGCAAAGGGCAGGGACCCACACAAGCCGCCTGAAATATTCTCTGGCTGTTCACAGATTAGAGGTCAGCTGACCAGGACGACAAGACGTTTGAATTGCCGGTTCTGGAAGACGCAGCAGTAATCGACACCACAGATGGTGCTACTTGAGCTTGATTGCTTTGAGGTATGGTCTGGAGCAAGTCCGTACATTGCGAAAGCTCTTCTAGAGAAAGCTGGAAGATGTTCTCTGGCTGAAGCGTGTATTGATCTGTCTTACCCAGACAGATGTTGCCGGCTTCGGCAAAGGACAGGGGATCGCCTGTCACATAGAATCTTGTATTAGCTGTGCTTGCCTGCCAGCTTGCGACAGGCAATTCGGTCGCAAGGGTACTTGTGAGGGGAGGTTGCTCTGACAATTGTCCGCCAAGCCGGCAGATGAGATCCTGCAACAACATCTGTGCGGGATCGATAAGTTCTATCTCCTCGCCGACAAGCTCGCGCACTGTTCTTTCAAGAAAAGGAAAATGGGTGCAGCCGAAGATGATCGCTTCGACTTTCTGAGCAAGAAGTTGCCCTGTGTAAGCACTCACGGCTTGCCTGGCCAGAAGTCCATCTATCTGCCCGCTCTCGACGAGCGGCACCAGTGCCGGGCAGGCTATTTCCGTGACCTCAGCCTCTGGGCGATGCCCTTGAACGGCCTGGCTGAATGCCCGGGTTGCGACAGTGGCGTGCGTTGCCAGCACGCCTATTCGGCGGTATTTCTGGGAGGCATAAAAAGCAGAAGGTGCAATCAGGTCGTGCACCGGCGAAGGCGATATCTGCCTGGCAAAAAGAGATCCAATCGAAGCGCTTGTGTTGCAAGCCATGACGATGTGGTCCGTCTGCTGTGAGCCCAGCCATGAGACTATCTCAGCGATGAAGCCGGCAATTTCCTCGAAGCGGCGATTGCCGTATGGGCAGCGCGCCGTGTCGCCGACATAAACGAATTGAAACTGGTAGCTGCTTAGAGCCGATGACAGCTCCGACAGCCTTCTCAGCACGGAAAGCCCGCCCACACCGGAGTCGAAGAGTCCGATCGTGACGGTTCTGTTGTGTGCTTTGAGTGCCAATATGATTCAACTCCTTCTTGCAGCCAGGTGTTTCTCTTTTGATCTTAGCCTGGGCATGTTAACTTTATGTTTCAAGTTCCCCTTCGCCGGATCTGGCGCAATGGCGCTGGCTGCGGACTCTAGCGGCTTTGTCTTAGTTTGCCCCGGGCTCACCGATTGCAAATTTTCGGTAAGAGTTTCGGCAATGGATGGGGCAGCCTTATTTTCACCTCTCTTGAGTCCGATGGTATCGGACTTGCTGGCCAGGTAGAGGATAACACCGTTAGCAAGAGCTTCGGCTACCTGCTCCTGGTAATCAGAGGAGATTAATTTATCCCGCTCTTCCTTATTTGATATGAAGCCGACTTCGGCAAGAATCGCCGGATGGTTTGTGTGGTTTATGACATAGAAGCGTGCTTTGCGCACCAGGCGATCAGGCACGGTCAGCTTGTTGACAAGAGACTCGTGAATTAACTGCGCTAAATCCTTGCTCCTGTCGTTCTGATAATAAGTCTCTATTCCCTGTATGACGTTGTTTGTTTCCAGAGAGTTGATGTGGACGCTGACAAAAGCGTCCGGGGCTGTCTCGTTAGTGATTTTGACGCGATCTTCCAGAGAGACGAAAGTATCGTCGAAGCGCGTGAGAATTATCCTTATTCCTCGCTTTTCCAGTTCTTTTTTCAGCTTGGCGACAATGGAGAGAGTTATCTCTTTCTCTTGAATGTCTCCGCGCTGAGCACCCGGGTCTGAGCCGCCATGCCCGGCATCGAGCACTACAATTGCGCCTTCCGGCGGGCGAATTTCTTGCATAGTGGGCAACTGTCTCTTGAGCGTGAGCACAAGAGAATTGTTTTTGTTGTCGGCGCAAGGGAGAACGGACACATCAGGGCGCAGGAGATCGAGCACCAGCCGCGTCGTGTTGGGGGACCCTTCAGGGCTGCCGATCCTCATTTCCGAGAGCCAGGGGTTAGTCTCCGGCTGAGGCAGGACAATATCTTGCTGGTTGCTTATGCCTTCGATGTCTATGACATATCGTTCTGGATCCC
>JAHFBI010000380.1 GCA_023250095.1 Candidatus Melainabacteria bacterium
TTTCAGCTTGGAGCCGACATATACGAGTCCGCCGACCATACTGAGAATCGTAGTCAGCCCCAGCCACATCAAAGCATATGTCAGAGCATGCGATCTATCCACACCCATCAGAACGAGAAAGTATGTATAGGCCCACTCACGGATGCCAATCCCGTTGAAGCTGGGAGTGACGAAGCCCAGCACGGCCACGCAAGGATAGAAAACGAAGTAATACCACAGCGGTATCTTATCGCCCAGTCCAAGAGCCAGCCCGACACCTATATGACAGAGAACCATAAGAAACTGGGTGGCAATCGACCACATGAGAGCAGCCACCACAAGCGATTTGTCCTGCCAGAAAATTGTTGCAGCCGAGTTATTGAACTGCCGCGCCATCCAGTTGCGCTCGCCGAGAAATGTCCGGCTGAGGAGGGGCATAAAAGGCATGACGAAATATATGCCGAACGTGCCCAGATAAACTGGCCATTTCAACTGCCAGGGCAGGTCGCGCCCACCAGGACCGAGCAAAATCCCGGCTGTGGCAGTAAGAAAGAGAACGGCAATACCGCTGGCTCTGTCGGCCAGAACGGAATAGAACGCGTCGGCGTACCTGCTCGATCCCTTAGACAGGTAATAACAGCGGCTGAAATCGCCGCCAACAGTCGAAGGCAGGAAAAGATTAAAGAACAGCCCTACATAACAATATTTCGTCAACTCGCCGAAGGATTTCTTAAAACCAACAGCAGAGGCAAGAATCTGCCAGCGACGCGCCGTCAGGATTACCGTCAGGAGGTACATCGAGGTGGTGACGCCGAGCACATATATATTGGCATGAATGGCCGCATTCCAGACCTTGCTGAGGTCGACTTTGAGGAACATCGGCAAAGTGGCAAACATCACCAGGCTGATGAGAATCTTTATTTTGATTTTTAGCGCCTTGGGCATCTTGCGCCTGAGCTCGGAAGCTTTTTCGATTGCCCGGCGAGGATAGGATGCCGACTCCGCCGCCGACTCCTCCGGAGTACCGGCAGACATGGATTCGGCGCCAAAAGGCATCGCAATGGTAAACTCTGCCGGGTTTTCGGATTCTGATTGCATTGCAGGGTCTATAGCGGGCGCACCCGACTTTTCCGAAGTTACTCTACTGCTTATCATGCCCGATACATCTGTTTTCCGTTCAGTTTCATTTAGCTGCACCTTTCATTTGGCAAGAAAGTCAACAAAGCCTCAACTGGGCTCGTGCAAACTGTCACCTCATGGTAAGTTACCGATTGAATACTGAAAACCCAACAAAATTAAGGTGTATATCCAGCAAAAATCAGCTCGAGTCATAGCACCGACCGGGACCGGGAAGCGGTAGAATTAATTATCCTGAAGCTTGCTCATAATTTGAAGGCAGGAATCCGTAAGCGATACTGAAGACATCGGGCTCTGGTCCAGCAAGTTTTTGAGTTCAGGCAATCTTGTGCAATAACTACCAGAACAAAAGTTAGAGGGTCGAGAATTGGCGCCACACACAACCAGATCTAAATGGGCTGTCCGAGCCGGTATAGCTTTAACGATCTGCCTGATTGCAATCTTCTTCAGAAACGGGCTCAGAGAAGCCCCATCGGCGCCGCCAGGCGGCTCGGTCTATGCTCAGGGCGAAAGAGTCTCCCACCCGGTAATTCCACCCGAACAGCTTTACCGGAAAGCCTGGGGGCTCATCAAAGAATCTTTCTACGACCAGAAGTTTGGCGGACAGGACTGGACCCGGTGGCGCAACCGTTATGATGGCAAGCTGAAAACTCAGGATGACGCCCACAAGGCCATCGAGACCATGCTGGCCAGCCTCGGGGATCCTTATACTCGTTTCCTTAGCAAGGACGCCTTCGATGAAGAAAAATCGCAAATAGAAGCGCACCTCTTCGGCGTTGGCATGCAGCTGGGAATGAATAAGGAGCACAAGGTCGTCGTCATTGCCCCTATTGAAAATACGCCGGCATACAAGGCAGGAATCCATCCTGGCGACGAAATCATCGAAGTCGATGCAAGACCTGTCAAAGGACAGTCTCTCGATCAAGTCGTAAAACAAATTCGCGGACTGCTCAACACCCCGGTCGTCATCACTTTGATGCGCGGGACGGAAAAGCACAAATTCACAATGAATCGCGCTGAAATTCCCATCCGGGCAGTGGCTAACGCTGAACTTCTACCGGGAGACATTGGCTATGTCCGCCTGGATAGTTTCATCTCGCATAAGGCCAACGAAGAAATGCGCGATGCCCTGAAGAAGGTAGCTGGCACGAAGGGGCTGGTTCTCGACCTGCGAAACAACCCTGGCGGGCTGCTCTCCAATGCCATAGAGATTGCCAATATGTTCCTCGACCACGGCGTCATCGTCAGCACAGTCGATGCCGACGGCTATAAAACATCGCAGGTAGCATCGAAGCATCCCAGCAATATCGAGCCTATGGTCATCTTGATTAATGGCGGTAGCGCCAGCGCCAGTGAAATTCTCAGCGGTGCCTTGCATGACAACCATCGTGCCGAGCTTATAGGGCAGAAGTCATTCGGCAAAGGGCTGGTGCAGGCTATTAATAAGATGGAAGACGGCTCGGGCATAAATGTGACGATTGCGCGCTACCTGACCCCCAATGACACTGACATCAACAAGACCGGCATTATCCCCGACTATACAGTCGAGCTCAAGGAGGACGACTACAAGGCTGGTCGTGGTCCCTGGTGGATCGACCCGACTTATACCAACTTCAAGCGCTCCCCTGTCGACGGGAAAGACATTCAACTGGCAAAAGCTGTCGATGTTCTCAAGAAATCTATAGCTTCAGGCTCGGACACTGTGGCTGCCGGCAGCGCCGTAGAAGTTCCGAACAAAAATTGAAAGGTAGCCTGCCTAGCAGTCGACCCCTTCCAGAGCCCGTCCATGGTGTTTCAGCTGCACAGTAGTGGAAATTGTGGTTGCTTGATTCATCAGCCAGTCAGGAGCTTTGCGTCCGGTCAGAACTATCAAGGTGGGATCCTTTCTTGATTCGATGACCGGTTTTACTTCATCCCAACCGAGAACTCTCACACGAGCGACATCGAGCATCTCGTCGGCAATCACCACATCATCGCCCCTGTCAAGGGCTTCTTTTATAAGAGCCAGCCCTCTTTTGCCTTCCGAAATGTCTTCGGGCAGGATACCGTTAGGCGAGCTGTAAAAGCGGAAACTACCGTTAGGACCGGCTCCAAGCCGGTTAATGCCTGTGTAATGGACAGTCAACTTGCCAAATCCAGGCTCGGTAGTCCGGCTGAGCAACTGCAGGGCGCGCCCTTCACTTGTATTGACTTCCAGCTTGTCGAAAAATACCAGAGTGACATTCTTGCCGCAGCTGAGCGCGCGCAGCGCCAGCCCGAAGGTTGCTGTCGTCTTGCCGCAACCAGTGCCTAGATAGAGACGAATTCTCTCTTTGACGGGCGCATGCACTGCCGATGTCATTCCTGCCAGATCCCCCGCACCCTCGCGACCGCACAGCCTGCAGAGCTCGAATTGGCTTCGACCTACTTGCATCCTGCTCGGGGGTCAGGTCGCAACCGGCCTGCTCCCAGACAATATGATATCGCTTACCGCGGGTGTGGAATCACCGGAGTTGGATTACCGTCGTTATCGACGCAGACGAAAGTAACATCTGCTTCGGTTACAGGAACTCTCATTCCTGATCGGTCGGACTCCACGTCGACATGTATGGAGATGGACGTCCTGCCGATGGCAGTAATGCTTGTGTAAAAACTCACGACTTCGCCGACCATGACCGGATGCTTGAAGATGACTTCTTTGATTGCCACCGTGACAACCCGGCTGCTGGTATGCTTCTTTGCTTCGACGGCGCCGGCCAGATCGATATAGCTGAGGATCACGCCGCCGAATATCGTGCCATTGGCATTGGTGTCACGCGGTAGCAACACTACCCGAATGGCCGGCTCGCGCGGGAGCTTAGTTTCCTGGTCGGAGGCAGTCACTTTCTACTCCCGTGCAATATGCATGCGACATGCCGCGGCTCGCTTATCACCGGCGGTAGTGGCACTATATCACCGAGCGGCTGATATTTGCGCAAGCAAAAATATTCGGCTTGCGGCAAGTTCTCCAGGCACCATTCGGTCACGACGCGCCGGTGCGACCTTAGAATACGTTTCATAGATCTTAATTAGAATCATTAGCTTGCCAAGAATGATGTTCGCCAGAGATTCTGTCGGTTATAATCGAAGCGATTCAATTTACTAGTAAGGATAGAGCTTTGGACGGACGAAGATACTTGAATGGGCGCGAGTTGAAGGCATCATTCTGGTTGGCGCTCTGTGTCGCCGGCGCAGG
>JAHFBI010000081.1:0-8461 GCA_023250095.1 Candidatus Melainabacteria bacterium
CCGACATAGCCATTCTGTCGGCAGGAGGCGTGACCGTCCCTATCTACCCGACGCTCAATGTGCCGGAAATTGAATATTTGCTAAAACACAGCCAGTCCAAAGCTGTATTTGTGGAAAATCTCCGGCAGCTGAACAAGATCCTATCAATAAGCGTCCTGCCGCCAGCACTGACATTCGTCGTTCTCCTGGAAGGCGAAGCCCCGCCCAGTACCCCTGGGCTGAAGATTCTCAGCTGGCAGGATTTGCTCATGGACGGTGAAGTTTATCTGCCTGGACATCAAAATGAGCTGAAAGAGCGCATCGACTCTTTGAAGAGCGATCAACTGGCAACAATTGTCTATACCTCGGGCACGACCGGCGTGCCAAAAGGAGTGATGCTCTCGCACAGAAACATGCACTATATTTGCCAGACATTGAGCTTAAAAGTCGGCTTCCACCCTGACGACATATCGCTGTCGTTCTTGCCTCTCTCGCACATCTTCGAGCGTGTGGGCGGGCAAATGCTGGCCATATACGAAGGGCTGATCATGGCTTATGCCGAGTCCATGGAAACGGTGCCGCAGAACATGGTGGAAGTGCGCCCGACTATCATGAACGCCGTGCCGCGTTTTTACGAGAAAGCATACAACCGCATAAACAGTGAAATCAGGCGCATGCCAAAAGCCCAGCAATATCTCATTCGCTGGGCTTTGTCGCTGGGCAAACGCGCAGACAAGTCAAGGCAGATTTCCGAAGAAGGTCAGCGCGACATAGTCAATAATGTCTACAAGACCGAGCTGAGGATAGCTGACCGCCTGGTCTTCTCACGCATCAGAAGGCGCTTTGGCGGCAGGCTGCGTTTTCTCGTCTCTGGTGCAGCCCCACTGGCAGGCGAGGTGCAGCAGTTTTTCGAAACGATTGGCATGCCAATCATAGAAGGTTATGGTCTGACCGAAACAGCCGCCCCTGTTGCCTGCAATACACCAAGCGGAAATAAGCGCGGCACCGTGGGCCGCCCCCTTCCAGGGATCGAAATAAAGATTGCCGAAGACGGCGAGATTATGGTGAAAGGCCCGAACGTTTTTTCCGGTTATTACCGCGACGAGAAATCCACAGCCGAAGCCTTCCAGGATGGCTGGTTCATGACTGGTGATATTGGCGAAATAGACGAAGAAGGCTACCTGAAGATCAAGGACCGCAAGAAAGATCTGATCATCACAGCCAATGGCAAGCATGTGGCTCCCCAGTTCATCGAGAATCTCTTTTCAGGCGAGAGGCTGGTAAGCCGCATCCTGGTCTATGGAGACAGACGCAAATACATAACTGCCCTCATTACTTTGAACAGCGAAGGACTGGTAGCCTTTGCCGAAGCCAGTTCTATCTCTTACTCCAGTGTCGAAGAATTGGCGCACCACCCTGCCGTACGCCAGGAAATACAGTCCATGGTCAATCGCAAAAACGAGCGGCTGGCCAGCTTCGAGCAAATCAAGCGCTTTTTGATCCTCGAGCACGACTTCACTGTGGAAGCCAACGAGCTGACCCCGACTTTCAAGATAAAGCGCAAAGCAGTGACCGAAAAATACAAGGCGCTCCTGGACAGCCTTTACGAAGCCGAAGATCTGAAAGTAGAAAACGGGGCAAGCTGACTCCCGTGCTGTCTCGATTTCAGCCGGCATGTACCCGGTTGAGGAGCTGAGGAGATTTTGCCAAAGAAAAGCTAAAAAATGCTTTACATTCGCTTGGCAACTGCGTAGAATGTAAGCGACGATTCAGTCACTTTCTACTTAACAGCTTCTTTGCAGATTCTTACTATCATGGCTTTCTCAGGTTCGATCATCACGCCCCGCCCAAGAGGGTTTTTCAGGTATGTTTGAGTCTTTTTCCCGAGGCTTCAGGATGATATGGGCCAGCATCAAGATGGGCTGGCAGGACAAGCGACTTTTACTACCTTCCATCCTGACCGTTTTTACCAACATCTTTTTCGGCATGCTTTTCATGCTCCAGGGCTCGCAAAAGCTTTCGCATCAGGGCCCGGCCATGGTCAAGCAAGTAGCCAACCCAATGCAAATGTCCGGGCCGCCAACGCACGGGCTCCTCGGTCATCCGGGCGGGATGAACCAGATGATCAACATGACCTCCCTCAACGGACCGGGCGACCAGGGGGGCATGGACGCCATGTCCGGCATGGGTGGGCTGTTCAGCTCTGACAATGTCATTCTTTTCACTTCCCTTATGATGGTCTGGTGGCTGACCAATCGTTTTCTGGAAGGAGTCACTACCGGCCTTGTATACAGCCACCTGACAGAAGGCAAGGGTGCCGGCAAATTTTCCAGCGCCTGCCAGGCAGTGTTCTCCAGCCTCCCGGCCATAGTCATGCTGGGACTGGTGACACTCATAGCCAAGAAACTGGCCGGCTGGATGCGCAACAAGCGTAATTCCGGCATGCTGGGCATGGGCTTCAACTTCCTGGCAGGGGTCGTGGAAGTTTTCTGGACTCTGGCAGGACATCTCATCCTTCCGGCTATAGTGATCGAAGGCACATCTTTCTGGGGCGGACTGAAACGAGCCGACAAGATTGCCCAGGGTAACCTGCTCACAATTGGGGTTGGCGAAGTAGGCGTTGATCTCATCTGCCGGCTGACAACCTGGGTTGTTTATATTGGCGGTCTGGCCGGTTTCGGAGCCATTTATTACACGCATGCAAACCCCATGTCTGCTCCCATTATTGCCGGGACACTTTTCTGGGCATCGACAGTTGTGCTGGTTACTGCTCTATCTATATATATACGGGCAGCCTTTTATACCTGTCTTTATGTCTGGGCCATCGAGGCTGAAGCTGTGGAGGAGGCGGACCGCGTGCGCGTCAAGCCTCCGGAACCGCTGGCTCTGGCATTGTCCTGACATCTCTTGCAATAAAACCCAGTTGATATCACGATAAAACGGATGCGAAATCCTTAAGGGAGTAGAAATACGCTTCTCTTTTGCCATGGGCAGTTTTATACTGTGTCCATGAATAAGTCTATTTATCTTCTATTGACAATTATTGCTCTGGCAAGCACTTCCTGCCTGCCTTCCAGAGCCGGCTCTGAAGCCGGACTTCAGCAAACATCTGCTTTGCTTGGCAGCCCTGTGGCGCACATGCCCTTCAGAGATCCACTCTTGCAGCGAGCTATTGAGCTTCTTCAAGACAGACCGGTTAAACCAGGCGATCATCCCAAGAGACCAACCAACAAGCCGGACAGCCCGATCGGAACATCTCCATCACGGCATTGCGAGCATATGCTGATTCTTGGCAGTCCTGAAGCAATCCCGATGTAACCGGCGGCTTTACAATTGCACCAGGCATCATTCAAAATGACTGATGCCTGGTTTATGGTGCTGTCCTGAGTTTTATCGGGTTACCCGTAGGAACGTGTAACTATCTTTCATTAAATGTAGACCGCGGGCGTTACTTTCTCTGCTTCAGCGGGCAAATTCACTTTAGGTCGGACTATTAACTGGAAAGCTATGTGGATTTTGAGCTTTTCAGTTTTTCTGGCGTTTAGTTTTTGACGTGCTCGGGTAAAGAGTATCTAGCGAGCACATTATAGTTTTGCGGCCTTCCCTGGAAGGCTTTTGTGAGGCGGGTTTTTCTATGAAACTCAGAATATTGACGCGCGCGCAAGCGCGCAAGATTGCCCTGCCCGAGCGCAGCGAAGGCGGCTGGCAGCTCGTCGAGCTTCTGATCGGAGTGCTTGTCACATCCCTTCTCAGCTCAGCTATTGTCAGCGACTGGTCGCAGGTGCTCAGATTCACTACCCGCGGACAGAATCAGGTAATTGCTGCCGACCTGGCCCAGGAAGTAATAGATAATGCGCGCAACACCAGCTGGAACAGCCTCCTTGCCAATGCCAATGGCGGAGCGCCGCAGACCCTGCTGGTCAACCGCCAGTATTCCGGGCAGTCCGGCCCGGCTATCTTTCCCCGGCCCCTCCTGCAGGACTGGGACTCAAGCTCAGGCGGGCTCGGAGCAGCCTATTCGCAGGCAGCCAGATCAGGCGCCTTTCGCGGTAATGTCACTGAAACTGTGACAGACAATGGTGACGGCACAGCAAGAGTGACGGTGAATGTCAGATGGACCGAGTCCGGACAGCTGGCCGGCACGGCACGCAACTATACATTGAGCACACTGATCGCTCAGAACGGCATCCACAACTGAGGAGAGCCACAATGGACAGAGCCAGACAGGAGCAAAGATCTCAGGCAGGCTCGAGCCTTATCGAGATGCTCATTTCGACCATGATCATGTCTCTGGTATCAAGCGCCTTGCTCGGCTTGTTGATGCTGAACGACCGTGCAGCAGCCAGGGTCTCGGACAAAACCGACTGCATCAACAACGCCCGCACGGTCATCGAGCGGGTCGGGCGTGATGTGCGCATGGCACGCAGTCTCGGTGATGTTTACGGCGGCGATCTCATAACAGGCGGGGGTGGCATGCGCACCCAGGGATCTAATACATTCCCTTCGGCAACAGATCCTCTCTACGGAGCCAGTCAGGCTCCTCCCCAGGGCTGGCCATCTCAGTCTTCGCCTGCCTCGACAATGTGGCCATCCCCCCCCTGGACATTGACCAACACATGCCTTGTCGCCCAGGTGCCAATTTTCTATGCAAACCCAACAAACTCCATGGATCCATCCAACGGCTGGCCGACAATGATCCCTCAGGGGGCAGGCAATC
Source organism: Candidatus Melainabacteria bacterium (assembly GCA_023250095.1). Lineage (GTDB taxonomy): Bacteria > Cyanobacteriota > Vampirovibrionia > Obscuribacterales > Obscuribacteraceae > JAHFBI01. Next base: position 4,697 of record JAHFBI010000081.1, read on the forward strand.
CGCCGACCGTCTGCCCGCAAGATAATGTCGAGACCCATGTATACATGGTTGTGGCGGACCCCGACCAGGTAAATCACTCTGGTGAATACCAGCTCGAGATGGCCGCCCTGCCTGGCTATCCTGTACAAGAAGCTGGAGCTCCCCAGAATCTCCTCTATAACCCGGCCAATGTCATAACTCAACCGCGCGTTCTGCTCAAAGGCATCGTCGGACCAATTGACACGAGCTCCGGTCTACCGAAAGTTTTTCAATACCTCAACAAAATCGACGGTACAGGCACCCCGCAGGACTCGGTCTCCTCGGCAACCGTTCCCAACTTCACCGGAGTGGTGATGAACTACGAAATCAAAGTGCAGAACCAGATGCAAGCACCACAAGTAATGGCATTCAAGACGGAAGTCTTTCTGCGCAATAATGCCCTGGCCACGACCACAGGTCAGCCGAGCACGGTGACGCCAACACTTTCTCCAACCCCCTAACAGCAGGAGAGCAATCATGCAAGCGCAAAGAAAGCAGCAGGGCTTTTCACTGGTATCAACACTGGCCATGAGCACAATCTGCTCACTCTGGTTGATTGCTTTGCTGGCATACATTCTGCCCAGCTATCAGAAAGCCATGTTCGGTCGCCAGCAAAGCGTTCTGCGCTCCGGAGCCGAGGCGGCTCTGGACTGGGGTGTCAACCAGCTCAACAGGCAACTCAATGGTCAAGGGTCATTCGCCATCGACGACCCGGCTGCCGATGGCACTCCTGTTGCCACAACTGTGCCCTCGACAGTGCTCAACAATAACGCCATGACAGCGGTAATTATAGTCAATAACACACCTGCCCCTACCAACTCCTACGTTTATGATCCCCTGCTCGACCCCAACCAGCCCCAGTCGCGCGCTTCCGCCAACGGCTGGCGCACAGTGCAAGCCGTAGCCAGAATGGGCACTCTCACAAAACGCCTTTCTGTAATTCTCAGACCGGACTATGCCAATAGCCCGGGCACGCCGACTACAGTGCCGCTTTTTGCTTACGCCATGTTCGGGCGCAACCAGCTGCAAGTCAACGGACAGGCAGGCACGGACAGCTTTGATTCGCGGCTGGGGCCCTACAATGTCACAAACAACCGTTCCAATCTCGGCGGCGACTTAGGCACAAACGGCTTCGCCAGCCTGGGTGGCGCTCAAATTGGCGGCAATCTGGATGTTTTCTCCACCCCCATGGGCAGCCCGGACATCGTAGCTGCCGGTAACTCTCAGATTAATATTTCCGGCACAGTCACGACAAACGGCGAAGTGAGCGGACTCAATGCCAGCAACACTGGCACTGCTCTGCCGCCCGGCCCATCGCCCATCCAGACTCAACAGAGCATCCCGCAAAAAACCTTGCCAGCAGTGCCCAGCGCCCCGGCCACAGCGGTCAATCTCGGCGCCCTCAGCCTCTCGGGCAACGCCAGCCGTACACTGACAGCTGGAGACTATGTAGTCAGTTCGATCAGCATTACAGGACGTTCGCAGTTGCGAATAGACAACACCAACGGTCCGGTCAACATTTATGTACAAGGCCCGAACGCTTCAATTGATATTGGTGGAAACGGCGTCTTCGGCGCTGCTATTCCCTCCTATTTGCGCATCTGGTATGGCGGAAGTGGCGCTACGACCGTACACGGCAACGGCGACCTCACAGGCGTAATCTATGCTCCCAATTCGCAAATATCCATTTCAGGCAATGGTGCTGTATATGGAGCGGTTGTCGGCTATGACGTTTCAATCAACGGCACCGGCTCCAACGGCGGCAAGTTCCACTATGACAGGGCACTGGCTGCCGCCAACACAACGCTCACATACTCGCAGACCACCACGACATCAAGACTCTCCGGCATGCATACCGTAAGCTGGCAGGAGCAATAGATCGACCGACCGTTCAAGGCTGCCAGCACAGCGCGCCAAACGACGGACAACAGACGAACGACTGACAACTGACGGCGGACATTATCAAGAGCCTGTATCCTGATATAGGCTCTTGATAATGTCCAGAAGAACATCCAAAAAATACCTTTTGCCAAGCATGAAAGGACTGCTTGAGTTCCTGCAAAAAATTTCCAGGGCTCCCCTGAAAAGCATTATTTTTCAATCCTGATAGTTTCTTGGAGAAATCCCTCCAAGAAACTTGTCAAATAGCCTTACCAGGAATTTCCTCAATAATGTCGGGACGAGATTTTGACCTCTTCCTTTGACGAGATTATATATAATCTCATTCCAGATGCTACCGAGGGAGGAGAAAGGCAGTGACTACCACAAAAACGCTGGAGCAAGCGCTCAAAGACATACTGCAGGACGACGGCAAAGTTTCCAAATGGGATGCTCAGGCGCTGAAAGAGCTGATCGTGTCCGACGGGCGTGTGTCTACGGAAGAGAAGCTGTTCCTGGAGCGCGCACTGAAAGACAATGTCTTCGACGACAAGGCCAGAGATATGCTCGAAGAGCTTCTCCTGCGCCAGAAATAAAATACCGCCGGCAGACAGTTTCCTGGATACTGTATTATTTCTGAGCCTCGCCAGGTCACTGCCGCTCTAACTATTGCACCTGACATCAAAGATTGCTCTTTGGCTTGCTACTCCCAGAGCAATCTTTGAGCCAGGCTTGCGCCTAATCCAAAATATTTGTTGAGCAACTCTGGCTTTGTTTCGGTAGCTACGATAAAGCCCGGGCTGACATATTTGTTCCAGCTTGCCTGGAAGGCTTCGCGTCCTTTTTCAGATCTGGCAAGAAGGGAAGGCACAGCATGATAAGCCGCTATCCTGGGCTCAGCTTTGCCTTTGAGATAGGCTTTGAAAAAGCGCTCTTCCTGTCCCAAATCTTCATCTGTCACCTTCTGCTGCAGCAAATCGCTCCGGCTAAGAGCGCTGCCGCTCTCGAGCACACAAGAATTGTCCGCCTGCCTGTCAATCTTATCCCCCGAGAGGTCTGGCGCCTTGTCAGGCATAGCTTTTGTTTCCTTGAACGGTCCTTTCTTTTGCCCGAATCTACCTGAGCTTACCGCCGCCGGGAAAACATATTCATATTTTGGGATGAGATATGGCTGCCCGCTGACAGGCGCCAGCACCTCAGCAAAGCACCTGGCGAAATATTGCGAGTGCTCGCTTTCCACATCATCGAGAAACACTCTGTAACTGCCGTCCGAACGCTGAGATACTTTCAGTGAATCTCTTGTGATATCGCGAGGCAAAAGTTTCACCTGCTGCAAGGCGGACAGCACGGCCACACCAATATCCATCAAAGACGAATCCTGCGTGTTCGGACGGCAGGTTTCTTCCCTCAGGCGAGCGTAAAGCGAAATATATTTTCGCCGCGCCAGGCAAAGAGCTGTGACAAAGGGCAAAGCAGCAATAAAGACAGGCAATCCCCAGTGAGCAAGGGCGAAAGCCAGGATGGATGCAGCACCGGCGCCGGCGGCACCATAGTCCAGGTAAACACCGTTAAGAGCTGCTCGCAGCATACGTGCATGCTCTTTCCGCTCCATATTCTTGTGAATATTGGGCGGTGTCAGGGCAATCTTGCGCAAGCGAGTTACTTCCACACAGCCAAGCGCCTTATTGTTGTATGGCGAGCCTACCTTCCAGAGATCGTATATCTTGTCACGCACGAGCGCTCGACTGGTCATCTCGGCATTGAAGTCCTCACAATTGGCAAACACCTCGGCGCCAGTCAGCTCGGAGAACGCCGGGTGAACGTGCCCGACTCCACACTCAATTTGTCCATCATCGGAAATTCCATAAT
>JAHFBI010000081.1:8471-16890 GCA_023250095.1 Candidatus Melainabacteria bacterium
CCCTTTTCCAGATGCGGCGCGATGCAGACGACATCCCAGTTGTTGGCCACCTTACGCGCGCCAAGCGGGTCGCTCACATTTATGCGAATTGACCGGCCGCGCAATTGTTTCACCGAAACAGGCGTGGTTGTGGTCGTAAGATCAATGAGCGTATTGAGAGCCTGGCAATCCCAGCCCTCTCCGAAAATGCCGCGCGTCCCCACCAGACACCTTGTGATACCGCGCTCCAGCATTTGCGTGGCCAAACCGACATAGAGCCTGGCTTCCCAATCGGCGCAGCCAGCTGTAATCTGACAATAAGGGCTGAGATTTGCCTGCCCAGTGCCTCCCACTCTCTGAGCCTGAGAGTGAGCTAATTCCTCAAGTGGAGTGTCGGCGGCTGTCCCTTGAGATAGCACGTCCCTGCCAGCCTCGTGAGAAGGTATTTGCCCGGCAGAAGCCGCACCTGAGCTCTCATCTAATCCTGGCAGGTAGCCTCCTTCCATAATCTGGGCTCCCTCATCAAACTCGTCAGCCTCATGAGGATCTGCCAGGACGCCGACGCGTCCGTCTCCATCTTTGACAAGCAAATTGAATTGATAACCTTCGGCAAGGAGATATTCCTGTCCGGCAGCCACGAATTGAGCGACGATGCGCCTGTCGACAAGAAGCAGGGAGCCTGTCACAAGGCAAGGATTGATCGACTCGCCAACAGGCGACCTGAGCAACTCCCGCAGCACAGCTACAGCTCCCCCCGATTCGGCGGTAAGCACGCCTCTGGCAGTTGCCATGGCAGTGGCGGACATTTTTTCGAAATCAGTTACGACAGCCGCTCGCAAGCAGTCACCGAGACTGCGGTATTCAGTGTCGAGAATCCGTGCCACTGCCTGCGGTTTGCTGAAGCTAAAAGCCAGGACACGATCGACAGGCGAGGCTTGTTTGCGCACCCCTCGTTCGGTAAGCCCGTATCCCAATTTGGAAATGGAAGAACGGATGCGCTCGTATAATTGGTGATTGTCCGACGAGGCGCTCACCTTCAAATAATTGAGAGCAAAATCCTCGATCAAAGCCATCCAGTCGTCGATGACCGGCGACTGCATCAGAGCATCTGACAGCTCCATATGTTCCGGAAAAGCAAGCTTCTGCTTGAAGAGATAACGCCCCATGGCCATAACCAGACCAGGATTGCGGGTAAGAAGAGACTCCAAGCCCTCCTTGCTTGTCTGCCAGAGTCGCTCGCTCACCCACTGGCTCAATGCCGGCGGGTTGGAGCGACTCAGCTCATCGAGGAGGGCGTGGAATTCCTGATGTTGTTCCGCAAGAAAACGTTCTTCGGCGTCGGTTGGCTCGGTAAAAAGGACAAGATCTTGAAAGGGTGCCAGCCCGCCTTCCCGGACAAGAGCCGGTGTCGGCACCTGATAATCGATCTCACCGACAAGGGCAAGATAGCGGTTCTCCTGGCTTGCCGACTTGCCTTCCGGAGGCGTGCCTGTAAGCCCGATCACGATGGGATCATCGAGGCGCTTCACCACATGCGTCATGATGGCCGCCCAATAATCCGTCAGGTGGTGGCATTCGTCGAAGACAACTGTGGAGAATTTCTGCCGGCGCAGCGCCTGCAAAAGAGCCAGAGCATTGGGGTGGAGCACTTCCTTCAAATCGATGACATCGGACAGACGGCGCCTCAGTCTGCTTGTATGGCGCGATATTTCCCGGTCGTGCGCCCGCTTGTTGTTCTGCAAGAGTTCGAGTATTCTCAGCTCGGCCTCTCCCTTTGAAAGGTTGCCTGTGGCTGTAAGCTCGTCAACCCAGGCCTGGCGCGCCAGCTTTTCCAGATATTCCTGCTCCTTGCCCGGTGTGGATAGGACCTGATATGTCAGAAGAGTAATTGGCTTCAGTGGCTTATCTTCATGAGTGCCAATGACACTTTCCAGCCCGTAACCGGCCAGATCCGGCGGTAGAAACAGCTCAAGCTTCTGTCCCCACTGGGCTTGAATCGTCGTGGTCGGACACATGATCACAGCCGGGCGTTTGAGCTCGGTAATCAGTTGCAAACCAATAATTGTTTTGCCAGCTCCCGGCGGCGCCACAATGTGCAGCTCACGCTCGCCTCTTTCAAGCTTCAGTTTTACCAGCTCGAGGATTTCTTGCTGGTAACGCCTGAGCGGGAATTGAAAGCCCAGTCCCTCGAGCGGATTTATCTCCGGGCAACTGAGCCCAGGGGAGGCCATTTCAGACAGCGCTCTGGATGGCAGCTTTTCGGCGCCGACAGATTCGGACTTCATGGGCGGCTGCCCGGCACTGCCTGTGCCTTCTTTATCCTCGCCCTTATCGCTCAATTTGCCACTGCCAGGGCCCGACTCCCTTGCCGGGAAAAGTGCAACCATGCCTTCCTTCTTTCTAGTAAGTGACCGGGGTTGAGGACAGGCATCACTTCAACTTTCAAACATAGAGGATGAGATGGAGAAAGGCAAGTGCCCCACTCAAGAATTGAGAACTAAACAAGAGACGAAGGGCAAAGGTGGTGGATGGGGCAGCCGGGGCAGTCGGGCTTGCGCGCAAAGCAAGTGCGCCGCCCGTGAAAGATGAGTGTTATGGAAAGCTTCGACCAGTCCCTGGCAGGAAAGAGCTTCTCAAGCTCGATTTCTATCTTACGCGGGTCGCACTCAGAGGTTAGCCCTAGCCGCCCGGACAGCCTCTGCACATGTGTATCCACTGTCCAGCCTGGTATTTTATGTATTACACCGAGCAATGCATTGGCGCTCTTGCGCCCGACCCCGGGAAGCTTCGTCAGATCTTCCAGATTGTCCGGCACACGCCCCCCGAACTCATCGACAATAGCCTGAGCACAAGAGTGAATGTTACTGGCCTTGGCATTGAAATACCCGGTCGGGCGGATGATTTCCTTGATCTCGTCGAGCGAAGCCGTAGCCAGTTTTTCTGCTGTGGGGAACTTCTCAAAGAGCGCTGGTGTCACTTTGTTAACTGTGACATCAGTAGTCTGCGCCGAAAGGATGATGGCAATCAGGAGCTGGAAATCGCTGGCCCAGTTAAGCTCACACTCAGCGTCCGGATAGCGCTTCTCCAGAAGATCCATCATCTGCCAGGCAGTCTGGCGGCTTACTTTTTTAACCCCGGACTTCACTCCCATCGAAGCCACATTTTTTTTTAGTGCTTTTGGCATATTCTAAGCTCACCTTTCCTGGGCAAATAGAGTAGTCGATACGGCTCTCCTGAGAGACTCAGGACGTGGCCGAGGTCGGTTGAATAATGCGCACACCGCTCTCAAGACTGCCGGCAATAAAAAACTCCAGCGGCTGCTGGCGATCGTCAGAGGCACTGCCATCCGCAACAAACAAGTCGGCGCCAGATTGCTCGAGATAAAGCCCGACCGCCTCAGCTTGCTTGCCATCAGCAACAACGGCATATAAAGCCGGTCCGCTCCCGGAGAGGTGACAGGCGAGACAGCCGAAATCTACCAGAGTTTGCTTTAGACGAGCAAGCTGGGGAAACTGGGCAAAAACGACCGGTTCAAAAACATTACCGAACGATTTGAGGGCAAGGCTGAGATTGCCCTCTTGCATGGCTTCGACAGCCAGAGGGAGATCTCCGCCTGCGACTTCACCTTCATAGGAATCGAATTGCCTGTAAGCCCAGGGAGTGGACACCGAAAGAAGCCGTGGTTTGACGATGCAGAAATAAAGCTCGAGGCGACTTTCAACTGCCTGAAGAATATCGCCGCGATGCCTTCCGATTGCCGTGCCTCCTTCAATCAAGAAAGGCACATCCGCGCCTAGCTCCGCGCCTAGCTCCTTGAGTTTATCCTGAGTGGCCGGGTATGAAAAAAAGTGATTGAGAGCAACAAGGCAGGCGGCAGCATTGCTGCTTCCTCCGCCCAGTCCGGCTCCCACCGGTATTCGTTTCTTCAGCTCTGCGCAAAGCGCAAAAGGCTGCTCAGAAACAATGCGCTCTTGAAAAAGCCTGGCGGCCCGGGCAATAAGGTTCGTCTCGTCTTTGGGAAAGTGATCGCCCTCACCCTGTATGGTCACCTGAAAAGCACTACCTGGCTCAATCGTAAGAATCAGCTCGTCAAAGAGATCGACAGCCTGCAAAAGCGTCTCCACTTTATGATAGCCATCGCCGAGAAGTCCTTGAATAGCAAATGTAAGATTGAGTTTTGCCGGAGACAGGACTTTTATCGCAGGCATCTTGCGTGAACCTCAAGAAAGAGCGTCAGCAAGCTTAGCAAATTGCTGCAAAGATAAGCGCTCAGCGCGCACTTGCGGATCGAAATTAACTGAAGCAAAAACACGTCCCAACTCCTGCGGCCCCAGCTTCAGGAAAGAGAGGCTGTTTCTCAACATTTTCCTGCGCTGCCTGAAGCCTGCCTCAATCAGCTGCCTGAGCAAGATATGATTCTTGCAGGTTACCCCGGGCTGCTTTAGGGGCGTCAGTCTGACAATTGCCGAAGTCACCTCCGGGCTGGGATAAAAGCACTGTCTGTCGACCACTGCCTCCAGACTGGCCTGACAGAAATAAGCTATGAGAAGCGAGAGCCGGCTGTAATCTTCTTCGCCGGCGCAAGCGACCATACGACGAGCCACTTCCAGCTGCACAGTAAGCACTATGCGCTCGATATCCTTAAACCAGGGAGCCGGCTGCCCTATTTCGCCCAGAAGGTGAGCGATTATCCTACCTGTAATCTGATAAGGCACGTTTCCAATTACTTTCGGCTTGCGCCCGCCCTCACGACACTTTGATAAATTCTCATTGCGCCTGTCGGTGAAAAACGTCAGCGAACTGAGATCAAAGCGCAAGAAATCTCCGTGTAAGATTTCGACATTGCCAAGTTCCAGACTCTCAAGATAGTCAGTGCATTCCACGTCGAGATCGACGGCTGTGATGGAGGCACCGGAGGCAGCAAGGATGCGCGTCAGAAAGCCGATGCCAGCTCCGATTTCTACAACCCTGTCGCCCTGGCTCAGATCGAGCAGCCCGGCGATTATATCCAGAGTCGGACAATCGACAAGAAAGTTCTGCCCGAGATGTCTCTTTGTTTGAAACTCTCGTGCTTCGGCAAGCAATGCATCCTGTTTCAAAACGACTCCTGCTTATTTGTTGGCTTCCAGAGGCTTCGAGGAGCCATTCTCGTGGGCGTCTGACTGGCTGTGCCCGCTGCCATTATTGAAAGAGTGAGCAGCTTCCGCCTCACTGGACGTCTTCCTGATGACGCGCAATTTCAAAATACGATGCCTGTCCGACTCTTCCACGCGCAAGACACAGCTGTCACTGGACACTTCGTCGCCGACCTGCGGCTCCCGCCCGAGTTGCCCGAAAACGTGCCCGCCAAGAGTATTGAATTCCTCATCTTCAATAGAAAGGGCGAGCCTGTCGTTGACCTCATCGAGCGGCGCTTTGGCGTCCACGAGAAAGGTCCCGTCCGACTGCTCTTGTATGAACTCCTCCACGATTTCATGCTCGTCGGCAATGTCTCCGACAAGCTCTTCGATAAGATCCTCGATTGTCACCAGCCCTCTTGTGCCGCCATACTCATCGACGACGATTGCCATATGGGTTTTTGTCTTCTTGAATTCAGTGAGAAGATCGCCGGCATCTTTATTTTCCGGAACAATCAAGACCTTTCGCGCTAGCTCTCGCACACGAGCATTGCCCTTGTGCTCGACGATCGCTCTCAGCCCATCGCGTATATGCACTGCCCCAAAAATGCTGTCGATATCTTCTTCGAACACAGGTATGCGCGAATGTCCATGCTTGAGCGCCAGGTCGACGAATTCCTGGACAGTATTAGCAGCAGAAACGCAGACCATATCGGTGCGCGGTGTCATAACTTCCTGAGCTTGCGTGTCGGAAAAGTCGAAGACGCTGTGGAGCATTTCTTCTTCTTTTTCTTCGAGAACGCCTTCTTCATGGCTGGCCGAAACAAGCATCCTCAGCTCTTCGCCTGAATGAACGAAATGACGGCGCGGTGGATCTTGAATATTCAGAAGCCGGAAGACAAGCGAAGTAAAACCGTTGAGAACAATCAGGAAGGGTTTGGTCAGGAAGCACCACCACTTCATCGGCCAGATGAGCACCATGAGAACTGGCTCGGCACGCTCGAGAGTAAATACTTTCGGCACCAGTTCGCCAAAAACTGTCTGGACGAAGGCGGTAAAGGTAAATGCCACTACATAACAGAACGCCTGAGCAATGGGAAGGGCGTCGGCAGGGAAAACACCCAGCGCCTTGACCGAAGTGGAAAGATCCTTGGCGAAAGCTTCCTCGCCAGTGGCGCCAAGGGCCAATGTAGCCAGAGTGATGCCAAGCTGGCAGGCGGAAATGAAACGGTCCGGATTGGACAGCTCAACCTGAATAAGCTGAGCAGTGCGATTACCCTCTTCAACAAGCTGGTCGACACGCGTACGCCGTATCCTGGCCAGCCCCATTTCCGCCGCAACGAAAAAGGCGTTGACTGAAATCAAAACTATTATTAGAAGGATCTGTAAGATGGCAGTGTACTCGCACCGCTGACCGCGATGCCGTGCTCCTTTTTTAGAACCGATTACATAAGATACAAACCAGCCGGCAAGGCTGCCGCTTGTGTGCCTGCCTCAAATCGACGCCCCTTCTCTGCGCAATGACACCGGAGAGGGCTGCCCCTATCTGTAAATTCGCAACTACTGTGAGGTTCATCCATACCGGGAACATATTTCCTGGCGGACTGCCAGTTTCCTCCAGAATTATCCTACCATAACTTGCCAGGTTTCCCGTTACCCCTGCCCCAGTTCTTGTCCCTTCTCCCTCCCCCATAATTCCTGGTCTGCATATCCAGATCGGCAGCACAGCGTTATCAAGATATAATTTCACCTTCCCCTTGGAAGCCAGGGTGCCTGTGCGATAATTTGCCCGGTGGGTCATTATCATAAATAACTCTGAGATTTAAAAAGATGTCAAAGCGCATCTGTCTTTACTTGGCTAGCTCTGCCATGCTTGGCTTGTTGTGGTGGCAACCCACCGCAGCCCTTGCCGGGGAGGCAGGGGGCGGCAGATCCGACAATAACAAACGGCAACTTGCCCAGGTTATCCCGGGGATACCGCACCCACCCCAGTCCCAGCCGGATCCTGCCCTTTCCGTCGCGAAATCGGTTGTGAGAAGCGCTGAGCCTGGGCATGGCACAGGATCCAACCCCGCACATGTCAAATCACAAATTCAGAGCGTCGTGTCCACACCCTTCAGAGCGACCACTCCCGAAATTCGCCAGGCTGCGGTCAAAGGCATTGTCGCCGCTCAGGGTCTTTCCCGGGTCGCCGCCCGCCGGTTTGCCGATATAGCCTCCTGGGTCTCAACCGTCTGGCGCCAGCTCAACGAAACTCCGCGCCTCACGCCGAATGCCACCCCGGGAATCACCGAGCCGCCAGTGGGCCCGATGCGCCCTCTAACAGATCCTGGATACAAGCAACAGATGTATTACACGGAAGAAGGGCGCATCAAAATGGTAACCGGGCGCTAGCAGCCGTTTAGCCAGGCGTTTTTCGCTCCTCCGGTCCCCAAGCTTGAGCCAGCAAGGCGGCGCTGATCAGTTGAGACGCAAACAAAGTAGAAGGCGTCAGAAAAATCCCGACAATCGTCAAAGCAGGAATAACCACTGCTGCTGCCTGCAGTCCGGTTGAAAGAAGCCAGGCCTGGCAGAAGACAGACGGCCGAGCGCAAGCGCGCCGTACCACTTCCAGTACGGCAAAACCAGCTGAGAGCTTTTCTTCAACAGCAAAATTGACCATGAGAAAAGAAGAAAGGAACTGCACTGCCAGGCAGGTAGCGACAGTGACTAAGACACCTGCCACAGCGATAGGCACATAAGCCCAGGATTGCTGTGTCGAGGCAGCCAGAGCAAACATCAGGGAGACCGTAGCCACCGAAATAGTTATCAGCCAGAGCCCGAATTGAACAGCCAGCCAGGTCAGCCCGGACATGAACAGGTCGAGCCATTCACCCCAGTCCGGAAGCTTGCTTTTGCCACTGAGCACTTTCAGCCTGAGGCAACGGAGCAAATAGCCGCAAACAAGCGCGATCAAGGCAAGCGTCACGGGCAGAAAGACAAAAGGGTTCATCATTGTCAGAACCAGGCAGCCGGCATTAACGACCCCGCCCAGTCCCATTTTGAACATCCAGTCAGGGTCCTGGAAGAAACTCCTGACTGCCAGGTCGGCGTCCAGATAAATTGCCTTGCCCTGAGGCTTCATTTGCTCTTCCCGTTGACACCTTTCCGAGGCGGTTGCTGTAAGTCCTCAGCAACCGGGCTCTTGCAGGAGCCAGAAGCTTGAGAGGGCGTATTCATCAAACCTGCCAGTTGTCCCCAGGCAGAAAGCCTGTCCATCATCTTGAAGTCCGTCATGTTGAAAGAAATGGGCGTGATTGAAATCAGATTGTGCGCCAGGCACC
>JAHFBI010000381.1 GCA_023250095.1 Candidatus Melainabacteria bacterium
CCTCATCCCTCGAATCATACCTTGTAATGATGTCAACCGCCAAAGAATAGAGCACCATTGTTTTATGGCGGGCGAAAACGGATTTTTTTGATTCTGCTTTTTTCCTGATTTTTCAAGCACTTGCCGTCGATAATGACACAACCCTCAGTTGAAACAAGAGCATGGCAGACTCTCCTTCTGGCAGCAAAAGCTGCCGGAGCCGGCGGGCATTTCGCCTCTTCGGAGTCTTTGTTTCTAAGGGCTCTCAAGAAAGCGACTCAAGCCTTCGGCAATGAGCATGTCAATTTCGCAGCCACACTTATCGAATTTGCCGACAGTTTTTCCCGTCAGGGCAATTATGCCGAAGCCGAAGAGCTATACCGTCAAGCCATTGCCATATACGAGAAAGCGCTCGGGGAGGACCACCCGAGCCTGGGCATCAGCCTGCGAGATCTTGCCGAATTATGCCGGCATCAAGGCAAGGACTTGGAAGCCAGGTCGTTTGCCCTCCGTTCTGCCACAATCTTGAACAAAGGCTTCGGCTTTTCAGCCCGCGCCTGAAAAATACCCGTATTATTAGGGAAGAATAGTTTCAGGCTTTTTACCTTGGAGGTAGGGAATGAAGAGAATTAGCCTTGTCAATCGTTTGTGGGCCGCCCTCCCACTGGCGTTTGTTTACGGCCTGTCCCTTTCCCTCATTCCCACAGTGCCCCTGGCTGCAAAGATGCCGGCCAGCGGAGAAGGCATTTTCAAGCAAAGTTGCCAGAGTTGCCACCCGGGCGGCTCGAATATCGTCAACGCCAGCAAGCCCATTTGCGGCTCAAGCAAACTATCCACTCTGGCCATTTTCAAAGCTTATTTGCAAGCCCCGGTCGGGCACATGCCTTACTACAAACATATCATCGCCGACAAACCAGCGCTGGAAGCTCTCTACAAATACTGCAAGACACTCAAGAAAGGCGCTCTGGAACAGGCTCTCCACAACGGTCTCTCCGGCAAGGACGCACGAGGCTGACAGCTGTCTAACAAGGGGCTAGAGGCAAAGAGGCACAGCCTGACTCAGAGACAAGCATCTCAGCGGCGTCGCCACCCCGGCTAGAAAGAATGGAACTTGTCACCAGGCAGGCGGTATTATGCGCCTGGCGGCATCGGCAGCGTCCCGCCGGAGAGTGGTGGCAATTCCGTGGACAGCCACCCCGACTTGACGACGCATCTCCTCTCCTGCCGTCCCTCCAAGTTGCCCGACATACTGCAGCTGGAGAGCCAGCAAGATCAAGGCCAGCGCCATCGCCAGGAAAACGGACCACAAGGAGAGGACCAGCCTCTCATCACAAGCCGTTCTCGAAGCTGTCTCCGGGTGGCGCCCGGCAAGCCGCGTGTGCTTTCTCGGCCCCACCTTCGCTTTGACAGAAGCTTCCGTTGTCGTCCTCTGGAGTTTGTCGTTCCAGGGCATTCGCCCTCTCACTATGACTGATGGCATGATCAGTACCCCATCTTCAGGATGTGCCCTCATTATGCACGCAAGCCGCCTGCTCTGCATCGCCCCTGAGATGCTCTTCCTGTCGTCCAGAGGGACGATTAGCCAGGCGCGCAGCCGGTGCCGGACTACCGGCGCCGGCAGGGGCAAGCAAGGTGCCATCCGTGTCAGCGCCAGATGTGTCCATGTGGTCTAAGCGTCCCAGATCAGCCGATAGATCGGTCTCACCGGCTGGGCCATCGAGCAATTCGGTCAGGCAAGGTGTAAGTGCAGCAGCAATGCTCGGAATTTGTCCTTGAGATGGCTGATCAACTATTCTGCCAATGCCGGCAATAACAAGAAGCTCTTCTTGTTCCAGAGTCTCCTTGTCGAGCAACTGCTGGGCTCCAGTTTCCAGTGACTGCCTGTGCTCTTGCAAGATAGCTCTGGCGCGCTCGAAGGCATCTGCAACCAGCAGCCGCACGGATGCGTCAATTTCGGCGGCTGTTTTCTCGCTGAAGCGCCTCCCGCCTGAAGCTGACTCAGAGGGCACGTGCAAGAATAATCCCGGCTCATTCTCGTAAGCGACAAGACCGAGCTTCTCATCCATGCCATATCTTGTCACCATACTCCGGGCTATCTCAGTGGCTTTGCTCAAATCATCGGCAGCACCAGTGGAGACTTCATTAAAGATGATCGTCTCGGACGCCCGCCCGCCAAGCAAGACAGTCATCTTATCTTGCAGCTCGCGCCTTGACATCAGAAATCTGTCTTCAGTGGGGCGCTGCATCGTATAACCCAGGGCGGCAATGCCTCTGGGGATGATCGACACTTTCTGTATTGGGTCGCTGCCCGGAATCATCAGCGAAACAAGCGCATGACCCATTTCATGGTATGCCACTACTTGCCGCTCATGCAGGTTGAGAAGGCGGTTCTTCTTTTCCAGCCCGGCAACAATACGCTCGATGGCGGCAGTGAAATCTTCGGCCTCAACCTGTTGAGCCTGACGGCGCGCCGCAAGCAATGCCGCTTCGTTGACCAGATTAGCCAGGTCGGCGCCGGTAAAGCCGGCAGTAAGGGCCGCTATTTCCTCGATATTAACGCTTGCGCCCAGAACTATGTTTCTGGCATGCACAGCAAGTATCTGCAAGCGTCCCTTCCTGTCAGGGCGATCGACCAGTATATGCCTGTCGAAGCGACCGGCCCGCAACAAAGCCTGATCGAGTATCTCGGGTCGATTGGTCGCAGCCAGCAAGACCACTCCCTGCTGCGGATCGAATCCATCGAGCTCAGACAAGAGTTGATTGAGAGTCTGCTCTTTTTCGTCATGCGAGCCTGTCATAGGGTTGAGCCCCCGTGCTCTGCCGAGAGCATCGAGCTCGTCGATAAAAATGATGCAAGGCGCTTTCTGTCTGGCCTGAGCGAAGAGATCGCGCACACGCGCTGCTCCTACCCCGACAAAAAGTTCCACAAACTCCGAACCGCTTATAGAGAAGAACGGCACGCCAGCCTCGCCGGCTACTGCCCGCGCCAGAAGAGTCTTGCCAGTGCCGGGCGGTCCAACCAGCAAAATCCCCTTGGGCAGGCGCCCACCCAGGCGACTGTACGCTTCGGGTTCCTTCAAAAAACGTACGACCTCTTTCAGTTCTTCTTTAGCCTCGTCGACACCGGCAACATCGGCAAAAGACACCTTTATCTTGTCCTCGACATAGACCCTGGCCTTTGTCTTTTCAATAGCCAGAAGCCCGGCGCCCATCCTTTCGCCCCCAGCAAAACGCGCCATAAAAAACGTCCAAATGCCTACAAATATTGCCGCAGAGATAATCCAATAGAAAAGCGAGCTAAAAAAATTGTCTGCAGGAGACGCTTCAAAAGTCACTTTGTGAGCAGACAGAGTCTGGGCCAGGTCAGGCTCGACCCGGTTGGTCAGGAAATGCTTGCCGGCCAACTGACCTTTGCAAAAAACACCGCTAATTTGTTGCTGGTTGATGCTTACACGGTCTATCTCTCCTTGCTCGACTGCACTGAGGAACTGGCTGTACGGTATAGTCCTGACCTGAGCAGTGGAAAGCAGCCCGCTCACGACAAAAACTAAGAGGACCGTCACAGTCACGTACCAGAGACGAGTGCCGGTAGGCGGTCTTTTTTCTGCTTCCCTGTCCATTTCTCCTGCCTTCTTGCACCTGGGAAATTTCGTGCCGTCGAGAATCTCTGGCTTTATCCGGCATTTTGTATCTAGAACCATCATAGAAAATTATTCCGGCTGGCGCAGTTGCCTGCATCGCTCAAGCGACTTGACTTTATCGTCCGGTCGGGCGATCTATGGCGTAAGACATGTCGCCTCAAGGGCGGACACTTAATTCAAGCCATATGTCTGAAGCATTCGCCGGCAATGGCCCAGTCCTCGGCAGTGTGCACGACAAGCACCTTCACACTGGCTCCTTCTGCTGAAATATCCAGGTCAAAGGACGAGTGTTTGTTCTTGTCATCATCGACAGCCACGCCGAGAAAGCCCAGCGCCTGACAGACTTCTTTGCGCACGGCAGTCGAGTTCTCGCCAATGCCGCCGGCAAAAACAAGCGCGTCCAGCCCGCCCAACAGGGGGATCAAGGAGCCAATGTGCTGTTTGAGGCTTAAGACAAACATATTGAAAGCCAGCCTCGCGCGTTCATGCCCCTGAGAAGCCGCCTGCTCGATGGCACGCATATCGCCGGACAGCCCGGAAACACCTTTCAGCCCGGACTCCTGATTGAGGATTTCCTGAAGCTCGCCGACAGTATATTTGCCGTGCTCAAGCAGATAAAGCAAGATAGAAGGATCTACCGAGCCGCAGCGTTTGCCCATCATCACCCCGGCAAGCGGCGTAAAGCCCATTGTCGTCA
>JAHFBI010000382.1 GCA_023250095.1 Candidatus Melainabacteria bacterium
AGCAGCTGGCATACGCTGGCGCCGTTTTTTTGATGGCACCGCTGACCATTGTCTCGGGGGCCGCGATGTCAGAGGCCATTTCTTGCGCCTGTCCCTGGTTGCCCCGGTTGTTCGGAGGCGCGCAACGAGCGCGCCGCGTGCATCTCTTGCTTGCGTGTCTCTATCTTGTCTTTGCAATCATTCACGTCAGCCTGGTGTGCATCACCGGCTTCAGAGGCGCCATGGAAGCAATCGGGTTCGGGGCTGGGAGCCTGGGAGGCGAGCATGCCGTCTTCAGCTGGCTTGTCTTTGTCGGCTCTGTCGTGGCGCTGAATGTTCTTTCGACAATGACCTCTCATCGAGCGCCGGAAAAGGTGCGGAAGTTTACGGCGGGCTTTATTGCAAGCACCCTGTCTCTTGTGTTCAACCGTCTGATTGCATCTCACCAGTTTGATCTGAGCCGATATTTCTTTACCAGCGGTCTGCCGCCAGGCTCGAGGGAATATTCGGAGCTTGCGCGCCACGGCTTTGCTGCCTGGCGGCTCAAGATATACGGTCTGGTGGAGTGCCCTGCTGAACTGTCTCTCAGTCAACTCAAAGTCTTGCCCAGACAAAGCCTGACGGGTGAACATTGTTGCTCGCCAGGGGGTGGCGAGCTCAGGAAGTGGGCAGGGGTTGCTCTCGCCGAGATTTTGCGGAACTGCCGGCCGCTGCCGGCGGCTCGTTATCTGGTATTTCACTCCTATACAATCGATGAGCAGGGTCAGGACTACTACACTTGTCTGAGCCTGGATGATGCTTGCCGCTCGTCTGTCATCCTGGCATATGAGCTGGACGGCCAGCCACTGCCCTTGCCGCACGGGGCGCCGCTGCGCCTGCGTATGGAAAGCGGCGCTGGCTTTGCCATGGTCAAGTATTTGAAAGGGATTGAGCTTGTTGAAGATTTCCGGACTATCGGTCGCGGACAAGGCGGCTACAGGCAGGACACGCAAATACTTGATTGATTCCGTGGAGCAAGCTCAAGTCAAAGGTGAAGATGCAAACTGAAAGAACGCTCTGTCCGCCACTGCTAGCCTGGTTCTGAGCTCTGCGCTGGGGCTTCAGGCTCAGGACAGCTCAGGTCTCCTGTCCCAAGCCAAAAAAAGCAATAGATCTAGATGACTTCCTAAAAATCTTCGCGCACTTCGTCGCGGGCGAGCAAGACTTCAGTGTCCAAGCAAAGATCGACAAGTTGCCTGGGGGAATTCGGGGCTCGCGTGAACTGGCGGCAGAGATCGACCGTGCGGCGCAGAGTGCGCACAACGTCTCCTTCATCAAGAAGGCTTACTCGGCGGATGTCGTTCCAGTTTGCTCCTTCCGCCCACATCTGGCTGAGCCCGGAAAGGCAAGCAGAAAATTCCACTGGTACTTCGATGTTGAATTCGCGCTGCAGCTGAATGATGCGCCTGGCTATTTTTTGCGTGCGCAAGAGAGCCACTTCCACTGTCGGGCTCGCCGGCACAGGCGGGGCATTTTCCAGGCGCGTCTCTTCGCTGACGAGAGCTGTGAGGATGGCCGCACATTCGGGTGGTCTCAGACCTTTCCATATATTGCTTATGGCCACTTCGCTCAAAAACAGCTCGTTGGTACCGCGTATGGCAGCGGCCATCTGTCCCAGATGTGTTGGCGTGTCGGCGTTTACATAGCCCTGCAGGCGCAAGATGTTGGCCAGCGATTCGAAGGTTCGCCAGTGCTTGTTAGTTTCTCTGTCGATGCGGCGGCTCAATTCTTTGATCCTTGCTTGCAAATGTTTCAGTCGCTCGCCTTGCTTGCTGCAGGGTTTCTGGACCGGGCAACCGTGGCAGGGCATGGCATAAGCTTCGCTCAGTGCTTGCTTCATGTCCTGACGCAGCGACACGAGCACATCCTCGCCGGCTGCTGGCTCTTGCCGCTGTCGATGGACAGACAGCCCGCGCTCTGTCTGTCTCAGCTGTTTTTGCCGGGCATGACATGTTTCCATGCGCCGCCGGTAGGAAGGCAGGTCACCCTGCTCTGCCGGGCAGAGAGGTTGCGACAATTTTGTCAGCTCCTGCTCCCAGATCATCTTTTGCAAAAACCATGGATCGAGCTCTTTGTTGACCATGTATTGTCCGAAGCTGCGCTCGAGCAAATCTCTAGCTTGCTCGGCACTGTGGCGCTGCAAAAGGTTGAGGACCATGCCGTAAGAAGGGGTGAAGCGGCTGGAAAGCGGGTCGGCCGGCGCTGTGGCCAGCTTGGCGGCATCTTCCACTGCCTCGAATGGATGGCTCAAAACAACTACGTGACCTACCTCGTCCATGCCGCGGCGACCAGCGCGCCCGGACATTTGCAAGAATTCGGAAGCCGTCAAAGACCGGTGCCCTTCGTCAGCACGTTTCGATATGGAGCTGATGATAGTTGTGCGTGCCGGCATATTTATGCCAGCCGCCAGAGTCTCTGTGGCAAAGACGGCTTTCAAGAGCCCTTTCTGGAAGAGCTTTTCGACGACGCCTTTCCAGCTCGGCAGCATGCCAGCATGGTGCACGGAGAGACCTTCTAATAGGTAAGGAAGATGCGGGTGATTCTTTAGATTGGGATTGTCTCCGACAAGCTCGGCTATGGATTTCTCCAGTTGCTGCCGCTCGAGCTGGTTGATCAAATTTAGTCCCTGTGCTTTGCGCATGGACTCTTCACAGCCCCGTCGTGAAAAGAGGAAATAAATTGCCGGCAGCATGTTTTTTTTTGCCAGCTCGAGGAGCACCATTTGCGGATCTGGAACATCGCCTGCCTGGCGCCGCCGCCTGGCGCCGCCCGAGTATCTCTTGCCGCCGAACAAAGTCTTGAGCTGACTGTTGAGACCACGGCCTTGGGCAAGCAACGGGAAAAGCCGGTTGCCGCCGAAATAATAAAAACGCAGAGGCACAGGGCGGAAAGTTGAGGAGATGAGGTCGGTTGGCCCGTGCGTCTCGGAGATCCAGGCGGTCAGGTCTTCGGCATTGGCTACTGTAGCCGAAAGAGCCACCAGCTGAATTTCCGTGGGTGCGTAAATGATCGATTCTTCCCAGACAGTGCCGCGCTCGGCGTCATTCATGTAATGGCATTCATCGAGGATGACGGAGGCGACATTGGCCAGGTTTTTGTTCACGTCGCCGAAACTGGTGCCATAGAGCATGTTGCGAAAAACTTCAGTGGTCATCACGACGACAGGCGCGTCGCGGTTGATGGAGATATCGCCTGTCAAAAGACCCACTTGCTGTTCGCCATACTTCTTCCGCAGGTCATAGAGCTTTTGATTGGAAAGGGCCTTCAAAGGAGTGGTATAGAAACATCGCTTTCCCCGGGCAAGCGCGAGCTCTACGGCGTATTCGGCAATCACCGTTTTGCCGGAGCCGGTGGGAGCGCAAACGACGACACTGTTGCCTTCCTTCAAGGAAGCGATGGCTTCAAGCTGGAAGTCATCCAGTTTGAAAGGGAAAAGCTGATTGAGGTCGATTTCCAAGGTCTTGTGAATTTGCTGCCGGCTGCCTGAGGATAGCCTCAATCATACCAAGCTCAAAGCCGTGTTCCTGACAACAAGGTCGCGATTTGGCGCGGCAGACTTTATAATATTGGTGGACTGCGGGACGTGGCGCAGGGGTAGCGCGCACCTTTGGGGTGGGTGAGGCCGGAGGTTCGAATCCTCTCGTCCCGACCATAACAGGAAGCCGGGCCAGGCGAAAGCCTGGCTTGTCCTTTTCGGCAGAAGCAGTACCTGACCCCGAGCTGTTGCCTGGCTAGCTTTCAGGTCGGGCTGCCGACTTCTGCTTGTTCAATACAGGTTGTGCATATTGGACGCCGGACGCGCATGGCGCGCCCTGGCAAGGCTTGCCGGTTTGCGGTTCGGGCACTGAGTCTCTTGCTCCCGGTGCCAACTGGTTGTTTTCTGGTAAGAGCTCGAATAAAGGAGCGGATCGATCGACGGAATATTCTTGAACCAGGGGCTCAAATGTACAAATTCCCGCAATTTCAGGCGCAGGAGAGCTTTTAGATGGTCGTCAAGGCTCTCCAGCGGAACAGGGGATTCAGTCAAAACCCTTGTCATCAGGACCTCTCAACACTTAACTGCTCACAGATGCCTTGGGATCCTGTCTCAGACCTTTCAGCAACTGGAATTACGGGCCCACCCGTTTTTCGCAAAGAATCTTAGCAGGGATTAACCAGAGATCAATATTGACAACCGCGTTTTCTTGCAGATTTAAGCTTGCTAATCCTTATTTATATACAAAAAAGGCGAAAGTCTACTTCTGGAAGACAGCCTTCCAAAAAAGAAGGAAAA
>JAHFBI010000082.1 GCA_023250095.1 Candidatus Melainabacteria bacterium
CCGGCGCGGGTCCTTGGATGAGCGTCCACTGGGGTTCGCCGCGAGTAGTGGTATCCTGCCTGGCAGTAAGGAGTCGCTCCTGAGGCGGACTGCCGCAGAAAGCTTGCAGCCAGTACATGAGCTCGTCGTTGCCGATGCGCACGATCCACTTTGCGGTGACCGGGCGGTTATCAGATTTCTGCGCGGATTGCATGATGCAGGCGATATCCTCTCGCGTCGGCGCTTTCGGCAGATCTGGCAGTCTGTGAGCTCTGGAAAGGTTGCGCATTTAGATCCTCGGAAGCAATTTCCGCTAGAAATTTCATACCCGGAAATCGCAGGAAGTTTGCTTCTTGGCAAATCGCGCGGGGATTTTTGCTTGATCGACTAGCATAGCACCGACCCAAGTCAATCTGGGGGAGGTCTGGTGTTTGGAAGTCAAACAGCAAAGCGGAAATTTATGCAGTCGCCGTTTGCCACCACATATTCCTTGCCCTCGAGCCGGACGAGTCCTTTCTCTTTGGCGTTGTGCCATGAGCCGCATTCTTTGAGAGCGTCGAAGGCGGCTACTTCTGCTCGGATGAAACCGCGGGCGATATCAGAGTGGATTTTGCGCGCGGCTTCCTGAGCGGGCGTTCCTGCCGTGATCGTCCAGGCCTTCACTTCGTCTTCCCCGACCGTAAAAAACGGGATCACATTCAATAACTGGTAGGCTGCTTTCACGAGCCTGTCACGCCCGGATTCTTCTATGCCGAGAGCGCTGAGAAAATCCACGCGTTCAGATTCATCGAGCTGGGCTATTTCCATCTCCGTCTTGGCGCAAAACGCCAGAAGCGGCGCGCCTTTGGCTGTCGCGAAAGGAGAAAGCCTGGTCAGCGTCGCTGAGTCGGTCTTGCCGATTTCACCTTCGTCTATGTTGGCAACGAGAAGCAAGGGTTTCTGGGACAGGAACGTGTAGCCGCGGACGATTTTGAGTTCCTCTTCCGAGAGCGTGACTTGTCTGAGCGGTGTTTCATTGGTGAGAAGCTCTTTGACTCTGGCGAGGATCTCTTTTTCGGCTTCGGCCGTCGTGAGCTCCGGACCTTTTTTGCGCTGAATTTCCTGATCGAGCTTTTCGAGGCGCTTCTCCACTACGGACAGATCGGCGAGGATCAGCTCCAGCTCCATGATTTCTGCGTCTCTGAGCGGGTCCACGCTGCCGTCAGGGTGCGGGATTGCAGGATCGGTAAAGGAGCGCACCACGTGGACAAGGGCATCGACCTGGCGCAAATGCTGGATGAGTTGAGGGCTGAACCCGTCTTTCTTGGACTGCCCGGGCACCATGCCGGCGACATCCACAATTTCTACCGTGGCGAAGGTTGTCTTCTTCGGCTTGTAGAGAGCCGAAAGCCAGTTTTGCCGCTCGTCGGGCACTGGCACAATGCCCAGGTTCGGCTCGGCGCCAGCGGCTCCGGAAAAGGCGTGTACTTCTGCATTGGCGCCGGTTATTGCGTTGAAGACTGTTGTTTTGCCCGATCCAGGCAGCCCGATTATTCCTACTTTCATAGCCTGCTTTTCTAGCGCGCTCCCGTGCTTTCCGCCATAGCCTCTTGCAGTCCGTGGAGCTGAGCGTGATGTTGGTGGATCTTGCTCGAGCCCGGGTGTATCGCCCGTGAAAGGTTGCCGCAGACATCAGCCCAGCGGGATCGCCAGCTCAACCTGTCACAGGTGGCTCCAGCTGTCATAAGCATACGGCGGAGCACTCAATGAACGGAGAGGGTGGGATTCGAACCCACGTGGCTTGCGCCCATCCGCTTTCGAGGCGGCGCCGTTATGACCGCTTCGGTACCTCTCCTCAAGGTCTTTCATTCTAGCAAAGTCAGAACTGGCGTTGGTATCCGGGGACAACATTGTTGAGTTGCCCTAAGCGCTTTTGCTTTGCGGTTGAAAAGAGGTCAGGGGGTGCGAATGCCTTCGGTGCGGCGGGCGGCTATTTGCGTGGTGGTCTCAGCCTGGTTTTTCAGGGCCATCATTACAGCTGGCATATCAATACGGAACTGGCGCTTGATGAGCGCTTGAGGCATGAAGATACCGCCGTTTACATAACTGGCGTAAGTGACCAGCGTGCTGCGCCCAGCGTCAGCCGGTTCTAGCTTCCAGAATCCTTCGACTTCCTTGAAATCTCCATTCACTCGATGCCACTCCAGCATGCGGTGTCCTGTCTCCTTGACTTCCAGGTCGTAGTGGAATGTTGCCATCAGACCGGATGGGCGGATTTCGTGATGCATCAGCTTTGTCGAGCCCTTGTCCGCCAGAAGCTGGCATTTCTTTAGAGTGTGAAAAATGGACGGAGCGGAATTGTAGTCGCTGAGAATCTGCCAGATTTGCTCGGGACGACAGCGGACAAGCATCTTGCTTACTTGATAAGACTTGTTGTTGATTTGCTCTTCAAGCACATCCGGGGGCGTGGTGGCGCTTTGCTGATCGGCTTTCGCCAGTGCCGGAGGAGCCAGGTTGACTGGACTGATGGGCGAATAGCTGCTGAGAACAAGCGCCAGAATAACTATTTTGCTTGATTTGCTGATCACAGGGCTCCCACCTTTCTATATAGACCTTCTGCCTCTGGTCCACAGCTTCGACTACAATACTGAATTCCAGTTAACTGTCAACCCGCTCACGCATGCATGCAAGAAAAATCCCAATAATTCATGCATGTCTCACTTGGGGGATGAAAGAATATTGTTGTCCTGTTTGACGCCGTGTGCCTTCCTTTGTTCCAAATTTGGTTCGATTCAGTTCCCAAGGCACGCTGAGGGATTCTACTGCCAAAATGTAATTGCCTCAAGGAATTTGCTCTCACTTGAAAATCTTCTTTGCTTCCTCAAGCGCCCATGGCTTCTGAATCCAGGCTCAAGAAAGCTCTTGTCATCTACAATCCGACAGCCGGGATGACTGTTGACATCGATATGTGTCTGGGAACGATCGTACATAAACTGTGTGAACAATTTAAGGCGGTTGTCACGGTGCGTCCGACTGTTCCTGGTCTGAGTGGACGTGATATTTTCTGCGGGCTTGACGGAGAATTCGATTTAATTGTCGCCGCCGGTGGCGATGGCACGTTGCGCCTGGTGTTGGGTGCCCTGTCGGATGCCGGCTCTCACGTGCCTGTCGGCATCGTGCCGCTCGGCACAGGCAACCAGCTGGCACGCAATCTGGGGATTTATGAAGAAAATATCCTGACCGATCCTCTTGAGCGTGCGCTGGAAATTATATTGACTGGGGTCGCCAGTCGCATAGATCTCGGAAGAATGAACGGCGAGTATTTTTGCGTGGCCGCAGGTGCAGGACCGATCTCGGACGCGATTATCAGCCCGTCAGCCCGGGAAAAAGCCAACTTTAAGATGCTGGCTTATGTAGGTTCCATCATACAGAACATTGCCGCACCACCTGTGGTGTTCCATGTGCGCACCGGCAGCGATGATTTTCATGTCATTGCCTCGGGAGTTTTTGTGACCAATGTCGCAGATCTCGGTGTCGGAACTTTATCAGATACGGCCCTGACGAATGACGGTCTTCTCGATCTTTGCATACTGAATCCAGAGGAGTTCGCCGATTACTTGCAGCTGGGGTTTCGCTTCACCGGGGGCTTTGTCGGGGGGGAAGCCTCGTACTATATTCGCAAAGTACAGGCGGTCGATCTGGAAGTGGCTCCTGTGCCAAGCCCGCTATCAAAATTGCAGACACTGGCGCACAATATCCGCAGCGCGCTCAAGGGCAAGCTCGATGAAGAGCCGCCTGTTTATACTAAAGTGACGGCCAGTATCGATGGCGATGCTTGCGGCACCACTCCGATGCACGTTGAAGTGGTAGCGGATGCGGTGACTGTCCTCATTCCCCGGAGGAATTGAGCCTGTCGCCTGTCGTCCTGGCTAGAACCCGGCTGAGGACCGCCACGTGGAAGTTATCGAAAAGGGTAAGCCCCAGATGGCTCAGCTCGTCGGACACTGTGGACATCAGGGTGGCCGACAGGAGCGTCAGGCAAAGAAGAAGAAAGAGGAAAGAAGTCATGAGAGTTGTTGGAGGTGAGTCTTCTGCCGACGGAGGTGCTTTCAGTGGCATCTTATGATGCCTGTTACCTGTTTAAGGACAGGTTAAGGCTTGCTTTGATTTATTGGTTTGTGAAATTCTGACCGGCGTCAGCCTGATGCATGTTTCTGGCAAAGGAAACCTACGGCAAGTGACTGCCAGTTGCGTGCGAAATCTTCGGCAGCCATTTGCCGGACGACGGTGGGCGGCAGGTTGATTGGAAAAACATCCAGTTTTCCTCGGCGGTTCCACTGGTAGCGAGCAGCCCGCCCGTCTTTCAGTTCGTAGGCTGCTATCGTTAGCCAGATATTGTTTACGTTCAACTGCAAGCGCACGCAGAAAGCCGGCTCGTCGCCTCTGTCAGCGCTGACGAGCCGGCAGCTGGCAGAAAATATTCTTATCCCGCCTGCAGGATTGTCCTGAATGGCTGATTGTCTGAAGGCTTCGACTTCGGATTGAGTGGGCAATTTGAGAGTGCTGCCCCTCCTGGGAACGGGTACCGTCTGTCCCGTCTCGTCTTGGTACACGGGAAGATCGTTGAGAGTCGCCAGAAGCGGCCAGAATCCGGCTTCGGACATCAGGGGATCTCTCAAAGCTATCGAACGCAGGGTCTCGCCGAGTCTGACGCGATGAAGTCGCCGCCGGTTTTCTGTCCCGTCCGAGCTTTGATTGTCTGCCGGGGCGGCTTCGGGCGAATTGACAGGCGGGGCTGCTCCTTGTTCGTCTACAATTGCCAGCGCCGGCGGGTGGAAATTTGGCTGTGCGGACGGGCCTTCGATTTCTTGTAAGATTTTCGAGCTGAAAGTGTACTTTCTGTTTTTCGAGCTGCCAAAATAAGTTCCTCTGTGAATAGTCATTTCTGTCCCGGTTGGCAGCCAGAGGATCTGCCCTGTCCGCAAAGCCGGCACTTGTTTGCCATTTTCATCCTTGAAATGGATTGAGCCGCGATTGATGGTGAGAATCAAGGGAGCAAAGCCGGAGTTGCCGAGGCGGTCGCGGGCAATCGATTCAAGGGTTTCTCCTTCTTTCACCACATGCTTGACGCGGCGCTCAGGCTGTGCCTGCTCCGTTGTTTTACCGCTGCCGTCTTTGTTTCCCTTGGTGGCGCTCTTCTTGCCAGCGGTGGCAAGAGCTGCGTTTATCGGGGCATCATTGTCCTCTTCTTCCAGGTTCTCTTCCGTGCGCTGCTTGCCGGACCGTTTGTCGGCTGTTGCCTGTCCGTCCTCATCTCCCTCGCCCTCGCTTTCTTCTCCATCTGCGTCTGTCGGCTTGCCAGAGGATGAATCGCCAGGGTCGCCCGGCAATCCCAGTGCCATACCGAGTATAGTGTGACCTGGGGTTTGTGCCGCGTCTTCTCCATTCTTGCCGGAGTGATCCTGTCGGCGGATAGATTGTGCTGTTTCTGCAAGATCTATCCGGCGATCGCTTCCTGTCAGAGGTTTGCCATCGGATCCAATCAATGGCTTGCCGTCCTCGCCGACAAGGATCTTCCCTTCCGAAGTGAGTATTGCCTTGCCGTCCAGGAACCGGACAGCGACGATTCCATCAGGGGAGCCACCTGAGATCGAACGAATGACGTCGGCAAACTTTCCTTTCAGAAAATCGGATCGAACAGATACTTCGCCGCTGGTTTCTTTGAGCAAATCGCCACCGGCTCTCGATGCGCTGCTTGGCAGGAAGTCAGGACAAAGACCCTTTCCTGCCGCCCTGGAAGATAGGCTGTCTGCCGCGTCCTGTGTCAAACTGAGCTTAGGCAGCTCCCCGGACTGCAAGAATCTGCGGAAGGCAAGCGCAGACTCGTTGCCGGAGCTTTCCTGCGCTTCGGGGCGCGTGCCTGGACCGGCATAGTGGCGAAGCGCAATCTGGAGATTTTCCTCGTCGAAGGCTTTCTTGCTTAGATTCTGAATGCTTGTGAGGCTATCGACTCTCTCAGCTCTGGATCCTGGTGCCTGCTCGCCCGGGCTTGCATTCAACGCGTATCTTATCTCGTTAATTTCGCGCGAGGGGGCTGTCGATCCCGAGCCCCCACCGCTGCTGCCTGTGTCTCCCCCTTGCCGATAAACTCCAGATAGTTGAGAAGGTGTTTGATTGCCAGGGACACCGTTGTCCACCGGTGAAACGGATGGGTCACGTCCGTTTCTAGGTGTCAGAGAAACGTCCTCGCCTGGGAGATTGGATAGCAAGGACGGACCGCGCCGCTGAAAATCCTGCCCGGGCTGTAAGCCTGAGCCGTCGGTTGGTTTGTCCGGATTGGGGGATCTCATGGAAAGCGGCATGTCCAGGTTATTGAGTGCCGCTAAGAGAGGCTGTAAGCCTGAGCCGTCGGTTGGTTTGTCCGGATTGGGCAATCTCGTACATGCGGGCACGTCCTGCAGGTTGAGAGTTGCCAGGGAGTGGAGTAATTCGTGTGGGGGCTGGGCCGAGGTGTCACCGGAGCCGACGAGAGGGTTCGGTCTGAATCCTTCTTGTGGGGGCAGGTTCGTGCCACAAGAGGCTAGAGACAGTATCTGAGCAGCAGCACCGATGGAGGTTGTTCCGCCTCTCTGCAGCAGAGGCACGAAGCCTTCCGTCCCGTTTGTTCCGAGTGAGCCGCTGCTGCCTGCCGATGGCAGTGACGGCTGCTCCAGGAAGGGGTTGAAGCTTCTTCGCGGACCTTCCGGTATTGCTGGCGGGCAGGTATTCTCTGGTCTTGTGACGATGTCGGGTAGAGCCTGACTGTATGTAGTGATTTTTGGCTCGCCGGATGTGCCGACAGAACTCCAGTTTGGCGGCAGGCTATGGGTCGTGCTGTCTGAGTTTTCATCCCTCTTGCCGTCGTGCCTGGCAGAGTTGTGGGAGCTGGCACGTAAGTCGCCATTGAGCGGCTGGGAAGTAGGCGGAGGCATGTCAAACAGAGAAGAAAGAAATCCGGACTGGGGCCTTAATGGAGCGGCGTCTCGACAAGCAACTCCAGGGACTGTCTCAGGGGCAAAGCCTGGCTGGTGTCTATTGTTTTCTGGAAGCTGCTGAGTATGAACTGCCTGGTCTTGAGGAACGGATTGAGGCAGAGGGCTTGATCCCGTCCGCTCACTGGAGCGAGGCGGTGTCTGCACGGTCTGATTCGGCGGCTGTCTGCGGCTTGCCGGCCTAGGCTGAGTGGGCAGTGTCTGGTCTTGAGTCCCGGGCGGGGTACGGGGTTGTTCCTCTGTATTTCCATGTGCGCGGCTGTCGCTGTTCTGGTCCGAGCCGGCAGGATTTCCCGTGTGCTGCAGCGGCCCTGACAGCTCGGTAAGCGGCGTGAATACCAGCGCGCTTTGAGATGAATCACTGGCGGTCTGTGCTGTTGTGCGTTGCGCCGTAATGCTGTCTGTCACTTCGTTGGCAAAACGCTCAGAAGCGTCGTTTTCTGCCGGGAGGAAAGATCTTTGTTCAACTTTGTCTTTGGATTCGACCATTCCAACCCACCCCCGGGTCTGAATGAAAGCTTCTCGACAAGCCTGGCAACCGAATCCTCATATGTTTAGAAACAGCTCTGGCAGCAGGATGTCCGCCCGCCAGGTTGAGTCTGATAGCGCCTGCCCAAAGGCGCTATCAGGAAATTCGCTGGAGAAGTCCACAGATTAAATCTGAAAGATTTCTCCGGAGGAAATTTAAACCGATATCGGTTTAAATTTCAGCAGCAGTCTACATCTAAGGTTTTCACCCGGTTAATGTGGCATGCAAGAGCGAACCATCTGTTTAGTACATAAGAAAAACATTGTGGCACGATCTTGACAACCTGCCAACTGTCTAATTGTGCAAGATTTCAGGGACTTATTGCCTGGCAGTAGTCCGGGTACGTGTTGCGGATAAAGGCTATTTCGTCTTCTTGACAGGAGATGTTTCCATCAAGTCTTTCTTCCTGCAGTCGGCACAGGGCCTCCTTTATCTGAGGACCCTGCGGAAATCCCATCTTGAGTAGATCGTTTCCAGAAACGGACACGCGCACATTGCGCAACTCCTCGAGGTAGAGCTTGATTGAGCGTCGGAGTGACGAGCCAGGCGCAGCCAGGCAGGCGGCGATGGCCAGAGTGGGTTCCGAATGTCCCTGAAGCTGGGCGTATATGTGTTTGCGCGAGGGCATCTCCCGCAGTGTCCCGAATTGCTGTGGTAGTTCTATGCCAGCGGCAATAGATTCCTTATCCTCATTGCTCACGAAAAGTCTGTCCATGGTGGCACTGAGATCAGGAGCTTTCAACCTGGACAGAAGCAGTCCCAGATAGACTATCCATTCGCGTCGGAGCTTGTAACGGCGCAGTAACCTCTCCGCCCGGCGCAGAACAATACGTGTACGGTGGTCGTAAACCAGCTCCGTGGCCAGATAACGGAGGTCTCCTCCCAGGCTGTTGAGCAGATCCAGAGCCTGCAGTCGCTCCGGCGACATGAGTATCAGCTTCAACTCTTCTTTCAGCCGGAAACCGCCCAGGTTGTCGAATATGCCCATGCCGATTGCTCTTTCGGCTTGCTGTTTCGTTTCAGGCTCGATGTTAAAGCCAAGTCGTGAGGCAAAGCGTGCTGCACGTACTATGCGGGTGGGATCCTCTATGAAGCTGAAGGGATGAAGGATTCTTATTGCTCCGGCTTCCAGGTCTGAAATGCCGTTAAAGAAGTCCTCGACTTCGCCAAAATTAGCCGGGCTGAGGCAGATGGCCAGCGCGTTGATGGTGAAGTCGCGCCGGAAAAGATCTTGCTCAAGGACAGAAGCTTCCACTGTTGGCAAAGCCGCCGGAAATTCATAGAACTCCGTCCGGGCAGTGGAGAGATCTACCTCGCGTTTTATCGCTCCTTGAAAAATCAAAGTCGCAGTTTGAAAACGATCATGCTTGGCCGCTACTTGAAAGCGCGATGGATAGGCGGATTCCAGTGCATCGGCTAGGTCGAGTGCCGAGCCTTCCACCACAAAATCAAGATCGAAATTGGCACGATCGAGAAAGAGATCTCGGACGCAACCACCCACCGCATACGCCACCATGTTTTTAGCCGCTGCCACCCGACCAATTTCTTTGAATAGCCAGCGAGTGGGCTCGTCCAGGCTTTCGAGTCTTTCTTTCAGATGGAGGCAGCGCTTCTCGATAAAACGTTTTTGTTCGCTTTCTTTCTCTTCGGGCAGGGCGCCGTAAAGAGTCTTGAGGACGTCTTTGCGACTGACAATGCCTTTCAAATGCAGCTGTTTGTCGAGCACAGGCAAGCGTCCTATATCTTCTTTGACCATCAGGTGCTGGATCTGGCTCAAAGGAGTCTCTTCCCGGATGCTTATCACCGGGCGGCTCATGAATCCACGTACTGGCGCATGGCTTAGCTTATGGTGGGCAGCTTTGTCTATGTCGCGCCGCGAGACGATTCCGACGACGGCCGTTCCTTCGACTACGACAAGTCCATCCTGCCCGTAGCGCAACATGATGCGGCTGGCTTCATCCATGCTGGTATCAGTGCGGATAGTCCTGACAGGAGAGGTCATGATATCGGCAGCTACGCGCTCCGGCTCGATGTTTGCTTTCAAAAGGTCCTCGACGCGTTGCAGCACCTCGCCGACTGAGCGGTGCCTGCTGACTGCCGACGCTGCGCCCGGATGCCCGTCGCCCCCGAATTCCAATGCGAGGTGACGCACATTAATTGCCTGAGTGTCACTGCGTCCGACGATGTGAACGCGGTCTCGCATATGTACCACGGCAATGGCTGCATCAGAGGAAGTAAGTTCGAGCAGTCTTCTGGTCATCGTTGCGAGCCCCTCGATGTAACGGGGGCAACTGGCGTGAGCTATTATCACTTTGATACCAGAGATAGAAATTGTTCGTGAGTGCTGAGTGAGCCTTTCGAACAATTCATTTTGCTCGGCTGTGAGCTTGGGGTTGATGAAGTTATTCACTTGCGACAGGTCCGCTCCCTGTTTGAGCAGAAAGGACACACAGGCGGCATCAAGGTCGCAAGTGCCGCTGTATGTCAGACAGCCGGTATCCTCGTAAATGCCGATTGCAAGAAGAGTTGCTTCGAAGGCTGTGAGCTTTATTTCTTTCTGACGTATTTCATCGACCACCAGTGTCGTGGAGGAGCCGACGGGAGCGATGATTGAATCCGCTCTGGCGCCGGGGCCAAGTCCGGCGGGATCGAGTTGATGATGATCGTAAATTGTGTAAGTGCAGTGAGCGTCCGGACCCTTGATCAGCCCGCGGGCCAGTTCGTCAAGTCGCTCCAAGTGCTGGCAGTCGACAAGGAAAATGTGTTTGATTCTCGTCAGGTCGAGGTAATTCAGGTCGGACAGAGGCAGGCTGTCCCTGTAAAGGGAGAGAAAATTGCGAATGTTGCCCTGCAACGGATAACCAGGCACCATTTTCAGCGCTGGATGGAGCTTTGTCAGCCCATACTGAGCCGCCAGCGAATCAAAATCCATATTTGTGTGTGCCAGCGCTATTTCCACGTAACTATTACCACTTGACGGTGCTCTTTTACATTATCGTTGAAGTGGCATTTTTCAGGCTGCATCCATCTCTCAAACGGCCGTTTTTATGTTTATCTTGTAGTGGAAAAGGGTATCTTTTGAGCAGATCCAGCATACGCTGGTTCATGGAAGAGAAAAAGAATAAATGTCAGCGCTACCGTTAGTCGGCGAAACATACATTATCAGCGCCGCCGTTGGCTTTGTCTTTGTGTCCCTCGGGCTTGTCATGGGTGGATTCGCCAGAGGAGGACACGGGCACGGCGGTCACATCGGTCATGCGCCGGGTCATGTTGCCGGGCCGCGCATTGCCGGGGGTGGAGCCGGGCATGGGGCAGGAGCCGGGCATCTTGCCGGACCGCGCATTGCCGGGGGTGGAGCCGGGCACGCGGCAGGAGCCGGGCATGCGGCAGGAGCCGGGCACGCGGCAGGAGCCGGGCATGCGGCAGGAGCCGGGCACGCGGCAGGGGCCGGGCACGCGGCAGGAGCCGGGCATGCGGCAGGAGCCGGGCACACCGGAGCATCTGGACGCTCCGGACAAGTAGCCAGCAATGAAATGGTCGAGGGGCAGACGACTCTCGCTCCGGTTTCGCAAAATCCAGCCATGGTTATATTCAGCATCTTCAATCCGACGACCCTGGCTACCTTTATGTGGTGGTTCGGCTTTGTCGGGATCATTTGCTGGCGTCTTCTGCCTGTACCGGTGGAGTGGACGATAGCACCGGCTGTTGTGGTCGGGTTTCTCTTTACTAGTTGGACTCTTTCGGCTATGGGCTGGATCATGTCCAAATTAAGCTCATCTACCAACTTCAGCCTCAACGATCTGATTGGCTGGGAGGCGGAGGTTAGCACGGCCATCCGGGATGGGCACATGGGCGAAATAACCTATGTCGTGGGAGGGAAAAGGTACACAGCGCCGGCAAAGTCTGTAGGCTCGGGAGTCAGTTTGAAAGCCGGAGCTAAAGTTATGATCTCCGAGATAACAGAAGGAGACGTACTGTATGTTGAGCCCTGGATGGACGAAGGGGCGCTTTTTGATACTCACCTGCAGGAGTTGCCCGAAAAGGCTGAACAATCGTTGAACCAGCCGCAAGCTCGTCCTGACCAGCCAACTGCAAATTGACATTATGTTGCCGCTTGTAGATCAGTTTTATATTGTCGCCGCTTCAGTCGGCTTTCTTTTTGTCACTGCCGGCTTCGTGATCGGGCAGATGGACAATGACGGGGGCGTTGACACGGGAGCCGTCAGCGGTGATGCCGGAGGTGGTGATTTTGGTGGAGTCGACAGCGGCGGCGCCGGAGGTGGTGATTTTGGTGGAGTCGACAGCGGCGACGCCGGAGGCGGTGATTTTGGTGGAGTCGACAGCGGCGACGCCGGAGGTGGTGATTTTGGTGGAGCCGACAGCCCGCAAGCCTTAGGGCGGGCTACAGTAGCTGCCATTAAAAGTGGTGGCTTGATGCAGGGAGCCAGGACAGGCAGCAGCCCGCTCATGTTTATCTTGAAGCTGCTCAGTCCGACTACTATTGCTACTTTCTTATTCTGTTTCGGCGCAACCGGACTGGTGATCAAGAGAACGTTTCCAGCATTGGGAGATCTCAGCCTGGTTCCTGCCATCATATTTGGTTATATCGGCAACCGGATGCTCTCAGGGGCGATGGGCTGGGTAACTCGCAAACTGCACAGCTCGACTAACTTTCGTGAGGAAGATATGATCGGGACGCCTGCCGACGTCACAGTATCGATACCTCAGGGGCGAACGGGTGAAATTACTTATCTCGTTGGCAGCGTCAGGCATACGGCTCCGGCTCGCAACCAGCTCGAAGGTGTCAGTTTGGCCGGGTCGGCAAGGGTCATCATTGCTGACATCCGCGACGGAATATTTTATGTCGAGCCTTTCGATGACGGAGGAGAGTCAGGGAGAATCTTGCAGAGTGCTCCGCAGGGAAAGCCTGATCCCAGAGCTTGATTCTTGCCGCCTTCCAAGAGGATAGGATAGATGCACGGTATCCATGTCTCATTTTTCCCCTTGCGGGGATAGATTTGTCCTGTGTTGTGGCATGGGTAAAGAAGTGGCGTCCGGTCAAAAACTGAGGGGAGATTTCAATATGTCCATCGAGATGATTGTGCTGGGAATCGGTGCCCTGATATTCCTGACGATTCTCGGTTCCGTGCTGGCGAGTCTTTATCAGAAGTGCGGACCAAACCAGGCAATGCTGATTTCTGGCTGGGGTTGCCGCCATGCTGGAAATGAATTCAAGATAGTCAAGGGTGGAGGCGATGTCGTCCTGCCGCTCTTGCAGCAGCGCTCCTTTCTCAGCCTGGAAGTCATGACCATCGAAGTGCGGTCGCAGGCCCCGATTATCACCAAGAACGGCGTGCCTATCTTTGTCGAAGGGGTCGCTCAGGTCAAAGTTCGTGGCGATGATGAATCGATTGCCACGGCTGCCGAGCAATTCCTCGGCAAGAGCGACGAAGAAATTGCCGGCATAGCTCATGAAACCCTGGTCGGACACCTGAGAGCGATCCTCGGAACACTGGATGTGGAAGAGTTGATTCAGAACTTCGACAATTTCGCCCAGAAAGTGCAGGAAGTATCCATTGTCGACCTGAAGAAAATGGGTCTGACAGTTGTCTCTTTCACAATCAAAGAAATCAAAGACAACGTTGGCTACCTGGAGGCACTGGGACGCAAGCGCACAGCCGAAGCCAAGAAGGAAGCCGATATCGGGGTGGCCATGGCTGCCAGGGAGACGCAAATTGCCCAGGCGGCGGCGCAGAGGGACTCACAAATAGCCCAGGCTCAAGCTGCCGAAGAAGGCGCCAAAGCAAAATTGTTGGCCGACACGCACGTGGCTGAGGCTCAGAAAGCTTTCCAGGTCAATCAAGCCGTTTATCTGGCGGAAGTTTCCCAAAAGAAAGCGGCGTCGGATTTGGCATACGATATTGTCAAAGCTCAGACGCAACAGAAGCTCATCGAAGAAACGCAGAAGATCAAGATTGTCGAATCGCAAAAGGCCGTCGAGTTGCAGACTGTCGAAGTCCAGAAGCGTGCCGTTGAGCTGGAGGCGGAAGTGACCAAGCCGGCCGAGGCCGAACAGAGCAAAGTAAGGATTTATGCCCAGGCCGAGCAAGAGAAGCGCAAAATTCTTGCTCAGGCTGACTCGGACGCTGCCAGATTGCGCGCAGGAGGTGAAGCTGAAGCTACGCGTTTGAAAGCCCTGGCTGAGGCTGATGCCATTAAGGCTACCGGTCTGGCTCAAGCTGATGCTGCCAAAGCTCAAGGTCTGGCCGAAGCGGCAGTCATTGCTGCCAAAGGACAGGCAGAAGCTGAAGCAATGGCCAAGAAGGCAGAAGCTTTCAAGATGTATAACGAAGCTGCCATGGCATCGATGATCATTGAAAAGCTGCCTGACCTGGTGAATGCTGCCGCCAGCCCGTTGACTAAGATCGGGCAGATGACGGTGTTGTCCAGTGGCGGCGAAGGTGGCGGTGCCAGCCGCATTACCAGCGATGTTCTCAATATCGCTGCTCAGAGCCTGACGATGGTGAAAGGACTGACAGGCATTGATATAGCCGCCGTCCTCAAGAAAGAAAATGGCGCAGGCTCCGATGCCAAAATGATTGAAGCTACGCCAAAACAAGGCTAGTCCGACTCAATGCAGTCTGAGAACTGGTTGCCAAAGAAGATTGTCCAGGCAGGCGCAAGACGGGTCTTACCACCGAACTTGCGCCTGCTAACATCTGTTCTACCGCTGCCAGTTGAGTATCGAGCCCCGGTTCGACATCGGACGTGGTGGCTTCCAGAACTATTTGCCAAGACTTGTTTTCCTTATACCTGTTCGGGCTAGGCCCTCAGACACAAGAAAAGGTCTCAGCGACGGCGCTGGGTCGAATTTTCTGAAGGACTTTGGTTCCATTCTTGCCGGCAACAGCAAGACCCCTGGCTCTGACGCTAAAATGATTGCGCCACCTGAGGACGGTGTCGGGCGGGTTTGTGTTGACAAGTGTGCGGAGCGGTAAAAGGATAGCGATTACAGGTGCCAGCGGAGTCGGCAAGACAACCCTGGCCGAGCGTCTGTCTGTGGAGTTGGATCTTCCTTTGATTCCGGAGATGGCCCGGCAGCTCTGTCAGGAGAGAGGTTATAGCCGCATCGGCGATATCCGGGATCAAGAAGGATTCAAGCGACAGGTGCTGTCAGGGCAAATGGAAGCTGAAGAGCAGCATGGGAGCTTCGTATCGGATCGCTCGGCAATCGATTGCTGGGTGCTATGGCAGCGCTGGAATATCTGTTCGGCAATGACTTATGACAGCGAATCATACTATGAGCTCTGTTGCAGCCAGGCAACCAGCTACACTCACGTAATCTACATCCCCCCCCTGTTTGCCGCGGTAGACGATGCTTTTCGTTGGACAGAGGCTGATTATCAGAAGCAAATCGATAGAATCGTGCGCATGACTCTCTTCGATTTTGGTTTGCTAGAGCGTACATGGACGATCAAGACAGTGTCTGTGGAAGAGCGCGCCGAGGAGGTAGTTCTGTGGCTGAAGAAGTGAGACCAGACGTGAGTCTATCTCAAGGGGAGCTTCCAGCAGGCAATGCACGGGATAGACATGTCCTGCTTTCTTCGAAAATGCTCAGTGGCCCGGCGAACCTATTTTCTTTGATGTGCCTGGGAAGCAGGATCAAGACTTTGATATCTTGTGTTCTGCTTGGTGTTTTTCTTACTTTTGCTGTAAGTTGGCGGCTGGCGAAATCCGCTCATGGCAAGACTTGTCCGCCGGGGATACTGCACCGCATTGTCTCGTTGGCCCCGTCGAACACCGAGCTCATTTATGCAATCGGCGCTCAGGACAAGCTGGTCGGCGTTTCGACGATGTGCGATTATCCGGCGGCGGCAAAGTTGAAAGAGAAAGTGGGCAGCTTCATATCCATTAATCTGGAGCGCCTTTGCCGCCTGGCTCCCGAGGCTATCTTCCTTGTGAGTGGTCAGGAGGCGCTGGCCTCGATCTTGAAGAAACAAGGCTTTGCCGTCTATATCCTCAACAATGAAAAACTCGCCAGCATACCCGACAATATCAGGTTGCTGGGTGCGCTCACCGGCTGTGAGGGCAAAGCCGCTCAACTGGCTGGGGACTTTCGGCAAGCAATGGAGGAGCTGACTGGGATCACAGGGTCTACCGCTGAGCGTCCCCGTGTTTTCTTTTGCGTCTGGCCAAGCCCGCTGTTGACTGCCGGAGCAGGCAGCTTTCTTGACGGAGCTGTCACCGTCGCTGGTGGCATCAACATCGCCTCTGATCTCAAGTCCTCTTATCCTCACTTCAACGAGGAGCGACTGCTTCTTTTGCATCCGGATGTAGTCATCATGCCGCCTGAGGCAAGAGGGCAGTCTTTCTGGCATCAGGCACCGTGGACCAATCTTGCAGCTGTGAAGAACGACCGTCTTTACTTCTTGCCCTGCCAGGTCAACGACAGCCTTTCTCGCCCGACTGTGCGGGTTCTGGATGGGCTGTGGTGGCTGGCGGCGAGATTGCACCCGGAGCTGTCAGGCAGGCTTGAGCGGTGGCACGCCCGGGTTGCTTACCGGCTGCTTGCAGACAATGAGTCACGTCGGGAATGTGCAGGGGGCTGGCGCAGATGAAGAAAATTTCCATTTGCGGGGGACTAGGCAGGGGGGAGAAAAATCAGCCCTGAGGATGGTGTGAGAGTGCACGGCGGAGCTGGATAATGGGCCACATCAGTTTGCGGAATATTTACGCTGCTTATGTTCTGGTCCTTTATTGCAGGCAGAGTCGCTATAATTTGCGGCAATGAAATATAACGGGAACTGTCTGATCCGATACGTTTAAGTGAAAGTCCTCACCACAGCGGCTCATCCATAAAGATAACGGAGCGCTGGCGAGGAAATCTCAGGAGACATCGTGAAGCTCACCGGACCGAATCACTGGATCCAGGGAAAACGCTCACCAGAGGCAGCAAGTTTCAACCATCTGGTCGTGCTCGGGCTCAACTATCACTCCACGCCACTGGCTATCCGTGAGCGTTTTGTCATTCCTGCTTATTGCCTGGCGCATGCATTGCATGCGCTGGCTCGGCTTCCGCACGTCAAAGAAGCGGCAGTGCTTTCCACCTGCAATCGTACCGAGGTTTATGCTGTGGTCTCGGATGTGCACTCTGGGCTTCAAGAGATAGAATCTTTCTTCTTATCGGCACAACAGATAAGCGATCATTCTGAGCTGAAGCCGAACTTCAAG
>JAHFBI010000383.1 GCA_023250095.1 Candidatus Melainabacteria bacterium
AAACATTGGCTGTCTGTCGGTCACGCCTTTACAGCTTCCCTTTTCAAACGAATGATTTCAGCTCGAAAATCCAGTTCGATCTTTCCATCTACATGGCGGAAGCTCTTGTCCATCGCCAGGAAGTTTTGCTCATTGTCCAACAGGACTGATTCATCGGACAACTCCAGAATCTGCCTGCCAACAAATTTGATCCAGGTTTCGCCCGGTTCGATCCACAGATGAAACCGGTACGGATGTACTTTCAGGGGAGCAAGGCAAGAGAGCTCCTTCTTG
This sequence comes from Candidatus Melainabacteria bacterium, assembly GCA_023250095.1. Classification (GTDB taxonomy): domain Bacteria; phylum Cyanobacteriota; class Vampirovibrionia; order Obscuribacterales; family Obscuribacteraceae; genus JAHFBI01. The sequence continues at coordinate 274 of JAHFBI010000383.1, forward strand.
AATTGCGAAAGCGGAATGTAATGGAAAGATATGGACTCTCTCAACTTCTCCCAGTAACTGCCAACTATCTTCCACCAGTCGCCTTGATCGCTGTTCATGATGATGATTAGCTCGCCGCCTGGAACGAGCAAATCGAACAACCGCCGGCAAAGGCTGAGCCACTGGTCTTCTGGATGGTAATAAAGATTGTGCGAAAACAAGATCAGCTCGAATTCGCTCTTGAGCGGGACTTCGGCAATTGAGGCAGTAATGATCCGGGCATTTTCAAACTGGCTACGCAGAATGTCCTGGTAACGAGGCGATAGTTCAACCATGGTCAACTCTCTGGTGCGCCTGGCCAGAGTCTCCGAAATGTGTCCGGCGCCAGGTCCGACATCAAGAGCCTTGTTGAACTTTCTGTCACCAAGAATCTCGTCCAGCAAAGCTCTGAGCGTAAACTTCTCGTCAGATCGGGAGTAAAAGACCTCCTCGACACGATCGGCAGAGCTGTTGTCTGTTGCCAAAATATTGTTCCTGCCTGGAGGACTGCCTACCTTCTGCCGATCTGCGCTTTCATGACGCAGTTGCGCCCGCCGGCCTTGGCGGCAGTCAGAGCCTGCTCAGCCAGACGTCGCCAGCGCTCCAGATCCATCACTTTTGGATCGAAAACGGCAACACCAGCGCTGAATGTCGCCGTAAAGCTCGATCCATCCGGAGCACGATGCTCGATGGCTGAGAAGTCCTCTAGCAGCCTGGTCGCCAGATTGACGGCATCGTATTCTTCGAGATCCTCCACCACTACAATCAGCTCTTCACCGCCGTAGCGCCCCACCAGGTCCGACTGGCGAAGGCGCTGGCGCAACAAATTGGAAAGTGTGGTCAACACTTTGTCACCGGTGGCATAACCAAAACGTTGATTGATAACATGAAAGCGATCGATATCAAGAATGATCAAGCATGCCAGCTTATCCACGGTTCGCTTGCACTGAGAAATCACACCCTGAGCTGCTTCCATAAAGGCACCGTGCGTGAGCAGACGCGTCAGTCCGTCGCGATGCAGAAGATTCTTCAGAAAGCGAGCCCTCTCCAGACGCGACGCTACGGCAGAAAGGAGCAAAGAGGGAGCAATCGGCTTGATCAGGTGATCGTCCCCGCCCGCTCGGGCTGATTCGATATGGGCGTCAAGCTGATTTTGCGTGCTCAAGAAAAGAATGGGCAAAGTCGCGTAACGCTCATCCTGACGCAAATAGCGTGCCAGCTCGAAACCGGTTATTCCGGGCAGCATTATATCGAGCAAAACGAGATCCGGCTTGAGCGACAGCAGCGCTTCTTCGAACTGCAAGGGGTCCATGATTACTTTCACTTCATAGCCGCCGGACTCAAGGACAGCCCTGATGAATTCTGCCTGATCCGGATCATCTTCCACTGAAAGGACGCGGTACATGCCAGGCTTGTTTCTGTCAAGCAAGTAACGAAGCCGCTGCGACAGGGCCTCCCAGTCGACCGGCACTTCGAAATAACCGTCGGCGCCGCAATGAATCGCCTGCACTTTGTCCAGGAAACCGGCTTCCCGGCAAACCATGATAATCACCGGCTCCTGCCCTCCAGGCAGCGCTCGCACACGCTCGACCAGCTCATAGCCGGAGCCGTCAGGCAATGGCAGTACGATGATCAAAGCTTTTGGCATCTTCTCAGTAATTGAAGCTAGACCGGCTGATGCCAGGCGTGCGCTTCTTATGACCATGCCCTGCTCTTCCAGCAGGCGTGTCAGCATCAAGAAATTGCTCTGATCCGCATCGACAACAACGACATCGACCGAATCTTTTTCGACCCTGGGCATCTCCTTTTGAATCGTCGACCGCTGTGGATCGTCATCCGGTGAAAATGCCGCTCGCAGAGCCTCAAGCAGGGCTTTGCACTTGTCCCAATCAGGCTTTGTTATCGGTCTGTTGTTCTGCAAGAGGTTCTCGCACAGCCCCTCGCCATGTGTACCCAGCTTGGTTATCTGCGGAAATCCATAGATGCCGCCGGAGCCTGCAAGCCAGTGAAACTGCCTCATGAGGTCGCGTATCAAGGAGCTGTCCGATGGAGCTTTGGCAATGCGCTCCAGCAAATCGTCGATTTGATCCAGCCGCTCAACCGAGCGCAACATGTACTGGCTTTTCAGTTCCTTAAAAGTGTCCTGCCAGACTTGCATTCCAGGCTATTTCGCCTCCAGAATTTCCCTGACCTGGTTAGCCAGGGCGGTCGGATCGAATGGTTTTGTAAGTATTCCCCGGGCTCCCATTTTTTTTAAACGCTCAACTTCGGCGGTCATTGCGCGCGCTGTCAGAAAAATCACCGGTATCTCATTTGTAGCAGGATTCTCACGCAAAGCTGCCAGCGTAGTCGGTCCATCCATGCCGGGCATCATCATATCGAGAAGGATGACGTCAGGCTTTTCCTGAGCCGCCTTGTCAATGCCTGATTTGCCGGTGTCGGCTTCAACCACGTCAATTCCGCCAAGAATGCCCAGGCTGAGCGCGGCAATGGACCTTATATCATCCTCGTCATCAATGATGAGAACTTTCATTGGTACCTCTTAGCATCTGCGGAGCCGTCACCGGTCAGGGACGGTCTTACACACAAAGAATATACCCTCTTTAAGCTCGCTCCTCGCCAACTTTATTTGTCTCCGGGACCTTTAGAATTTGCCCGTCGGCGGCACCGGCAAACGTTTCCGGCGCTTCGAGGAGAAGCGGGCGGGCAGGTCCTTCCGCCCTGGGGCTGCTTTTGGCTTCCACCTTATCTGCAGAGGGCAAAAGTCCGTGCATGCCGGCTAGTTTCAACGCTTCCGGACTGCCTGACAGGGGGATGCAAAACCAGAACGTGCTGCCTTGACCTTCCTGGCTGTCCACTCCAATTACGCCATTGTGTTGCTCGACAATAGCTTTGCAAATGGCCAGCCCCAGTCCGGTCCCACCTTTCTGTTTGGCGTCAGCGACCTCCACCTGCTGAAAACGCTCGAAAATCTTATCCCTGAAATCTGCCGGTATTCCGCGCCCACGGTCGGTCACGCCAAGGCGCACAAACTGATCGGATTTCTCAATTGAGACGCAAACAGTGTTGTCGCGCGGCGAATACTTGATAGCATTTGAGAGAAGGTTGACAAGCACCTGCACGAGGCGATCCCCGTCGGCAAAGACATTCACATCGGTGGAGTCTGCCACAATGGTAATTCCGTATTGTTCGCCGAAGGCCCGCACTGATTCCACCGAACGCTCCACGATAGGTCCGAAAGCCGTATTGTTGAAAACCATCTCGAGCTTCCCGGCTTCCAGTTTCTCGATATCCAGCAGGTCATTTATCAGGTTTATCAAACGCAAGGAGTTGCGTTCGGCTATCTTCACCACTTTCTGAGCCTGCTCAGATATGGCTCCCATGGCACCAACCGCCAGAAGAGTAAGTGAGCCCCGGATAGCCGTCAGCGGTGTCCGCAGTTCGTGGCTGACAGTCGAGACAAACTCTCGCTTGAGCCTCTCTACTTCATGACGCTCGGTGACATCAAGCATGTTGGCGAGAAATCTCGGACCATCCGCTGTGTTGAAATTCTCCAGCGTCAGCTCCACCGGAAAGATCTCGCCGTTATGCCGCATTCCTTCCAACTCGCGCACATGTCCAACGGCGGTTTCAAGCATATCCTTGCTGAAATTATTGATATCGAAGTCCTCAGATCGCGGCAAAAGGATGCTTACATGCTTGCCAATCAAATTGTCGAAGCGATAGCCGAACATTTTTTCCGTTTGGGGGTTGATCAGCTCTATTACGCCACGATCGTTGATGACCACGAGCCCCACTGGCAGGCTTTCGATAATTGAGCGGACCCGCGCCTCCGACTCCTTGAGCAAGTTTTCAGCGCGCTTGCGCTCCGTGATATCGTGCGCCACACAGAACATCGACTTCTCTGATGGCGACCAGTATGCAGACCAGAGAATATAAACAACAGAACCATTCTTGCGCATCGCCCTGTTCTCAAAA
>JAHFBI010000384.1 GCA_023250095.1 Candidatus Melainabacteria bacterium
GGATCTACCGAGCCGCAGCGTTTGCCCATCATCAACCCGGCAAGCGGCGTAAAGCCCATTGTCGTCATCTGGCAGCGACCTTCTTTCACAGCAGTGAGAGAACAGCCATTGCCCAGATGACAGGTGATCAACTTAAGCTCAGAAAGGGGACGCCCGAGAATTTGGGCTGCCCTCTCGGCACAAAATGAATGACTGATGCCGTGAAAGCCGTAGCGCCGGATACCTAATTCAGCGAACCATTCATAGGGCAAGGGATAAACCGCGGCTTCCTCCGGCATGCGCCGGTGGAAAGCTGTGTCAAACACTGCCAGTTGCCTGGCACCCGGAAAGACTCTCTGGGCAATCTCTACACCTTTCAAATTCTCCCTTTCATGCGCTGGAGCCAGCTCCACCAGCTGGCGCATGGTCTCTTTTACTTTCTCGTCGATAAAGACGCTGTCCATATATTTGTGCCCGCCGTGCACAACCCGGTGCCCGACAATGTCGACCTCTTCCGGTCCGGAGATTATCGCAGCATCTCCCTTAAAGAGAGTGCCAAGCAAATGCGCAAGGGCCGCCTCATCGCGCGGCTCGGCGACCGGGGCGCTAACAGCCAGCGAATCGCGCCGGTTTACGACAAGCTCGCCGGCTCCTTCCTTGCTCCAGCTCAACTGAGCCGACCAGAGCGGCTCCACCCTGGAATCGAAACTCCACCGGTCAAGAGAATAGAAACTGCTCTTCTGGCTGCTCGAGCCGCCATTCAAAACAAGTATTTTCATAGGATCGAACCACCGGACTGGCTATTTTCTTCTTGCCTGGCAAACCTTTACATGCGCTCCACAAGCGGGATACCCAGGAGGCAAAGCCCGAGCCTGATGGCGCGCGCCGTAAGATGGCAAAGAATGAGCCGCGATGTGCGCTCTTCCTCGCCAGCATTCAGGACCGGACAGCTTTCGTAGAACTGATTGAATTTCTGAGCAAGCTCGAAGATGAATTCACAAATGCGGTTAGGAAGCAATTCTTCCGCCACTGTCTCCAGCGTTTCATCAAGCCGGAGCAGGTGCTTAGCCAGCTCAAGCTCCGTTGGCTCGGAAAGAACAATTTTTGCCTCAGAGGGCAGGTGCTCGAAATCTATGTCTCCCTTGCGGCTGATGCCCTGCACTCTCACATAGGCATACATCATATACGGAGCGGTGTTGCCCTGCAGACTGAGCATTTTCTTGAAACTGAAGACATAATTGGTCATCCTGTTCAAAGAAAGATCGGCATATTTTACAGCGCCAATGCCTATGGCACGGGCAACCGAACTCCTGAACTCGACGGATTCATCACGCCCTTCTTCCTCCAAGCGACTATCTAGTTCTTGCCTGGCGGCCGTTATGGCTTCGTCCAGCAGGTCCTGCAACCTGACAGTCTCGCCCGAGCGCGTCTTCAGCTTCTTGCCGTCTTCTCCTTGAACAACGCCGAAAGGAACATGAGCGACTTTTACATTTTCAGGCAGCCAGCCGGCCAGCCTGGCTACGGCAAACACTTGGGCAAAGTGCGCGGCTTGCCCGGCATCCACGACATAGATCAACTCATCGGCTTTGTCCTGCCGCACGCGATAGCGCACGGAAGCCAGATCTGTGGTGGCATAATTAAAACCGCCGTCATTCTTCCGGACGATGAGAGGAAGCGGTTTCCCTTGCTCGTTCAGGAAGCCGTCGACAAAAACGCAGGAAGCACCCTGATCCTCGACCGATAGCCCGAGCTGCTCGAGCTCTTTTACAACATCGGCGAGCATCGGATTGTAAAAGGATTCACCGCGCTCAGTGAGATTGTGTACGTCCAGCAAGTCATAGACGTCCTGGAAAGCCCTCCGCGACTGATCGCAGAGCAACTGCCAGGCGCGCACACTTTCCAGATCGCCTGATTGCAGGCGCACGACTTCCTGCCTGGCTCTTTCCTGGAAAGTGGCATCCTCATCGAAATGCTTCTTCGCCTGCTTGTAAAAAACCACCAGATCGCCGAGATTAACTGCATCGGCGCAAGTGAGAGCCGAAGGACACACTTCCTTCAACTGAGCAATAAGCATGCCAAACTGCGTGCCCCAGTCGCCGACATGGTTCAAGCGCAATACATCATGCCCGAGAAATTCGAAAACACGTGCTATGCACTCGCCGATAATAGTCGAGCGCAGGTGCCCGACATGCATCTCTTTGGCGATATTGGGACTGGACATATCGACGACGACCTTCTTTGGGCAGGCGGCTTTCGGCACTCCCAATCGCGGGTCGCTCTTGATGGCGTTGAGCTGGCTCTCCAGATACGCCCTCTTCAATTTCAAGTTGATGAATCCCGGGCCGGCCACAGTCGGCGGCTCGCAAACATCGCCGAGATCGAGCTTGCTGACAATCTGCTCGGCAATGGCACGCGGCGGGATCTTCAGCGGCTTGGACAGAGTCAGAGCCAGATTTGTCTGGTAGTCGCCAAAAGCGGCGTTGGTGGCCGGGGCTATCGAGGGATCGACATCCTTGAGGTCTTTGCCGAAAGCGGCTAGCGCAGCCTGTTTGATCGAAGATCTAATGCTCTCCAGAGTCATCTTCATCAAAGAGCACGCTCCTGATATACCTGCTTGATAGATTCTTCCAGGGCACTCAAGAAACGATCGAGTTGTTGCCGGCTTATGACCAGAGGCGGCTCGACGCGCAACACCCGGGAGTTGATGTATGTGCCGGAAATGAGGATGTTGCGTGCGAAAAGATTCCTGGCAACATCGTAACCAAGGTCGTTATTGACAAACTCCATTCCGATCATCAATCCGCGCCCGCGCGCTCCCACCATGACTTTGGAATAAGATCCAGCCAGACTATTCAGCCTCGGCAGCAGGTATTCGCCTTTCTCGGCGGCGGCAGCGGGCAGATCCTCTTCGAGCAAGACATTTATCGTAGCTATAGCTGCCGCGCAGCATACGGGATTGCCACCAAAGGTAGTGGTGTGCAGGAAGGGGTTTTCTATGTATTTCGCCCAGGTCTTCTCAGTCCCGACGCACGCGCCGATAGGCATGACCCCGCCGCCAAAGCCCTTGCCCAGCGCCATCAAGTCGGGAGTAATCCCGTCATATTCACAGGCGAACATCTTGCCGGTCCGTCCCATGCCGGACTGAACCTCATCGAAAACCAGCATGGCGCCGTACTTGTCGCACAGCTCCCTGGCGGCAGCCAGATATCCGGGCGGCGCCATGTTTATGCCGCCTTCTCCCTGGATGGGCTCGATGACGACGGCAGCAACGCGATCGCCGGAAAAATCGAAAGAAGCCATCATCGTCTTCAGGGCATCCGCATCACCGAAGGGCAGGTGCGACCAATGCAACAACGGCAGAAACGGCTCTCGGAATACCGCCTTGGAAGTGCCGCCAAGAGCGCCCAGACTCTTGCCGTGGAAGGCGCCGATGGTCCCTAGAAAATGGTGTCGCCCTGTGGCCAGCATAGACATCTTCAGGCAGGCTTCGACTGATTCCGTTCCGGAATTCGTAAAGAAGGAATATTGCAGCTCGCCCGGTGTGATCAAAGACACGAGATGCGCCAGATACGTTCGCAGCGGGTCGATAAGTTCCTGCGAATGTATAGCCTGCCGCTCCAGCTGCCTCTGAACAGCGGACAGAACCTTTGGATGGCGGTGCCCGACGTTGTAAATCCCGAAGCCACCAAGCATGTCAATAAATTCCTTGCCATTGACATCACGAAAGACTGACCCTCCGTCATCCCATTCCACAGCCGTGTAATCCGTGCTTACGGATTTACGGTATTGCAGGAAGCCGGCGTTGACATGATCGCTCCAGTATTGAACCGCTGTGGAGATCAACTCTTCACGCTCCTCGGCATCCAGTGTCTTCTTGCCGATAAGTTCGAGGACATGCGCTGACTCGGACCTGGCCGCTTTCAAGTCGGTTGAGAATTTGGATTTGGCTGGCTGTAATTTTTGCGACATGAGCACTCCGCTGCGATTTAACTGGCAGCCAGGGATTCTGCGCTCAATCAGCTTTGCGGCTGCCAAGCGACGGCATGGTCCTGGCGACGTCGTTAAAGCATAGCGCATTTCCCGAAGCTGCACTCAGCCCTGACGAACAGGCAAACGGCTCTTTTGGAAGTCAAAGACAGGGTGCCCGGCTAAGGCTCGACAAAGGGCTCCTGCAACTTTTTCAGGACGATGACGGCATTTGCCGGCAAAACGATATTCAGTGAATTGCCCGAAGCCACAAGAACTCCGCTCATGTTGCCTAACCCATCACCACCATAGACCT
>JAHFBI010000083.1 GCA_023250095.1 Candidatus Melainabacteria bacterium
CTTTCGCAATCGCACGCGCGGGCGCCACACTGTACCTATGGTGATGCGTGCTCCATACGGCGGTGGCATACGGGCCCTCGAGCATCACAGCGAAAGCCGGGAAGTTTATTACGCTCATTCCCCGGGCTTGAAAGTCGTCATCCCCTCCGGACCGCGCAACGCCCGTGCTCTCTTGCACGCGGCCATCCAAGATCCAGATCCGGTCATTTTTTATGAGCCGAAAGCTGTTTACAGATTGTTCAAAGAAGAAGTGCCGGAACAAATAGAGACTTTGCCTATCGGACACGCTCAGATTTCTCGGCAGGGAAAAGACATCACATTGATCTCCTACGGCGCCAGCATGAGAGCCACGCTCGAAGCCGCCGAGATGCTCGAAGAGGAGGACAATATCAAAGCCGACGTCGTGGATCTTCTGAGCATCGCCCCGCTCGATACAAAGACCATCGTCGAGTCCGTGCGCAAAACGGGACGAGCTGTGATAGTGCACGAAGGTCCGCGCACTTGCGGCATGGGCGCTGAAATCATTGCCCGCATCAACGAGAATGTCTTCCTCTATCTGGAAGCTCCAATAAAACGGGTCACAGGCTACGACACTCCCATACCTTATTTCGCGCGCGAGCGCGCATACCTGCCGGATGCAGACAAAGTGGTATCAGCCGCCAGGCAAACACTCTCTTTCTAAGGAGGATAAATGTCCATAGAATTCAAGTTGCCGGACCTCGGGGAAGGCATCCATGAAGCAGAGATTCTATCCATCAAAGTCGCCGAAGGCGACCCTGTCAAAGAAGATCAGATAATCTTCGAAGTCGAAACAGACAAAGCCGTGGTAGAAATTCCCTGTCCGGTAGAAGGACGTGTAGAAAAGCTGCATGTAAGAGTCGGCGACACAGCCACAGTGGGCAAGCCGTTAATCACTTTCCAGCCGTCCGGCAGCACAAGGGCTCCTCAAAGCGCCGGAAACGAAAGGACGCAAGCTGCCTCAGTGAGGGCCGGAGCCCGGCAAGAAGCAGGAGCAGCCGCAGGCAAGCCGGCAGCCGGCAACGGCGGCAGCGCCCCTTGCTCCGACCTGCCGCAAATGCGCAGCCAGTTGTCCCCGGGTCCAGTCCCGGCGGCCCCTGCTACCAGGCGGCTGGCCCGCGAGCTTGGTGTAGATCTCAAAATGATTCAAGGGTCCGGGCAAGGCGGCAGAGTCCTCAAAGAAGACATACGCGCCTTTGCCGAAGGAATTCCAGCAAGCCAGCGCGCGACCTTGCTCACACCGGCACTGCAAGAGCTGACACCAGGGGTGATTTCGGCAAGGGACGGCAGCATGCAGCAAGACTCAGGAATCGGCTCCCTGGCATCCACCCCCTACCAATTGCCCGATTTTACTCGCTGGGGCGCTTGCGAGCGCATACCTCTCAAATCCTTGCGCCGAAAAATCGCCCTGAACATGTCCCAGTCCTGGGCCCATGTTCCGCGTGTATCCAGCTTCGATGAAGCTGACATTACTGAACTCGAGCGCTGGCGCCAGAAGCACGAAAAGAGCGTTCTGGACAGAGGCGGCAAACTGACGCTCACAGTTCTGGCCATGAAAGCAGTTGTCTCTGCGCTCAAACGCTTCGGGCAATTCAACTCCAGCCTTGATGAGAACACATCCGAAGTAGTGCTCAAGCACTACTTCAACATCGGCGTGGCCGTCGCCACAGAGCGCGGGCTGATAGTGCCTGTAATCCGCAATGTCGATTCCAAGAGCATCCTCGAGCTCGCCCGAGAGCTTGCCGATGTTGCCTCCAGAACGCGTACTGGCAAAATTGATCTGGAATATCTGCAAGGCGGCACTTTCACGATCACAAACATCGGGGCCATCGGCGGCACTGGCTCCGTGCCGATGGTCAACCACCCGGAGGCAGCCATCCTCGGCATGGCCAGGGCAGCCGACAAGCCTGTGGTCGTCGACGGTCAAATTGTCATACGCAAAATTCTGCCTCTTTCGATGTCCTTCGATCATCGCATCGCCGATGGCGCCGAAGCGGCCATGTTTGTCAGACACGTTGCAACCTGCCTGGAAGATCCATTCCAGCTCGTCCTGGAGGTATAAGTTATGGTCATGGGTGAAATGACGCAAGACATCGAGCTTGTCGTCATCGGTGCTGGTCCAGGCGGTTACACAGCGGCTCTGAGAGCCTGCGAGCTGGGCATCAAAACAATCCTTGTCGACAGTAACCCGAAGCCGGGCGGTGTCTGTCTGCACGCTGGTTGCATACCTTCAAAAGCCCTCTTGCACGCAGCCGCAGTCATTGCCGAGACGAAGCTATCATCAACATTCGGAGTTTACTTCGACAAACCAAAATTGAACATCGATGAGCTCAGAGCATGGAAAACCGGCATCACGGACAAGCTTTCGCAAGGCATCCTGGCCAAGTGCAAAAGCGCCGGGGTAGAGATCATTCATGGACGGGCGGCATTCGAGGATTCTCGTTATGTGCGTGTGGAAGTCTTCAACTCGTCGCCCGTGCGCATCAAGTTCAAACACGCCATACTTGCCACAGGCTCACGTCCTGTCACACTCAAGATGTTCGACATCGGCTCCGACTTGATCATGGACTCGAGCGGCGCGCTTATGCTGAAAGATGTTCCGGCCAGGATGACTGTTGTAGGTGGAGGCTATATTGGGCTGGAAATGGGCACTGTTTATGCAGCGCTCGGCGCCGAGGTCACAGTCGTCGAAATGACTGACGGACTTCTGCCCGGCTGCGACCGCGACCTGGTCCGCCCGCTTGCCGCCCACCTCCAGCAAGTCTTCAAAGCAATATATCTAAACTGCAAAGTGACGAAAGTAGAAGACACCGGCAAGGGCATCAAAGCTTCCCTGGAAGGCTCCGGTGCCCCGGCGACCCTGGATTGCGACCGCATGCTCGTCAGCGTCGGTCGGCGTCCGATGAGCGAAGATATCGGACTGGAAAAGACGCAAGTAGAAGTCAACGCCCAGGGTTTTGTCGTCATTGACGAACAGTGCCGCACGAAAGACAAACGCATCTTCGCCATCGGCGACGTTTCCGGGCAGCCGCAACTGGCTCACCGAGCCATGCGCCAGGGAATGGTCGCCGCCGAAGTAATCGCAGGCAAGAAGTCAGCGCTCGACAACAGAGCAATCCCGGCAATAGTTTTTACGCAACCGGAAATAGCCTGGTGCGGGCTGACCGAAACGGAAGCAAAGGCTCAAGGCAAAGAAGTAGCCACGACTAAATTCCCCTGGTCGGCATCCGGCCGCGCATTCACGCTTGGCGAGCCTGTCGGGCAAACAAAGATCCTCTTCGATGCGCAAACAACGCAAGTGCTTGGAGTCGGCATGGTCGGACCGCGCGCTGGCGAGCTGATTGCCGAAGCTGTTCTGTCCATTGAAATGGGCGCGATGCTGGAAGACCTGGCTGTAGCCATACACCCACACCCGACCCTTTCGGAAACAATCATGGAAGCAGCACAGTCAGCTTGCGGGCGCATCGATCGCAAAGCAAGAGAGGCAGCCAGGCAGAAAGCCAGCGTCTGAGCAAATACTCCTCATCAAAGCAAAGATGAAGAGAGGCTCTGTGAGTCGCTCCCTCTTTACAACTTCTTAATCGGCTCTCAGTCAAAATAGAAGCAGATCCTGGTTAGAAATTCTGAACTCCAATGTCTGGCAACTTGCCTGTGAAAGAGAATATCTGCCTGCCGCCAGGACTCAATGCTGATTTGTTCAAGATCTTGTTGCTGGCTCTGAGCACCGCCACAGCCCTGTCCACAGCACAGGCTAAGGCGCACGAGCCTTTGAACCTCGATGGCTCGGATGGACTTTGTCAAAGCCGCCCTTTTACCATGAGACTGCAGGCACCGCAGTACCACAACACCACAAGAAAGCAACAAGCAGCTTCTTTTGCCAGAACCAGCGGGCAGGAAGCCGGACAATGGAGCGCAGGCAAACCTGACAGGCAACAACAGTTGCGCAGGCAGGGACACTACAACCCTTCTCAAGGTCATGTCAGGCTGACAGATGAAAGAAGATGCTCCTCCCCCCGAGCCGGCAACCATGGAAAAGCGTCGTCTCCGGATCCCTGGCATAGCTTCCCGGCAAAAAAGACGGGCTTCCCCGCTTTCAGTGTCTTTCTTCTATTTTGCTTCCTCTTTATTGCCTTTCCCCTGATGACAGCGCTCACCGGCGGCAAATCACCGGTTGCCATTTTCCTAGAATCAATGAAAGGAACTGCAAGAAAGACTCAAGCTGTCCCAGAAGGCAATGATAAGTCTGGCAATAAGTCCAAGACTCTTTCAGCACAACAAAATATGCAATACGCCAGAGATCAGGCAGCACAAGCAGAATCAGCAGCCAGCCGGGCAAGCAGCGGCAACAGGGAATTGAGACTTGCCGCCGCCGAACAAGCAAGGTACCACGCCGGCTATGCCTCAGAAGCAGCCGGCCGCGCTGCCGCAGCGGCATCAGGAGGTCCGCCGGAGGCAGCCGAGGCAGCCACAGCGGCACGCGATGCGGCCGAGCGCGCCCGGGCTGCCGCCGACCGGGCGGGCTACAGCGCCTCTATCCAGGCATGACAGTCCGTACAATAGGAGCGCCGATTTCTAGATGCCACAGCCTGTGCCGCCAGATTAGCAGTTGACGTGCTACCCATTTTCTGTGCCAACCTCAAAGTCAGACAGCTGTCAACTTTCTCTTGGCACTTAATTCGGGGTCACTTCACCTGGTATGCTCTGTGACAGCAAATGCCAGACCTGAAAGAACTTAGAGATTGTTCTACACGGGCGGAAGCGCCTTCCTACTGTCCCAGCACCAGATGATCACCGGCTGTTAGCTCCTTCCATTTCTGTGCGATCAGCTCGCGCACTTTCTCGAGCAAGACTGCGCACTCGGAAGGGCTCTTAAAAAAGGATCCTGTGGTTCTTGACCGCAGGCAGGGATCATGAGATACGTCGTCACTTATTCGCACAATCAGCCGCCCTTCAGAATAAACACCTCTGGCTCGCGAAACTTCGATGTGGACGGGTAGTTGCTCTTGCTGAATAGCCACTGCCAGCAGATCGAGGGCTCTGATGGATTCCTTATTGCTAACCGAATGAATAAGTTCAACTCTCATCTGTCCACACCCCACTTTCTGCATGTATGTAAGACGTGAGATCCCGCGCCGGACTGGAGGAAGCACCAGACGAGCGCGTTGTCAGTAAATCGGATTATGGGGCCATTCTTGTTCGTATGCAACAGATCTTTTTCACATCAGTGCTCAGCAAATCCTGACTAAATCCTGTCGTGATGCGCTTTTGTAAGCGGGCAGGTACCCATCGACGGCTCTTAATACATTCTTAAACATTCCATGCTTGTCCGAATTGCGTACTTCCCGCAGTCTTCAGCTATAGGGGGTTTCCTCTTTTACAATTTCGTTACCATTGCTGCCTATGCTTCCTTCGACACCCGCATTACACGCATCTCACATTTCCGGACAAACTTCCGGGACTGGAAAGAGCAGGCTCCGGCAGCCAGGCTTTCCGAATTGATGTCTGTAATAGCTCTATATCCGAAATAGAGTCCCGCAACCGTATGGAGGCAGCACTATGTCCGAACGCGATAATATGGAAATTCCCCGTGGCGGCGATACCGGTGGCGATACCAGCAACACCCAGGTCTGGAATAATGCTGCCGCCGACGCCTGGTCTCGCAACGACAACGCCAACAATAACAATAATGCCAACAGGAACGACAACACAAACACCAATAGCAACAATAATGCCAACAGCAACGACAACACAAACATCAATAGCAACAATAATGCCAACAGGAACGACAACACGTCGCGCGGCGGAGATGCCAGCGCCAGAGCCGCCGGCGGACATGGCGGCAACGTTAACATCAAGTCCAACTTCGGCTATGCCTACGCGCCATCCATGCCGGGCGGCGAATGCACCGAAGCAACCAGCGTCGGAGCCTATGCCGTAATTGCCGGCGTGAGCGGCGGCGTTTCCAGGCTCAATCAGGAATGCCTGGACATCAAGCGGACCACGGATGTGTGTGATGCATCCGATAAGAAGGCGCTCCTGGCTTTGCACGCCCTGGAGGTAGCCGACAACATACCTGAGACTAGAACAGGTCACTACATGGCCGAAAACATTGCTCAACGCAAAGCCAGAGCCGCAGTCGATCTCGAAGACGTGTGCGTCGACGAGCAGACTTACAATCCGGCCAGGCAGGAAGCCCTCAAAAGAAAATATGGTCACGAGTAAGTCCTCGCTCTTGCGGCCCCGGCATCGGCGGCGAGCCGTCCGGTGCTGGAAGCCGGAACCGGGCAAGGCAGCACCATCTCCTGCACTCATCGGTCATGGTGTTGCGATCCGGTTCCGCGCTTTACGGCAGAAACCAAAAATCCGACCAATCAATTACTTTGCCAGGAAAAGAAACATGACTCTGGAAAGACACGAGCACAGAATAGAAGAAGAAAATCTCAGTCGAAACGCAAGACGAGCACTGCAACAAGAGGCTCTGTCGGAGCTATCTGCCAGCCGGGACAAGAATGAGGAGGGTCCAGATGGAGCCAGCCAACAGGTGCTCAGGGAAAACAAGCGGAATCTCAAGCTCGATGACGAAGACAAATACCAGGTAAAGAAAGGAGATACTCTCTGGTCCATCGCCCGTCGCTCGCTCTCAAGCCAGGACAAACCCACAGACACGGATTCCATTTATACCGAAATGGGGCGCATAGCCAGGATCAATTTCGACGACTACCCGCAAATCTGGGAGCCCCCGCACAAGATATCCACTAAAATGCAGTTGCGCCTCGTCGACGGTTTGGACACCGCCCACAGCTTCCGCGGACAGAAAGAAAACGAATGCGATCCGGATCGCCAATGGACGCAAGCTCCGACCGGATACACAGCAAAAGCCAAGAATTGCGATAGAGTCGAGGCTGGGGAAGGATCTGTCGTAGTCGGATATAAAGGTTCGGAAGTAATATTGAAAAAAGGGTCCAGGGGCTTCGCCTTTCCCGGCTCCCACTTCGAAGCACGGGACGGCTCGGCGGTGATCACCGTCGGCGGAACAGTAGAAGCCAGGCAGGGCTCACGTGTGCGTGAGGTTGCTCCCTCTATCATCATTGAAGAATGATTGTAGATCCTCAAAGCTGGCATAGCATTAGCCAGATGCAGTCGATTAAGCCCGTCCGAATCAGTGCACAACAAGCTTCCCCTCACCATGTCTTTCAGTCTTACCGCTGACCCTGGTGCCAATCAGGCTGAGAGTCGCCTTACCGCAAACGTCTGCGGCACCCAGCACTGAGCAATTTTCAAGGGTCAGGCTCGAATCGTCAGCAGCCACTACAGGACATTCAAGACGGCAATCTTTCAAGTGCATGACTGAGCGGCCCTGGGTGCGCACATAACCTCCCTCGCCGCTACAGGTCGAATTGGCAACCGAGACTCGCGCCCGATCGAAAGCCATTACTTCCCCGAACAGGCTCTCGCGTATATTTACATCGGCGGACCTGCTCATATACAGATTCCAGCATTTCACCTGGCACTGACTGAGGCTCAGTTTGCGATCGCTCAACACCGGACAAGAACCTTCTTGCAGCTGCCCTTGCCCGAGTCGGGCAAGAGTCTGCCTGCCCTCTCCAGTAAACAACAAACCGACCGCTCTCAGCTGACTGCTGCTTACAGTCATGTCCGTCCGTGTATCAGAAATAATCGCCCAGGAGATGTCGGCAGACCGCTCAATATGCAGTTTGATTGTGCCGCCTTGCAACTCAAAGTTATCTATCTCCGGCTTCGGAGGGAAAGAAAGCTTCTGCGGCGGCGTCGGATTAAGTCCCGCTATCCAGATCAAGAGCCCCTGACACTCACTTATATGAGTCTTCGAACCAGAAGACAGCAGGAACTCGCCAGGGCGCTTCACTTTCACAAGCGACATACTGCAACCATCCGGTACTGTCGCCGTAAAACCTGCGCTGAACTCCCCAGCCGACATCTCCAGTTTCGAGCCATGCAAGAGATCGAGCGAGCTGCGCGTCGGTGAAAATTCCAGGCAGTCGGACATCTTTATCAGGGAGGCATTTGTTGCCAGCAGCCGGATATCGTGAGGAAACCTTCCTTGAAAGGTCAGTACCGTTCCCTGGAATTCGAGAGTGCCACCATCGAGGGTGACGCTGCCATTTATCAGGAAGCGCGGTGCCGTAACCCTCAGACGTCCGCCCCGGCGAATGACAATATTGCCGGTGCTGGCCGAACTTCTCGTCACATCTATCGTACGCCCTTCAATCACAGAGGGCAGTCGGGCATCCGGCAGAGGCTGCCGGATCACGTGCACGGCATCGATCCACAGAGTGTTCGGGGCAGAGCTGCCGGCGTCACCGCCAAAATCGGCAAGAGCAAACCCGAATCTCAGCCGCTGCGGATCCACTGCAGTTTTCTTCGTTGCCGAATCTCTGTTGAGCCGGAACTCCTGCGGTAAGATGCGCACATGCCTCCAGATACCCCCTTTGAGCGCCAGCGGCAAGTTGAAACTAGCCCCGTCGGCATCTTGCGCAACAACTGCCACAACTGTGTCCTTCTTACTGCGGATATCAAACTCGAGCATCTGGAGATTGGTCAGCAAGACAGGAACAAACAGCCCCACAGCACCATTTTTCCTGCCTGGCAGCTGAAAAGCCAGAGCGCCGCAGCCCTGTTTCACATCTTGGGCTCCGTGCGCTATGGATAGATTTGCTTTCATGATGGCGCCAGCACGGGAGAAATCGACAACGGCAAAGCCTTCGCCAAGACTTTCACAAGAGAGTTGTTGCTCATCGCTCTTAGCAGTGAGAGCCTCCCACAGTCCCTGACAGCTTGCTTCCTGCATCAAGCAAACCACAACGGTTGCCGCAGACAGCAACCAGAAGAAAAGCCTATGAGTCACAGCCACCATTTCAAAATATCCCTGTCTTGAAACTCAATCGACGCCGCCAGTGAATCTCGTGCAATCACCATCAATGTTACAGGCTTCTAATCAGGTTTTTATCGATTGGCAGCCTGTTCTGGCGGCAGAACCGTTGTCAACCAGGCGCCAAGCGGATATCCTGATGCAGGTCCAGGAAGGCACTCCAGATAGCTCTCTGGATATCGCTTGAATAGCAACATAAAGGCGGAGGGAAGAAGATGGCTGTGACGCAAAGCAGTACGGTTTCAACGTGCAAGCTATTGATTGGCGGGAAATGGATCGATTCCAAAGCCAGCGAACATACTCCGGTGACAAATCCCTCGACCGGCGAAGTGATAGCCATGACACCCATGGGCAACAAGGAAGATGTGGACAGGGCTGTTCAGTCCGCCCAGAAAGCATTCCTTGCCTGGAAAGAGACGCCGGTTGTAGAGCGCGCCCGGGTAATGTTCAAATTCAAAGCACTGCTTGAAGAAAACTACGAAGCAATTGCCCAGTGCGTCAGCCGCGAGCATGGCAAGACAATGCCCGAGGCCAAAGCTTCCGTTTTTCGCGGCATCGAAGTGGTCGAGTTCGCTTGTGGCATCCCCAGCCTGATGATGGGCGAATGCCTGGAGAACATCGCCTCCAACGTCGACTGCGAGACAATGAGGCATCCGCTGGGTGTCTGTGTCGGCATTACACCCTTCAACTTCCCGGCGATGGTTCCCCTGTGGATGTACCCTATCGCCATCACTTGCGGCAACACATTTATCCTCAAACCCTCGGAAAAAGTGCCGCTGTCCAGTCTGATGATTGCCGAATTGCTCATGAAAGCCGGGCTACCTGAAGGCGTGTTCAACATCGTGCACGGCGGTAAAGATTGCGTTGATGCCCTGCTCAGTCATCCACTCGTCAAAGCCGTTTCATTCGTGGGCTCTACACCAATCGCCAGATACATCTATCAAACAGGCACAGCTAATGGCAAGCGCGTCCAATCAGCCGGCGGCGCCAAAAACCACATCATCATCATGCCAGACGCAGATATGCCCTCCACTGTCTCCGCCCTGCAAGCCTCGGCCTTCGGCTGCGCAGGCGAACGTTGCATGGCCGGTAGCCTGGCAATCCCGGTCGGAGCTGCCGCCGATGAATTGATACCGCGGCTGGTCGAATCAGCCGGGCGTATGAAAGTTGGACCGACCGACAGAGGCAGCTCGCCTGATATGGGACCTCTGGTAACAGCCGACCATCTCAAACGCGTCAAAAGCCTGATTGACAGAGGCGTTTCCGACGGCGCATCGCTTGTGCTGGACGGCCGCAAAATCGAAGTCAAAGAAGCTCCTAACGGCTTCTATCTCGGACCGACAATTTTCGACCAGGTAAAGCCGGGCACGACTCTGGTCAATGAAGAAATTTTTGGACCGGTGCTCACTTGCGTCCGGGTCAACACGATCGAAGAAGCTATTGCGCTTGGACAGGACTGCCCTTACGGCAACGGAGCTGTAATCTTCACTTCCAGTGGTCGCACAGCCAGGGAGTTCAAGAGACATTTCAATGCCGGAATGATTGGGGTCAACGTCGGAGTGCCAGCTCCTATGGCCTGGTTCCCCTTCACTGGCTGGAACAACTCGTTCTTTGGCGACATGCACATACAGGGGCGCGAAGGCATCCTGTTCTATACCCAGCAAAAGATGACAATGACCCGCTGGTTCGAGCCAGCTAATCGCAAGTTTCAGGATCCAATCTGGAAGGGTAAGAACTGATCGATAGATCCAGCTATTGTCAGAAAAAAGGCCGGGTAGTCTCCATTTTGCAGGTTCTGTCGGTTGTCAGAAAAACATCCGTTTTTCTGACAACCGACAAAGTTGCCCAAAGGTCCCCCAGTCCCCCGGAAAATTCCTGCCACAAGACGCCAGCTTATGGACAGACAGACTTACTATAGAGCCGTCGAGGATACTGCCTCGCCAGCAAATACACTTACAGCAGCCCTGGCATCAGGCTCCTCCTGCTGAAGCGAACGGGGGGCTGCTGATCTGACAGGCTCTGAAAGAGCAACCGGAGCTGCACCCATCTGCCACTGCCTCGACGGCGGCAAAACAACAGCCGAGCCAAGACGCACAGCTTGCAAAAGCCGGATAGCCAGCCAGGTGACATCGAATTCCCACCAGGCCATGCCGTGACGAGCAGATCTCGGAACAGCATGATGATTGTTGTGCCAGCCCTCACCCAGCGCTAGCAGCGCCACCCACCAGACATTCTTGCTATTGTCTCGGGTCTGGAAAAGGCGGTAGCCGGCTGACTGGAGATGACAGACAGTATTTACCAGTTGCGTACTCCAGAAAACTATGAACGTTGCCAAAATATCCACGACGACAACCCCGAGACCGAAGCAAGCCAGAAGCAAGAGCCGAAAAAGAATGTTGATGCCAAGACATAGCTGCGCCTGCCAGGCCTTGTGCTCGGCCCCGAGAGCCAGCAACACAGGATCCCGAATGAGATCGCCAGCAAAGCGCCGGAGCTCCTCGGCGCTTTGCACCTTGTCCATGCTGAACATCCAGCCAACAAGAGCGTGCATGAATCCATCGCGCGGGGAGTGTGGGTCGCCGGGCAGGTCGGATTTCTGGTGATGGAGCCGGTGCACAGCAACCCAAACAATCGGCGAGCCCATCAAGCAGAGATACCCGCCCGAAACAATGACATACATCACCCAGCGCGGCACCTTTAGCGCCTTATGCGTCAGAAGTCTGTGATACCCGAGCGTGATGCCCAGCCCATGATAAATGTAGCAAGCAAAAAACCAGGCAGTCAGATAGCCAATGCTCCAGTTGCCCGCCTCCAGTGAAATTGACAAAACAGGGCCCCCCATCAATGGCAGTCCTCAAGTTATAGCATGGATGGTTACCTCGAGGAAACCATGACGAATCGCACTGATATTCCGGTATCGCGCTGCAGATCCGCTAATCTTCGGTGCTGTCAAGCGACAAACGCCCTCCCGAGTCTTCGCCGCCAGAGATAGCGTTTGCCTAGCTTTAATCGCGTTTAACCAAGCTAAGAAAAACTTCCAATTGCCTGACCCTTGCAAGCGCGATAGATGTTCCTGGCGGTATAACTAGTAAGTCAGGCTAAAGCTAAGTCCGGGAAATAGATAATCAAATTGTTCGCCTTCATCTTGCCTAAGGTCGTCACCGGACCGGCATTGAGAACTGCGCCATACATGCACTCTGGATTGTGGCTGGTCTGTTTGCTTGTTTGCCTGAGCATCCCTTTTGCCTCATCTGCCGTTCGCGCAAGCGAAAAGCAACTGGCAAAAGGCAGCAGACCGCGCATCGGACTGGCATTGGGCGGTGGCGGCACGCGCGGAGTCGCCCATGTCGGAGTCCTGCAGGTCCTGGAAAAAGAAGGAATTCCTATCGACTATATAAGCGGCACCAGTATGGGAGCCATCGTCGGCGGGCTTTATGCCGCCGGGCTCTCGCCGGCAGGAATTGATACGCTCTTCCGCAACAGATCGATGATACGCTCATACGACACCGTTCCAATACCACTTCGTCTGGCACTCGTGCCGGTATTTTTCCTACCGCACATGTTCGGACACCATCCTTATGACGGGCTCTACAAGGGCAACAAATTTGCTCATTATATCGATAGCGCCGTAGACGAATCACGACGCAATATCGAGAATCTAAAAATCCCCTTCGCTGCGATAGCCACAGATCTTCTTGCCGGCAAACCAGAGGCGATCACAACAGGCGACCTTGGCCGAGCCCTGCAGGCAAGCTCGGCAATCCCGCAATTGCGCCGCCCCGTCCCATTGCAGGGCAAACTCTATGTCGACGGTGGGGTGCTGATGAATCTCCCGGTGGAACAGTGTCGGCAAATGGGCGCAGACATAGTCATCGGCGTAAATGTAGATGAGAGGCTGGAGACTGTGCCAGCCGAGAGATTCAGAAAGATAGGCAGTGTTGCCATGCGCTGCTTGAACATGCACCTGGCAGAAATTGATGAGCCACAAGTGTCTCAGGCCGACATCTTGATCCACCCCCAGGTCAATGGTATCCGCATTCTCTCGCGCCGCATCGAAGATATGGATGCAGCACTGATTGAAGGGCAGAAGGCTGCCGATGCGGCTCTTCCGGCAATAAGGCAAGAAATCGAGCGAAAGTCCTCCGAGATGTCCGCCGGCAACCAATCAAGTGAGACCCGCTAACAATGACTTCAGTGCCTGCGCAAAAGGAGGACCCACCTTGAACGATCTGCCGGAAGACCAGAGCAAAGAGCCCGAAAAATCATCCCGAGCAATGCCGAAAGAAACTTCCGCCGCCCCGCCCGATGAGCTGTGTAAGGAATCTGCCGCGCTTGTTCAGGACGGCGAAGTTCGGAGCCTGGAAGACAAAGCCTGGCACCCGCTTTCTCACGAGCGCAAGGATCCAGACCAGATACAACAAGACTGGCTCAAGAATGTCTACCAGGGAGACAAAGTGCCGCAGCTCACAACCAGGGCTGTGCTCATGGGCGGTGTCCTTGGCGCCCTCATGTCCATTTCCAATCTCTACACATCGCTCAAACTCGGCTGGGCGTTCGGGGTGGCTATCACGGCCTGCGTTCTTTCCTATGTCATCTGGAACATGCTGCGCTTCATGTTTCCCAGACTGTCGCCGATGACCATTCTCGAAAACAACTGTATGCAGTCGACAGCATCAGCTGCCGGCTATTCGACCGGCGCCACAATTGGCACCGCTTTTGGTGCTTATCTTTTAATCACCGGCAAGCACGTCGGCTGGGAAATCGTTCTTTGCTGGACCTTCGTGACGGCTGCTCTGGGAGTCTTCCTGGCGGTGCCTATGAAGCGCCAGATGATTAACAACGAGCAACTACCTTTCCCAAGCGGCATTGCGGCAGCCCAAACATTGCGCAGCCTGTATGGACGCTCGAAAGAAGCTATCTATCAAGCTTACTCGCTGGTGGCTACCCTGGTGCTGGGCGGGGTTGTCGGCATCTTGAGCAAAGGCGAGTTCGCCTGGCAGAAGATGCTCAACTTGAAATTGCCGGACTTGCTGCCATTCGGAGGCATGATTTCCGGTGTCAACACGGCCAAATTTCCGCTCTTCGGCTTCGAGCCTTCAGTCCTGCTCATTGGCGCGGGCATGATCGTCGGGCTGCGCGTGTCGGCATCCATGCTTGCCGGCTCCCTCCTTCTCTATCTGGTAATTGGACCGATGATGGTCAATTGCGGAGAGATTCACGAGCCGGCCAAGCTCCTGAAATGGTCCTTGTGGACCGGTACTGCGCTCATGGTCACATCCGGGCTGACGGCCTTTGCTGTGCAGTGGAAGACAATCGTGCGTGCTTTCCAGGGTATCAGGCAAAAAGGTGGCCCGGCAGCAGGCTCAGCTTATGACGACATAGAAGTTCCGGCAAAATGGTTCTTCATAGGCGTTATCCCGCTTACAATCGCCATGGCGATCATTCAATATGTCGCCTTTTCCATCGCCCTGCCTCTGGGCTTTCTGTCGGTGATCATGAGTTTTGCTCTGGCTCTTGTCGCCTGCCGGGCAACCGGAGAGACGGACATAACCCCCATAGGTGCTATGGGTAAGCTCACGCAGCTGACCTATGCCTTGCTGGCGCCGTCAAACATGACGACCAATCTGATGGCAGCCTCGGTGACGGCAAACACAGCCAGCAGCTCGGCTGATCTTCTTACTGACCTCAAAAGCGGGTATCTTCTCGGCGCCAATGCCCGCAAGCAGTTCATCGCCCAGTTCCTTGGGGTATTCTTTGGCACGGTAGCTATTGTTCCGGCCTGGTATATGATGGTCCCGACAAAAGAAGCCCTTGAAGCCTTCAATCCGCCCTCGACCAATATGTGGAAAGCTGTGGCAGAAGCGCTTGCCGGCGGCATCCAGTTTATCCCGGTGACTGCCCGCTGGGGTATACTCATCGGCGGACTTCTGGGCATCTGCCTGGCGCTCATCGATCACTTCTTTCCCAAGAGCAAGCGCTTTCTGCCATCTTCCATGGGGCTGGGGCTATCCTGGGTCGTTCCTTTTGCCAACTGCTTCTCCTTTTTCATCGGGGCGCTGGCAGCAACTGTCTGGACGAAATACGCCAGACGCACAGCCGATGTCTTTATTGTCCCGATGGCCTCTGGCGCCATCGCCGGCGAGTCGCTGGCCTGCGCCATCATCGCCATTATCAATGCCGCAGTCGCTCTGGCGAAATAGAAGCGCCAAAGTTGTAGAATAGACACCTGGGGTGCCTCAAGAAGTCATGCAAACCACAGAAAAGAAACAGGTCATCAAAGCAATCGGAGAACTCGGGCGCCGGGTGACGGCAGCCGATGTGGCGACGAAGACCGGACTGCCCATTCTGGTCGTGCAGCAATCGCTCAATCAGGTAGCTTCCGAAACAGGCGGGCATCTGCAGGTTGGCACCACTGGCGATATCGCCTACAGCTTCACCCCCGGCTTCTCCAATGCCTACGTCGCAAGAGGCATTCAAGCATTTTTGCAATCGGCTGCTCAGAAAGTCTGGCGGGTCGCACTTTATTTGCTGAGGATTTCTTTTGGCATAATGCTCATCCTCTCGTTGATCATAGTCGTGGTTCTCATCTTCGTTGTGGTAACAGCCATGCTAAGGGGAGGAAGATCGGACAGAGGGCGCGACGACGACTCTTTCGGATTTGGCAGCGTCAATTTCTCATTTTTCGACTGGATGATCTTGCGCGACATTCTCTGGTGGAACACATGGTCGGCTACCACCCCCATGCGTTATGACTACAACCAACCGACCGTAAGGGCCCGGCGCAACTCCAACTTTTTGCTCAACTGTTTTTCTTTCCTGTTCGGAGACGGCGACCCCAACGAAGGACTCGATGAAAAACGCTGGCAGCTTATCGCTCAGGTCATCAAGCGCAATAACAATGTGATGACCGCAGAGCAACTCGCCCCATACACAGGCAAGGACCCTTCCAATGAAGACGGAGTGTTGCCTGTTCTTGTGCGCTTTAATGGACGGCCGGAAGTGACAGAGAAAGGAAACATCATCTATGTTTTCGAGTCCATGCAGTCAACTGCTGCCGACCAGTATCACAACCCGCCTGCCTATCTGAAGGAATTCCCATGGAAATTCAGTAACGTTCCGGCCTCCGACCTCATTCCGGTTTATCTCGTGGCCGGTTTGAACCTGGGCGGAGCCTGGTGGCTCTGGTTTGCCCTGCACCAGCCGGGTCTTTCCTCATCGTCGTCGTCGGGTCCCAGCTTGCAGGCAGCTTCGTCCCTTTTCGCCCTTGTCAATATACTGGTAGCATATGGGACACTGTTCCTGGCAATCCCCTTTGCACGCTGGTTCGTGCAAAGGATGCGCAATCAAAGCATAGAAGCACGCAACAACCAGCGTTTCCGCTGGGCTCAAATTGTGGCCAATCCGTCGCCGGCTCTAGGAGAAAAGCTCAAAGAATCTGTCGCACTAAGGCTCAGAGACACGCACGTAGATCAATCGAAACTGCTCTTTACCACCGAAAACTCCGCCCTCGATCAACCAGACGATCTCGACAGGAAGTTCAAAGTCATAGAAAAAGATCTTAGCCGCCGGGACAAAGATGAAGCAAACGAAAAGCTG
>JAHFBI010000084.1 GCA_023250095.1 Candidatus Melainabacteria bacterium
CAGAACATGAAGGATGCCAGCTCTTTTATCAACAAGATGTTCAAGGCGGCCAGCGAACTTGACGATTATGTTTTTCAGTCAGAGATGGT
This sequence comes from Candidatus Melainabacteria bacterium, assembly GCA_023250095.1. GTDB lineage: Bacteria > Cyanobacteriota > Vampirovibrionia > Obscuribacterales > Obscuribacteraceae > JAHFBI01. Next base: position 90 of record JAHFBI010000084.1, read on the forward strand.
TTGCTACAAGAAACGTTCTATCGTTAAAGAGACAGCCAATTATTATTTCAAGAAACCACGTCTCATCCGCCTGGAAGTGACAGGCGGTCCTCGCAAAGGAGCGCTTGCCATTCTCAAAGCAGACGGCAGAGTCCACGGGCACCTCGGAGGACTTTTACGCTTCATTTCCGGAACCGTAGGCGCCGACTCGACCTTCGTCAACGGCGAGAACGGCTATTGCATGATGGACTCAGACTTTCTCACACTGGCGGGCGCTGTCCGGCAGATGCTTTCCAACAACCATCAAGCAACAGTCAGTTGCGAGCCGATCAAAGTAGACGGAAGATCGTCTCCAGTGTTCGTGATGGACATATACAAGAAACAGGCAGGACAAAATGAGTTAATCAAGCGCGTTTTCGTCAATCCGCGCAGCAGCCTGCCGGAAGAATGGCACGATTTCAACGATGGACATCTCAGCTCCTTAACAGTCTGGAAAAACCTCAAAATAAATGTCGGCTTGAGCGCAGATATTTTTCAATAGCTCAGACAACGTTAGCCAGGAAATCACATCGATACAAGAAATGGATGAGATTTCTTGTACTTTATACGCTTGCCCTGCAATGAAACCAGTATCCAGCGAATGCCGAGTCAGATGCACAAACCTGGCTTGCATATAGCCAGCAGATTTAATGACAACTTAACGCTCTGCTTCTTCGCATGTGATATTGTAAATATATGACCGTACTTTCTACGGTTAGTCAATAGACATACAACAGTGTGCCGGTAGATCATTAATGACTCGCCGGTCAAAAAGAGGAGATTGAAAAATGAACGCTGTCAGAAGCAAGCTGCCGCGAAACCTTGCCGGAAGGGAAAGTTTTGCTCAGGACATAGACACTCAGCTTGGAGCATTTCTCACTCGGCTCGGATTCGAGCTCAGACGCGCCTCTCGCCACTATGTCGCTTACGGGCATCTGGAAGGAAAAATGTTTCTGGAGCTGGAGTTTGATCAACTTGACCAGACACTGTTTGTCTCACTCGGACCATCGGCTTCCGGCTTGTATTACCTGCCTGCTACACCGCATGAGCGCGATATACGCCCGCGGTCAAGCAACCTTGATATAAGCTACTACCTGACAGCCGCCGGGCTCAATTGGAACTGGTATCCCTCTTCAGCCAGCGAACTGGAAGCTGTGGCAAATCTCAAGACTCTGCTGCCTAAGATCGTGGCACGCTACTGGGTCTTGCGCCCGCAAGCCGTCAAATTGAGAGAACAGATGGACCGTCTTTAATGGTCGAGGATCATGCACCTGCAGACGGTGCCGTGCTGGCGGCACTGTTGCCGCCAGCACCGTCTCCCTTGACTGACCAGTCTCCTCGGATGGAAACGGCAAAAACAACGCCATCGGACACAAGTGTCTTGACCGAAAAAACCTGCTGGCACGGGCTCCAGTTGCTGGTTTGAGCAACGCCCACGGCATAGCCAACCGGACTCACCGCCAAATGCTCCGACGCCCTCTTGCAGCGCTCGACACGCAAGCCGCGCAGGGCTCCAGAAAGACCACTCCCCAGGACTTTAGCCGCGGCTTCCCTGGCGCACCAGAGCCGTGTTACCTCGACATCGCGCTCTAAGCCTTTGAAGCCGTGCAGGTCTGCCAGCTCTTCGGCAGAAAACACCATCTCTTCGAACCCAGCTTCGCGCCTCTCTATCTTCTCGGCATCAATCCCCACTGTCGTGTCGCTTCTCGTCAAAACAGCAAGAGCAACTGCCATGCCCTGAGTATGGCTGATTGAAACAGGGACAAAAAGGCTGCCGTCAGCCAACCATTTCTCCAGCCCCCTCACAAATGGGCGTCCTTCGGCAGACCGGGCAATTTCAATGTCGCGCGGACCAAGCACTACCCCGTTGTGCCTTTCCATGAGCAGCCTGACGGCATCCTTGGCGGCAATGCGCCCGGCCAACCACTCTCGCTTGCGCCTGTCGTCAGTGCGCTCCCCCATCTGCCAGATTTCGCGCTCGCCTGCCGTCAACAAATAATCAGCCAGCCAGTCCATGGTGCTCCCGTCAGGCGGCAGAATCCCGCTGTCGAAAAGAACACACTCGGCGGCATCAGCACCGTCGGCAAGTCCGGCAAGAGAAGGCTGAGAGCAGCCGATAATCGAATGCAGAGGATCCTCCACGAAAGACTTCCACCTGGGGGGAAGGACTATGCGGCGGCTGCTGACATTGTTCACTGCTGCCCAGATCCGACCATCGGGAGAGCATATGTTCACGCTGGCTTCGGTAGTGCGCTCCGTCACAGTGTTCAAGACAGCCTCAACCGCCACTGTCTCAGCAAGCAAGGAGCAGTCACCGAAAAATTCAATGGATTCGATATAGAAGGGCAAGAGCGCAATTGCAGCAAGATCCTCTTCAAAAAGATAAAAGAGCACGAGCTGACTGGCATTATCCAGCAACAAGGGGTGAATCAGCATATCGTCTGTATCGAAAGTCTCTCTGTCGCCAAACCATCCCCTGGCCGGCCCGCTTGCCACCGTTGCTGAGATAATACGGTCGCCCACCTGTTGCAATGATTGAACCGCCTGCATCCTGGGTCCGTGAAACATGGCATCCGAACAGTAAAGTCTCCTGTCCATGAGATGCGAAGCGCGTCCTGTGTATTGTCTGAGGGATCTAACCGGGGGGCTCTCCGTCCAGCTCGCCTTAAAGACAATCTCGCACGACATCAGAGGCTTATCCAGGAGCCTTCCTTCCTGGTCGCCCCTGTGGAGTTCAACGCGAACCCGCAGCGGATCGGGATCAGGCGACTTCATTAATTGCGCTCGCACGCAAACCGGATAGCCTTGTTCGCCGACTTGGACCCGGCTATAAGCGCGAATTTGCTCGAGTGCGACAATGTGCGTTTGCCCGGCAACAAGAGATGCCGTCTCGGCCATCATCTCCAGGGCCACCATCAGCGGTAGCAGATATACCCGCTCCGGCACAGAAAGGGCAGTGGACACCACTCCGCCGATGGCGTGATCGAGCAAATAAAGATCCGCTCTAAGCGTCAGCTCAAGCTGAGCTTCAACCCCATCGCTCAAAGCCACAATTCTGGCGCGTCTCAAAAAAGGTAGCTTGTTGCCTCCCTGCTCGCAGATCAATGAACCTGCAGTCGCCTGGCAGGCGGAATCAGGCGGAATCCTTTGCAGATAGGCAGTCAAGACACGCTCCTGCATTTGCATCAGTTGCCTGTGGAAACTGCCTGTGGACTCCAGGTAAGAAGAAATCACACAAGTAGCTGTCGGCTGACTCACGCCAGCAGAGTCCGCTTTAGGCAGCAACTCGGCTTGATAGCGGGAATGTTCGCTTACCAATGATTCCTGGTCGGGACTCCAAGCCTGCAGCAAGCTGTTTGAGATTGAATCGCCGTTGCCACCTAAGGCTGATTCGGGACGGCTTCTCTGAACAGGCGAAGAGAGTCCGTCCGGCAGCTCAGCCAGAGTGATTTCCGGATAAGAAAGACGAAGTAACTTCTCTCTGTCAGGGCGCACACGAGCTTCTTTCCCGTCGGCAAAATCAAGAGCCCTGGTGGCGCGCCGGACATATAGCGCATCGAGCCTCATCGGCACGCCCTGCACTCCCAGAGCCGCCAGCAAATGATGGATCGAAGCAATACCCGAGCGCCCGGAAAGATTCGATGGGACGACGACAGCTGGCCTATCGGCCAGTATTTCTTTCACAAGCGATGTAAGCCCATTTTTTGGTCCGACTTCGACAAAAATGCGCACACCGGATCCGTACATAGCCTCGATAGTCTGAGCGAGCCTCACTGGCTGCGCGAACAATTCCGTAGTCATCTTCTTGATTGCCTGGGGCTCTTCCTGGCAGAGCTGACCGCTTGCGCACGACCAGATGGGAGTATGGGGGACGTGGACCTCCAGTCCTCTCAGCTCCTCCTGCTCGGCGTCCACGACCGCCGCAACCAGGGGCGTATGGTAAGGAATGGCCACAGGAAGATAGTGCAATCCAATGTTTCGGGCTGAAAGCACCCGGCAGACAGCTTCAATTGCCTGTGCCTGCCCTGTGAGAATGGAATTTTCCGGGCCCAGGTCGGCACTGACATAAACCGGCTCACCGAGATCGGCAATAATGGGCTCAACTGTACTGGCATCGGCAAAGAGCCGCACGGAGCGCAGAGCAGCCAGGCGGTCGGACGGCAGGGAACGGGCCACCCCGCAGCTGAGGTGATAGACGGTCCCCACAGTCTTCTCCACGTCCACAGCACCGCCGATGGTGAGAGCTGCGAATTCGCCAGTGCTGCAACCCATCAAAACGTCAGGCTTGATCTCGAGGCTTGCCAGCAGGCAGTTGAGAGCATATTCGGCCATCAGCACGGCCACCACAGCAGAGTCCATCGTGGTGAGAGCAGAAGAAAGATTGGACTGGTCGCCTGCGTCCTCGCGCGGGAAAAGCATAACGCTTGGCGGTACCGTTTCGCCTGCGGCAAGGGCGATCGCGTCTACATAATCGAAGACGTGCCGCACGGAGGCAAAACGCGTGCACAGGTCTGAGAGCATATCTCGGTATGCAGAACCCAGCCCCGGGAAAAGAAAAGCCAGCTTCCCGGCCGGCAGCTCGTTGAGACAGTTAAGATAAATACCGCTATAAGTGCCGTCCAGCTGACAAACATCAGCCGTCTCAAGCTTTGCCATGCTTGCCTTGAGCTTGAATAAAAGATCACAAGCCGAGCTGCAAACAATTCCCAGCCGGAAAGAACCGGAGGAGAGCCCCTGGGATGTGCTGTATTGCTTGTTCTGGCTGAAAGCAACATCTTGGATGAGCGCGTCCGGATGGCCTTCGAGGAAAGCGACGACCTGCCCTACCTGCAAAAGCAACGCTTCCCTTGTCGCTGCGGCAAAGAGCAAAACCTCGCTGTCCCAATGGGATAGCAAAGGGCCCCTTGACCTGTCACAGTCCGGCGCTTCTTGCAAAACGACATGAGCATTGACACCGCCGAAGCCGAAGGCGCTGACGGCTGCGCGGCGTGGATGAGGGTATGGCTGAGCAGGATGAATCCAGGGACGGGTTCTCCTGTTCACATAACAAGGATGCATCGACCAGTCGATTTTTTCATTGGGCACGCTCACATTCAGAGTCGGCGGCAACACCTTGTGATAAAGGGCCAGAGCTGTTTTAATCAAGCCGGCAATACCAGCGGCTGCCTGCGCATGACCAATCATCGACTTGATGGAACCAATGGCACACCAGGCACGTCCTCCCGCGCCGCCCCCGTGAGGCAGAGTCCCGTCAACGGAGGCAGACAGATCCAGGTGCTCGCAGTCCTTGCCGAGAGTCTCAGGAAATACCTCACCGCATACGCCTTGAGCAGCCGGCGTGCCGGCCATAAGCATGTTCTTCGCCGGCGCCGGAGGTGAGAGAGCCTCTGACGAGCAAAAAACGGCAGATACCGCCTGCAACTCAGCCAGATCGCCTGCTGGAGTTCCGGTCCCGTGCGCTTCCAGCAACGCTACCGTAGACGGTGACACGCCGGCCATGTCGTAAGCCCGCCGCAATGCCAGCGCCTCACCCTCCACCGAAGGCGCGAGCAGACTGCCGCCGTGCCCGTCACTCGAGCTGCCAACGCCGCAAATGGTGGCATAAATGCGATCGCCATCTCTGAGCGCATCATCCAGTCGTTTCAGGGCAACTATACCGATACCTTCCCCGAGTATCGTGCCATCGGCCAGGCTATCGAACGGACGAATCGCCTGCCGGCGCGACAGAGCCCCTAGCCCGGAGAAGAGCTGAAAAAAGAACGCGCAAGAGTTGATATGCAACCCGCCGGCCAGAGCAAAGTCCGCCTCCCCGGAAAGCAGATCGCCAACAGCTATCTCCACGGCAACAAGCGAGGATGCGCAGGCGGCATCAAGTATCAAGCTCTTTCCTCTGAAGCCAAGCCGCGACGCTATGCGCCCGGCAAGCACATTGGGCATGACCGCAGCAAGGGTGTCAGCGTTGCAAGGCTCAAGACTTTCGTGCAGCTTAGCGGCAATCGCCAGAAGATCGTCTCGTGAATATTCCGGGTGAAGGCGCTTGAGCACATCGATGATTTGTTGAACCGTGTGTCCATGCTGGATGAGATTGAGAGCCCCGACCCCTGGCGCTGACGTGCGCCCGAGAATAATCTCCGCCTTATCGCCATTGAAAGGACGGTCGAGATAGCCGGCGTCCTTAAGAGTATCGCCGGCCACTTTCAATGCGAGGAACTGATCGGGATCAGCTCCTGCAATGCTGTTAGGCATGACGCCGAGCGAAAGCGGATCTACCCGAGCAAGTTCGGTAATAAATCCTCCCCGCCGGCAATAAACATGCTCGAAGGCAGGAGAGTCAGGGCGATAGAATCTCTGAGTATCCCATTCTTGCTCCGACACATCTTGGATCGAGTCGACGCCGCCGATTATATTGTTCCAGAATTGGCTTAGATCACCTGCACCTGGGAAAATACACGACATCCCGATAATGGCCACGCTCTGCCGGGCGCGCCTTTCGGCAGTCCCGTCTTGAGCCTGCCGGGAAGCATCAATCTCCAGCTGGCTGGCATGGATCATCTTGCGGTTGGCAGCCTCTTGGGCTGAGAGCCGAAGCGATTCAAAGACTTATTTCCGATGCCGCCCAGTCCTTCGATGAGAAGACACAGCCGCCCATCCTCGCCATAAACGGCCAGATCGCAAAGAAGCTCATTGCTCCTGGCCCCTGGTGGCAAGAATACCTGAGCGGTCAAGACCTTACCCCCACCGCGGCGGAAATAGTGCAGCCTGGCAAAGCCCGTCGGCAAAACGGTAATATCCAGATATTTCCTGGCCCAGACACCGGCCAGTTGCATGGCAGCGTCCAGGGCAATCGGATCGATAATCCAGGGCTCGTGGCTGGCAGTAGAAAGACACTGCGTCGGCTGCGAGGGCAAGATATCGCCGGCAATACCGTTTTCGCCCAGGGCTATCAGACAGGAAATCCCCTGAAAAATTGGACCATGGAACAGCCAGCTGTCATAGATCTGTGCAACCGGAGGAAGATTCACTTCAGCTGAGAGCAAATCCGGCACAGCGAAATTGGCCGGTATCACCGAACGGTCCGTCCTCACAGCCTCACGAGGCACTGCCAGCGGTGCCTCCGCCATCTCGAACACCGCCTTAAAATGCGTCTTCCGCTGCCCGGAGGATGTGACGGTGGAAAGCCCAACATTGCTCAGGACCTTCCCGTCCCGGCGCTCGCCGGGTCCGACGCTAACAATCACCGTCTTGAGGGAAGAATCAAAAACAATTCCGGAGGGAATATCAAGGTCGACAACACCAAGCAGATCCAGGTTACTGAAAACGGACATCGCAGCCTCAGCCATCATCTCCAGCGCCATCGCCATGGGCAGCACCGGTATGCCGTCAAACTTGTGGTCCTCCAGATAAATGTCCTGCCGTACATCGAGAGCCACCTCAAAGTCGACCTGCCCGAAAGGGGACACAGACACCAGGGACTGGCTGAGGCGAGGACCTGAGGCAACCGGCACGGCGGCTTCCTCGTCTGGACCTTCGCGGCAGACTAAACCTGAAGAAGGACCTTCCCCTTTTGCCAGCCCGAGCTCAGAGCCAGGCATCTGCGCCTCAGCCAATGAGTTAGGTACGCTGGAAGAGGCAGCCAGGTATCTGCCGGAGAGCTCTGTCGGGGAGGTCTTGCCTTGATCACCGTCCAATTTCCCCACGAGAAGCACTTCCACCTGCCCCTTGCCTCCTGCCTGTAATTCGGCGGTAAGGGCAGCACGTCCGCAGGATGGAGCGATCATGGACCAGCCATGCCTGGCAAATACTTCCGAGAGCTCAACCTGGGCCATGCCGCCATTCCATGGTCCCCACATGAGCGAAGCGACGCGTCCGGGAGTCAACTGGTCGAGATAAAGCGCCAGTTTGTTGAGAACTTCGTTGGCAGCAACATAATCGGCTTGCCCGGCATTGCCTGTTCTTCCTACGACAGAAGAAAAGAAGAGCAAGAGTTTGAGGCTATCGAGCCTGAGCTTCCGGGCAAGCACAAAAGCGCCCCGCACCTTTGTCTGAAAGACCCTGGCAAAAGACTCCGGCGTCTTGTCCTTTATCAGAGCATCCTCGATAATGCCTGCCCCGTGGATAACTGCATCTATGCTTCCATATGTCTCATAAAGACCGTCGACAAAAGCCCCGAAAGCCTGCTCGTCCCTGACATCAAGCGAGTGATAGGAAACAGTAGCGCCAGTTGACTCCAGCAAAGAGAGGTTGCCTCGAATCTCGCGCTCGCGCATCAGCCTCTGGTACTTCGACTCCACGGAAGACACCGTCACGGGCTGCCCTCCCTCCGTAAGCCGCCTCATAATCGCCGCCTTGATATCGCGAACGGATGTAAGAGCGGCAGTCTCACTTTCTTCTATTGGCTGCGGGCGAGCAAGCCGTCCGACAATGACGAAATGTGGACGGTATCTTTGAGCCAGCTCGAGAGCTATGTCGGCCGTGATACCGCGAGCGCCGCCGGTAACAAGTACAACAGAAGAAGATGTGAGCCGGATTACGTCAGCTCTGGATGACCCCACCGAAAAATCTGCCGCCACCACTTCCAGCCCCAGCCGCCTGCCGCCCCGATAGCCAACCTCAACCACTTTATCGGCCGAAAACAACTCGCACAAGAGCATCTCGGACGCCAGAGCCCTATTGACGGAAGGCTGGAAATCGACAGCCCGGGCATGCACCTCCGGCCACTCGCGGGCCACGGATTTCAGAACCCCGACAACTCCGCCCCCGATAGAAGCAAGCTCGGAACAGGCAGCGGCTTCTAGCCCGTCGACACCGAAGCAACCACCAAGGGCGGTGGCAGACAAGACAGCCGAGCGTTTGCCAGCGGCGCAAGCCCTGAGATCGCCTTCTAGATATTTGCAAAGCAGGAACAAGCCGGTCACCCCTGCCTCGACAGGCGAAAATTCACCCTGGCATTTAGCCTGTTGCAGGGCGGCAAGATGAATGAGAGCGCCAACCTTTCCATGCCTGGCTTTGACCGCATCGACCAGCGCGCCGACTGCCTCCGCCGAGGTAAGATCGGCCTGCAGGTTCTCTAGATCAAAGTCCTGCACGCCTGCATGATGTCTCGCGACAACGGTGGCATACCCTCTGGCACTGAGCAGTGCAGCCAGTCCTTCACCAATACCGTCGCCATCATCTGAAATCAGAATAGCTCCGTCAATTGGTACATCCTGCTCCAAAGACGGCGGAAGCTCAATCACGTGAGTCAGACCGCGGCTGATTTTGCTTGCCTGAGACAGCACGTCTTCCCAGTTCTCGGCGGCAACAGTGCCTGAGGCTGCCTGCGATACCGAGCCTGCAATATCGGTATGAATCCAGTCGATAATCCCCTGAAGAGTCTTTGTCCCGGCCAGTCCTTCGAGATTACCCTCGAGGCTCTTCTGCGTGGCAGGCGGCAAAAGCTTGCGGAAGCTGTTGAGTATCTCCACACGTTTGATCGAATCAATCCCGAGATCCCCTTCGAGATCAAGCGCGGGATCGAGCATGTCCTGCGGATAGCCGGTACGTTCACTGACAATGTCGAGCAGTCCGGCAACCAGTGCCTCGGCCGAAACTTCATCATTTTTGCAGTTGGGGTTGTCGCCAGTGTCTCTGCTTCTGCTGTGCCGGCTGCTACCGTCCTTGCTCTCATTGCTGCCCACCGCCTCTTGCCTCTGGCGGGCAGAGGCAAATCCCTGGCTGCCGGCTGCATGAGATCCCGCGTCGTTTACGCGCAGCACAGGTACCACGCTATCTGCATTTGCATCAAAGCCCTCCCCTGGATGCGTTCTTTCCTCTCCCCCGTCAGGCTGAGGAACCGACAGTTCCAGGGGCGGAACCGAGCCGGCAGCCGATTTGCCGAGGGACTTTCGAGTTGTCACTTCTCCTTGCCCCGCCTGAACAGCGGATCTTTCGGCTTGTGGTGGACACATAAGGGGAGGCACAAGAATCTGGGTGGCTCCGGACACAACGGTCGGCTGAGCACATGCGGACGCCTGTGGAGGCATGTTGCTTGCCTGCAAGTACGCCAGCATGACATTTTGCTGCGCTTCCAGAAAACTGGTCGTCATTTCAAGCATAGTCTTCTGGAACTGAATCATGACCTGCTCAACACTCCCCGCGCCCTGGTGCCCCGGCAAAGGCGGCTGTGACACAAACGGTGCCGCCAGCTGGGGCGCTGCGCCCTGCCCAGCGGCGCCGGTAATCTGAATCGAGCCTGCTGGCTTGCCGTTGCCATTTCCGCCATTATTCATAGGACCATCCTTGAGACCGGGTTGTTTCTCGCTTGACCTGACGTGGGAACTGTTGTGGCGAGCCGCAACACTCTCACCCTGAAAGACCTTGTCATCGCTTTGTGTTTGGAACTTGAAAGCAGGCTGCGCACGGCTGCTCCCGGCACCAGGGGGCACTGCAGACGGCTGCGTACAGCTGTTCTCTGAGACGGGAGTCAACACCTCGGGCATTTGCCGGGTGCCGCTTGAGGGGGAGCCACGGCCAGGGGACTCTGTCTTAAACCGCTGCACAACGGCAGGCGGCAAAGTAATCGGGTAAGCCGGGGGATCGGGCAAGACAGCCTTGCCCATCAGTGACGTAATGGAAGCTCGGTCTGCAACTGGCGGATTGACGCGCTCGACGCGCGCGCTGTTGACACGATAAAGCAGGCTCGGCGTTTTCTTGCCATTTTCTGAGGCAAAAGCCTCCTGCCCTGCCGGTTTCAAATAATGTCCTTCTTGCACTCTCCTCACATAAAGCGGCGCGATATCGAGAGGCAGCCCCTGGCTGGCAAGCACAGCCAGGGCATGAAGAAACTGCAAAAGCCCGTTCTTGCCGCTGCGCTCGACGGCAACGACGACATGCTCCTTGCCCTCCAGGATGGATTGAACAAGCCCGGAAAGAACGGTTCCCGGACCAACTTCCACAAAAACACGCGCGCCTGCCTCCCACATAGCTTCGACTTCGCCCACAAAGTTCACAGGACTGACTGTATGTTCCACAAGTTGCCGCGCAATAGACTCAGGATTGCTTTCATGCACGGCTGCCGTGGTATTGGAATAAACCGGCAGGGAGGGACTCTTGAGGCAGCAGCCGGACAGTGCCCCGGCAAGCTTCTCTCTGGATGTCGCCATAAGCGGAGAATGGAATGCTGCCGATACGGCAATTTTGCACCCAGCAATCCCGGCTTCTCTCAGCCTGGACAGTGCCTGATCAACGGCAGAGTGAGCCCCGGAAATAACGCACTGTTGAGGGGAGTTGACGTTGGCTATCGTTACACCCTCGACACCCTGCAAAGCTGCCTGCAAACGAGCTTGAGGCGCAGCCACGGCAGCCATTGTTCCGGAGCCAGAAAGATCGGCCTGGGCAAAAATCCTTCCCCGGCTCTCCGAGATCGAGAAAAGATCCTCTACGCTTAGTACCCCGGCTGCATGCAACGCAACATACTCACCATAGCTATGTCCGGCCAAGAGATCTGCTTTGATATTGAAAGACGAAAGCAGGCGGAAGACAGCCACGTCAGCGGCACCTACAGCCGGTTGCGCCACATGCGTGTTTGTCAGCGCCTCTTGAGCGCCCTTGTGTTCCTGGGGGACAAATGATGGCGGCGGAAAAATATACTTGCTCAAGGGGCGCGGCAAGCGTCCGCCAAGCACTCGATCCGCGTGCTCGAAAGTCTCGATTATCTCCGGGAAATGGAAGCTGAGATCTTTGAGCATCTCCAGCTTCTGGGAGCCCTGCCCGGGGAACAGGAAGGCTGTCTTGTAATTTCGTCCCAGCGGCTCGCTGGCAAAGTAGATACCGTCTGGCTCGGACACCTGCACACAAGACTCGTCGGCGAGCATTTTCTGCGCCCTTTCAATCTTGTCTTTGAGATCGCCTATCGATGTGGCGACAATTGCCAGGCAGAGTCCCTCTCCGGCACGTCTTTCTCCTGACTTCATGCAGGTGGCAGCCGCTAGCTCAAACAGCTTTCGTCGGTCGAGTGTTTGCTTGCTTGCGCTCAACTCCTCCTCGGCAGAAGATTGTCCGACCTTGATGGAGGATTCGGCGGCGACAGACAGGGCCCGCAACAGATCCTTGCGTGAACTTCCCCGAAAGAGGAAAAGCTCGCCTGCCCAGGCGCGTGTGGCCGGCTCGGCGGCAGCAACGCTGGCAGGAACATATTCCTCCAGAACAGCATGGAAGTTGGTGCCTCCAAAACCAAAGGCGGAAACCCCGGCTCTGCGGGGATGCGACTGGTCAAAACGGACCCAGGGCAGAGCCTCTGTGTTCAAATACAAAGGACCGCTAGCAAAATTGCAAGCAGGGCTAGGCACTTTCACACCAATGGTCGGAGGCAAAATCTTGTGATGCAACGCCTTGGCAACTTTGATAAGCGATGCCAGTCCAGCTGCCGCCTTGGTGTGTCCAATATTTGTCTTCACCGAGCCGACGGCGCACGAGTGGGCTCTGGCACCGGCGCTTCCGAAGACAGCTTGCAGCGCCTCGATTTCTGCCCTGTCCCCAGCAACAGTCCCTGTACCATGAGCCTCAATCAGCTCAATGGTCGAAGGGCAGATTCCGGCATTTTTATAAGCCCGGCACAAAGCTTTCATCTGACCGGCCGGACGAGGAGCGGTAAGGCTGAGATCCCTGCCGTCACTCGAGCCGCCTATCCCGCGGATAACCGCGTATACACGATCTCCGTCGCGCTCGGCATCGCTCAGTCTCTTCAGCACAACCATGGCAATGCCTTCGCTTATGACAATACCATCGGCCGTGGCATCGAAAGTGCGACACCGTCCGCCAGGTGAAAGGGCATGAGTCTTACTGAAACTCAGATAGTCGCCTGGGTTATTATGTGTATCCGTGGCGCCCAGCAGAACGACATCGCTGATGCCTGAGCGCAGCTCGCTGACGGCAGCATAGAGAGCAGCCAGTGATGAGGCACATGCAGCGTCGATAGCAAAGTTAATGCCGCCCAAATCGAAACGATTGGCCACGCGCCCGGCTGCCACATTGCCGAGATATCCGGCAAAAGAATCTTCGGTCCACTCTGGCAAGCGATCTTCAAGCTTCCGCTTCGCTTCATCGTCGAGATCGCTGAGCTTCCAGCCCAGCATGGAACGCAAGGAATAAAGCGCCGTTGTCGGCCCGTGCCCGGCGTTTGCCAGAATCACTGAAGTTGTCTCGCGAGGAAACTTCCTCTTTCCATAGCCGGCGTCGGCGAGCGCCGAATGCGCTGCCTCCAGGATGAGCAGTTGCATGGGATCGATCGATGCAAGGCTGCTCGGCGGAATCCCATAGCGTCCCGGCTTGAAAGGCACATCCTGAAGAAAGCCGCCCCACTTCGAGACAATTTTGTCGCGTTTTAGAGGATCGGCGTCATAAAGATACTCATAGGGCCAGTGGCTCTCAGGTATCTCTTCGATAGTGTCAGTCTTGTCGAGAATGTTTTGCCAGTACTCCTCCACATCCCTGGACTTGGGCAGCAAGCAGGACATACCAATAATGGCGATTGCTTCATTGCTCCTGTCCGCCGATAAGACGACTTCCCCTTCCGGAGGCGGTGCCTCAAGATTCTGCAAGACTCGCTCCAGCAATGCCCCGCTGCCCCGAGAAATATTGTCGTGGAGGGAAGCGATTGTCACAGTAGTGTCGCGCAGCGCCGCAATTTGCCCGACCATATACATGCCGCCTTGCCACTGCCTTTCTTCTGAGGACGGCACAAGAGGAGCCATCCCCGGTTCTGCCTGCGCCTTCTCCAGCCCCTTGCTGGCTAGCCGCAACCGTCCCAGATTCATGAGCTCCAGCTTCTGCCGGATTTCGTCGCGACCCTGCCTCTGGCTTTCCAGCAGCTGCCGTTGCTCGTCGAAAGTCTGTCTGTAAGGCGAGTCTATACAACGGATAGCATGTCCGGGCGAGGTTTCCAGCAACACAGTCTGCCTGCAGGCAAGAGCAGCATCCTGAAACTTTTTGACGATAGCGCCCGAGGACACTGCCTCCTCAGTAAACAAATAAGCGGTTCCAACAAGGACACCCACTTTGATCCCGCGAGCCGTAAGTGGTGCGGCCATGGCTGCCACCATCGCCGCCGAAAGATCGTCGTGCACCCCACCTGCAAAGAGAACGTGGTAAGAGCTGCCGCTTTCCTTGGCTGGAATAGCACTCAAGAGCACATCGATCATCGACTCCCAGAGCACAAAGCTTGATCTCGGTCCCACGTGCCCGCCGGCCTCTTTGCCCTCAAAGATAAAGCGCCTGGCGCCGGTCTCGACAAAAGAAGCAAGCAAGATCGCAGAGGGCACATGCAAATAAGTCTCAATGCCAAGCTCTTCCAGAGCCTGCCCCTGATCAGGTCTACCACCGGCAATCAGGGAAAGACGCGGCCGATATCTTTTTACAACCGAGAGTTGCTCTTCCCTCAATTGCGAAGGGATAAAGCCCAGAAGCCCCACGCCCCATGGCAAGCCCCCAAGTTTTTCCTTCGTCTTGCAGAGGAGTTCCTCAATTTCTCCTGCGCGCATTAAGCCAAGTGCAAGGAAAGGCATCCCACCTCCCTGCGCAACGGCAAGGGCAAAATCAGCTGAGTCGCTGACACGCGTCATAGCACCCTGAACAATCGGATAGGCAGTGCCATGGCTTAGCGCCAGCGGAGATGCCTCCGCCAGAGCCGCATTCTCAGCGGCAGATTTAACTTGGGACACAACAGACTCTTGCAAGTACTGTACGACTGCAGCCACCGTCGAGAACCGCCGGGCAAATGGCGCAGCCAGAGCCGCATCCTGCCCGAGAGTCCAGAGGCGCTCCAGAGGCGACCGCGAGGCTAGTCTTTCTCTTGCCTGCCGGCAAATGCTCGCGTGCCAGTCACCGCCTGCCCCCCCCCTCTCCGGAGTGTCAAGCGGCAAGCCGGACACCGGCGAAGAGAGCAAGCGTAAAGACTGTCCGGCTGGTCCGCCGATAAGAGTGGTTTCTGTACCATCGAGCCTTGCGATACGAGCCTTGAGCTCAAGTGGTAACTGCGATTCGCGCAAGAGAGCCAGCTGAGAATCGAGAACAATGCCGGCAGCACCAGCGGCAAAAACAGCCGCCGCCGTGTTGAGTCCAATACCACCATGAGCCCAGACAGGTAGTACAAGCTGCCTGATACAACCTTGCACCAGAACAAAGGTCGTCAGCTCTCCGACAAGTCCGCCGGACTCATGCCCTTTGGCAATGACGGCATCTGCTCCGGCAGCCTGTGCAACCAACCCCTGTTCAACACTGGTAACCTCCGCCAGTACCTTCAGCCCTCTGTCACGAAGATCTCGAACGGACTGCGCCAGAGCAGCCGCCCCTGAATCCCAGGCACCAGTGAGTATGACGATGTTGCCCTGCCCGGGGGAAGCCAGAGCCGTCAGGGCTGCAGAAAGTTCCCTTATCTGAGCGATATTGCATTTGATACCGAAATTGAGAGTTCCCTTCTGGCGCCTGAGCGTTTTCACTGCCGATAGAATTGCTTGACAATCGTCAAGATATTCAACGTCGAGCACTCCAGCGGCGCCAGCCCTGGCCGCGGCAATTTCCAGGGACGGATTCGAAAGAGCCTCCGGGGAAATTCCTGGCGTGAGGGCAATGATTCCAAGGCTCTGCATTTCCGAATCCTCGAGATGGCCAGGTAACCTGGCTTACACGCTCCGACAAATCTGTCCAGACGAAGACAGCAACCAGAATTGGAGAGTATATAAGCTTCCCGCTTACAGACCATTGAAGAGGTTTTAGGAAACCCCAGGCACCGGTGCCACTTGCAGGCAGCCGCAACCTTGTCAGGAAGCGACAAACCCTTGACAGGGGATAGCTCTTTTAAAGTGGAAAAGAGAAATTCCAGAGCATCAACTGTGCAGACTATGTGCACCCCTCCCTCTTTCATCACATCCCTGACGTGCAACAAGCTGAAAAACGAAAAAATGTCCGCAACGGCAGCTCTGCAGGCACTTTCAACTTTGTCAGAATTACAAAGAAATATCTGACAATCAGGAAAAGTGCCCGCTGATGAGCCAGCCGCCCAAAATTTCCCCTCCGTTAAGACAGGTCTTGTGCCAGGCAGCTGAAAAAAGAAAATAGTGCCCGCACATCCACCTCTGCGGGCATTTTCAGCCTTGTCAGAATTACAAGGAAATATCTGACAATCAGCGAAAGTGCACGCGAGTGAGGCAGCCGCCCGAAATTTTCCCTCCGCTAAGGCAGGTCTTGCGCCAGGCAAGTCCCTGCCAACGAGCAAGCGCTTGACAACATGTCAGTTGCATCTGGAACGTAGCCTACCGACAGCAGCCGTGTAATACAGGACCTAACTTATGACGAGCGTCTCGACGGGGCTCTTGAGTTCATATGTGATTCCACGCCAGTGAATCCGGTTGGTCAACACGGAATAAAGCGTCAT
>JAHFBI010000085.1 GCA_023250095.1 Candidatus Melainabacteria bacterium
GGCAGCCGGCGGCGACACGGCGCTTCTGGTGGGAGTACTCAAAGCGCTGATCGAGTCGCAGGACATCAAGCAAGACTTCCTGAGCCAGCACACGACAGGCTCGCAAAAAGTGCTGGCAGATGCTGCCGCCATCAGCTGGGGAGATATTTGCCAGCAAAGCGGTGTCCAGCGCAAGGACATCGAAGAAATGTCCAGGCTCATTGCCGCCGCGCAGTCGGCAGTTTTCGCCTGGGCCATGGGGCTGACGCATCATGAGCACGGCGTGGAAAATGTGCTGGCGCTCTCCAATGTTGCTCTGGCCACGGGCAATGTCGGGCGGGAAGGTGCCGGAATGATGCCCATCCGCGGACACTCAAATGTCCAAGGTGTCTCATCTGTTGGTTTTACGCCATGCTTGCAGAAGGCAGTGCACGCTACTTTGGAGGCAAAATATGGACGGGCATTTCCGACTGCGTCCGGCTATGACACTTTCTCCATGATGGAGGCAGCAAACCGCGGCAAAATCGACACGCTTATAGCCCTTGGCGGTAACCTCTGGGGCTCCAGCCCGGATCTCGACTGGACTGAGGGCGCTTTGAACAAAATCGGCACCGTCGTCTATCTTTCCACGAAACTCAATCCCGGACATTTCCACGGCTGCGGGAAGACTACCCTGATTTTGCCTGTGCTGGCCCGCGACGAAGAACCGCAAGCAACTACCCAGGAGTCCCTCTTCAACTTCGTCAGGCTCTCAGACGGCGGTCAGCCGAACGTGAAAGGGCTGATGCGCTCCGAGTCCGAAGTCATTTGCGATCTGGCTGAGCGGGTGCTCACAGACAAGCCCGTAGACTGGTCGGCACTGAGGAGCCATAAGGAAGTACGCAAACTCATCGCCGAAGTGATTCCCGGCTGGACAGACATAGGAGATATAGATGAGACCCGGCGCGAATTTGTCATTGGCGGCCGTATTTTGCACTCGCCGCGCTTCCCGACGGAAAGCGGGCTGGCCGCCATGCAACCCACGCCCCTTCCTTCTCTCGATGACAGGAGCCTGCGGCTCATCACACTTCGCTCGGAAGGGCAGTTCAACACCGTCGTATACGAAGAGTCAGATTTCTATCGTGGCATCCCGCACCGTTATTGCGTTCTTGTTTCTCAATTTGATGCCGCCAGGCTTGGCATAGCCGACGGACAGAAGGTGACAGTTCGTGGCGAAGCGGGAAGTCTGGACAACATCGAAGTCGTTGTCGGCGATATTGCCCCGGGGACAGTGGCAATGTTCTTTCCGGAGGCCAACCTCCTGCTCAAGGGGCGTGTCGACAAGCGCTCGAGAACACCAGCTTTCAAGAGCGCCCCGGTCTCAATCGAAAAACAGGCTGGAGAGATAGACTGAGGGATCGCCAAATTAAGGAGTGAACAAACTTTATGTCCCATGATGTTGCAGTTGTCGGCAGCCTGAGCGTTGACTTCGTCATGCAGGTGCCGCGTCGCCCCGGAAAAGGCGAGACTATAGCAGGCTTCGACTTCAGCACATTCGTCGGCGGCAAGGGCAACAACCAGGCGCTGGCCGCAGCCCGCGCCGGCTCGCAGGTAGCAATGATCGGTCGAGTCGGCACGGACTCCTTTGCCGATGAGATTGCAGGCAAGCTTGAAGCTGACAGCATCGACACCAGCTATCTTTTCCGGGACGCTCGGACAGGCACCGGCATCGCCAATATCTATGTCGACGAAGACGGCGACAACAGCATCGTCATTGTCCCCCGGGCTAACGGCTGCCTATCGAAAGAGGATATACAGGCGGCAAGCGCAGCTATCGCCTCAGCGGCAATCATGCTCATGCAAATGGAGATCCCGCAGCCAACGATAGCGGCCGCTGCCGCCATAGCCCATGACGCCGGCGTACTCGTCGCTCTCAACCCCGCGCCGGCCCCGCCGGACGGAGCACTCGCCCCGGAATTGCTCTGTTTGATCGACATACTAATTCCCAATCAAAGTGAAGCCGAGCTTCTCACCGGCATCAAGATACACGACCAGATAACCGCTGCGGCCTCCGCGGCAGCCTTGCAAGGAAGAGGAGCAAAGCAAGTGATTATCACTTTGGGCGAGCAAGGAGCCCTTGTACTTTCCGGCGAGGCACCGGTCTTTGTGCCGTCCTTTGCCGTAACCGCTGTCGACACTACCGCCGCCGGTGACGCCTTCTGCGGAGCGCTGGCAGCCCGCCTCTCTGAAGGAAGACCGCTTGTAGATGCCGTCTACTTCGCATGTGCAGCAGGAGCGCTGGCGACAACCCGCCGCGGCGCCGAGCCGTCGCTGCCGATGAAAGAGAGCATCGAGAAGCTAGCTGGATATCGCTAGCATAAGCACCGCATATAGAGGCTCGACAATTTCCCAAAGACAACCGATAATGCCTTGGAACTGCCGAGGATGAGCAATGAATGCAAATGACAATGCCGCGTTAAGCTGCGATCCCGACCTCAATATCCAAACGGCAGGGGCGACGATAGAAGGGATGGACGATTTCTTCCCACACAGTGCCGTCGACAACGGAAGCTGCCGTGAAAGCACTGGAGCCCCGGCGCTCGAATCGGACTGCCTCGGCCAACTGGACATCCAGCTCGAACTCGAAAGCGCAATCGCCGCCTCCTTGACGATCAAGCAAGCCGTCCATTATTACGACCTACCAGCCAAACAAATTCGCCATCGCATCAAAAGCGGCGAGATCAAAGCCTTGCGGCTGGGCGGGGAAAGCGGGCGGAAATGGCGCGTCTTCCCCCAGGGGCTTCCACAGTCGCTTTTGGCCATGTATGAATCCGAGCTTCCTGCCATCGAAGCAGATGATCCCTCGCTTGCACCGGCTTTTGAGTCTGTCCGTTCTTTGAGCGAACCTGACAGACCCATTGAAACAGGCGACAGCAGCAGCAGCTGGTCCACGGAAAGCGTTCTGGAAGAGAAAGTCGCCGTAAGAGACCTGCTCATGGAACTTCATGGCACAATCAGGGATCTGGAAGAGAAGCTGGAAGCGGCAGCTTATCGCAATGGCTATCTTGAGGCTCAAGTAGAGGGACTCGAGAGCAGAATCAAGCTAATCAGCCTCAAACAGTACAGCCAGCCCTGGTGGAGACGTATTTTCAGACTCCCAGTCTGGCAAAAGACTTGTCAAGAAGCGGCTTTTGGTCAATAATAGTAAAACCGATCACATCTTGATCGGCTTGGGGTCTGGCTCTTGCCAGTCGTAACGTTCGCCCCGGCGTTGGATAATCTCTGGCCTCAGCCAAATAAGCGCATTTTACTACCGGCAGCCCCCGACTCACAATTACTCGACGCCGACCGAGGTCGCAGAGTGAGCCATGGCAGCCCTTCTGTACTTTCGCCAGTTTCTGCTTCTTCATGTAAGAAGAGTATTGCTGGCTGCTTGCCTGGCCTTGCTTCTCATTCTTTCCCCCTGCTTGGGCGGACAGGTCTTGCTGCCTGCCTGCTCGAACCCGAGCCTGGAGGCAATAGTCGGGCTGGCCAGACCTGCAGCGGCACCCCCCATTTCTTCCCATTCAGCCCTGGAAGAGCACTTCCATCGCATCTGGGAGTTGATCGCCGATAACACCATGTACCCGGAGCGGCTCGCCACCTGGAATTCCTGGGAGCACAAATTCGATGGCAGACTCTCCGGTGAGGATGACACGGAAAAAGCCATTAAAGAGATGATCGAGTCCCTGCACGACGATTACACCTATTTCAAAAACCTTGCCCAGACGAAAGCCCGCGAGCAAGAACTCGGTGAGCGCAATGTTGTCACCTGGCGCATGGAGCCCGACAACATCGGATACATCAACATAAGGACTTTCGCCTCGCGGCACACGAGTGACGAGACAAAGGCCGCCCTGCAAATGCTTGCCTCAGCCGATGCCTATGTCCTCGATCTCAGGGGCAACAAAGGAGGCTGCGTTGACGAAGCGCACCAGATCTGCGCGATGTTCCTGGACAAAGGAAAGTTCACCAGCATGCGAGGAAGACTTTACAATGAACCTTATTACGAGGAGCTGTCCATCGGACAAACGCGGCTGCGCGTTATCACCAACGGCATTGCCAGCGAGCGCCGGCGCGAAGCCAATTTGACAGGACGGAAGCCGGTGATGGTGCTGGTGAACAACAACACACGCTCGGCCTCCGAAATGCTCGCCGGATCCTTGAGAGACAACAAACGCGCCAGAATTCTGGGCAGCAAGACCTTCGGCAAAGGAGTGGTGCAAAACACCTGGATTCTGGATAATGGCACATCGATCAAGATTGCCATAGCAAACTATTATCTGCCGGGCGGAAAATGCATCAACGGCTCCGGCATCATTCCCGACTATATGTACGTCGTGCCCGGACAAGGCGATCAGCAACTCAGCGAAGCTGTGCGCCTTTTGACTGAAGCAAAAAAACACTAGCTTGCCGAGGCATCGATGGCGCCACCGGATTTTCTCAGGGCAGCACTCCCTGATGAAGGCACTGATCCAGCCACTGGAAAGCGCAAAGATGCAACATCCAGGCAAAGAGCGCCGAGCAGGGCAGAGTCAAGAACCAGGCAAGAAACATTTCTTTGGCCACTACCCAGTGGACGCCCTTTATGCGGTGAGCGCTGCCCACGCCCATCACGCTCGATGATACTACTTGCGAAGCCGAAACAGGACCGCCGGTGAGCGACCCGGTCAGAACAACTGCTGCCGAAGCCAGTTCGGCGGATAAGCCGTGCAAAACGCGCATCTTGTATATCCCTCCCCCGACGCGCCGGACAATCTGCGGCGCCAGAGAAGCGACCCCACAAGCCATAGCCAGACCCGCTGCCAGCCTGACATAAGGCGGGATGTCCGCAGAAGCGTGCCAGCCAGCCGCGTGCAGGCTGAGCATGATGATAGCCATGGATTTCTGCGGATCGTTGGCCCCATGCCCGAAAGCCAGCATGCCAGTAGCCATCCACTGCAAAGTCTTCAGGGGGCGATTCACTTTCATGGTTGCCGAAAGCAGCAGGAACCGCAAAACACAAAGGACGACAAAGCCGGCGACAACGCCAGCCAGGGGCGAAACAAACAGGGTGAGCACAACTTTCCAGATACCTGTTGGATGCACCAGATCTGCAGGGCTGCCCCAGACGATGTAGCGAGTGCCTCCGGCGGCATAGAGGCTGCCGACTATGCCGCCAACCAGAGCGTGTGTGGAGCTCGAAGGCAGCTTCAAGAAGCGTGTGATAAAGTTCCAGGCGATAGCGGCAATCAGCCCGCTTGCCAGGACCGGCAAAAGATCCACCCTGTCTGGCCAGCTGGTAATCCCTCTGATTGTAGTGCTCACTGCCGAACCGCCAAGGAATGCGCCCATCATTTCGAAGGCGGACACAAGCAGAATTGCCTGCAAGGGGCTCATCGCCCGGGAAGCCAGGGCGCTGGCCGCCACCGAGCTGCCATCCTGAAAACCGTTGGTGTACGTGAAAACCAGGCACAACAGGATCACAACTGTAACTAAGACAACTACTGTCACAAGACATCCTTTCGGACTGGGCTCAAAGCCCGACCGTTACTCCATCTTGACAATGGCGTGAGCCAGCTTCTCCCCGACCACATCAATTCGTTCAGCGCCTGCAAGCAGGCTCTTGTATACTTCCCTGACGCGCAAAATCTCTTTCACGTCATCGAGAGTAAAAAGCACCTGCATGGCTTGCCTGTATGTCTTGGTCAACTGATTCTCCAGTTTACGAGCAGCCCTTGCATGCTCGTTAGCCTCTTCCCGCCTGTCCTTGAGAGCGCGAAAGGACAGGGCAAGACACTCGGTTCCTCTCACGAGAATCCCCGCCATCTCGCAGATGATGGGATGGTCGCCGGGTTTGATGCCAAAAGCCTCGATCTCTCGCACTGTGGCCTTGGCCGAGTTAATGACTTCGTCGAGGCGCGCCGAAAGATCGTAAATGTCCTCCCGGTCGAAAGGCGTAATAAAAGACTCTTGCAGTCTCTTCCCCAGCTCCAGCTTAAGGTCGTCTGCCTGGCGCTCGAGTTCTCTGACGGTTTCGCAACGTTCTTCGCCGTCCTCCCTCAACCATACTTCCAGAGCTTTCATCCCTTCAAGAGTCTTATCCGCCTGTCGATTGAGCATTGCATAAAAATCGACCGACGGCACAAAAATGGCTCCAAACAGCCCCTTGGACTTACTTCCGTCTGGCGGCTTCTTCAACCTATACACCTGCTCTCAATCCCGTCTGTGTAAATTTACACCAGATTAAGAAGATGCCTCAAGAGCGCAAGCGCCGGAAATCCAGCCGTTTTTTGCTCGGGGCAGCCTCATTTTGACCGCGGTTGCCCCTGCCTGTAAGAAAGATTCTGCAGCAAGTACCGCCGACATCCCCGTTTGGCACCTTGTCTCGAACGTTTCCAGGCTGAAAGAGAGAAGTCTTGTGCTCATCGTGAATAAAAATTACCGCTGCAAACTTATGGAAAGCTAGAGGCGCTGAAAGCAAAAACCAGACAACAGTCCGCCAAGCTTAAGTTTTCTACACCGCTTCCCTCGTAATTCAGGTACACAGACCGACTAAACCACCGCTGCCAGCATATATTCTTAAACCTGCATGCAAATTGCCTCGTCGGTATATTCTCAAGGATAGAATATACGTTTGACCCAATAAGAAACATACAGTCGACAACATTCAGGAAGCACTCGATGAAAGCACTTGTTCTAGAACGTCCCGGGAAACCTGACACCTTGCACACAATGGACATGCCCCAGCCCGACCCGGGCCCGGGCGAAGTCAGGGTGAAGGTCTGCGCCGTCGGGCTCAACCCGGTCGATTGCAAACTGGCTGCCTCAGGCTTCCCTGGCTGGGAGTACCCTTTCATCCTCGGTCTGGATGTGGCAGGGGTCATCGACGCCGTCGGGCCTGACATCAGCGAATGGGAGCCCGGCGATCCCGTCTATTATCATGGCGATCTTTCCAGACCAGGCGGCTACGGGCAGTATACGCTGGCTCTGGCCAATACTATCTCCTGGCTGCCGGAAGGCCTCAGCTATGCCGCAGCAGCAGCTCTTCCCTGCGCCGGCTTCACAGCCTATCAAGCCATGCATCGCAAGCTGCATGTCCAGTCCGGCAGATCCATTCTCGTTCATGGTGGCGCCGGCGGTGTTGGAGGCTTTGCCGTGCAGCTGTCCAGAATCGCCGGACTGCAAGTAATCGCCACCTGCTCCAGGCACAATTTCAACTTTGTCAAAGACCTCGGCGCCAGTGAAGTCATCGACTACAAGCTGGAAAACGTAGCCGAGCGAGTAGCCGAGATCACAGGCGGGCGCGGCGTCGATTACATTATCGACACTGTGGGCCCGGAAAGTGCCACGGCTTCTCTTGATATGCTTGCTTTCGGCGGCGGACTGGTTTGCATAGCCGGACTGCCTGACCTTAGCCTGATTGAGCCCTTCCAGAAAGCTTTCTCCTTGCACGAAGTAGCTCTGGGCGCCGCTTATCTCTCTGGCGACACAATTGCCCTTGAAGACCTGGCTCGCATCGGGCGGGAATTCGGCACGCTTGTCAGCAAGGGGCAGATACGCCCGATGGTGGAAGAAACCATCACCCTGGAGGAAATTCCGGAGGCTCTCGAAAGATTGGCCATGAGACACGTTCGCGGCAAAATCGTGGCGCAAATAAATCCTGGCTCCCCATAAGGCGCCTTATGTCAAGCGAAGAGTAAGAGTCGTCACGGGTATAACCCCAGAGTAACTGCTGGGGGAAATTCAATGACAAGTCTTACCAACTGGATTATCAGAGTCTGGCAGGCAGTAATGCCGCAGCCGGAAGCGACTGCTTGGGAACAATACAAAAAGGCCCGCACCCTGGCAACCGAGCCTCTCATAACAAGCCCGGCCGCTAACTCTCACAGAGCCTGAGGGTGCCATAGATAGCAAGCCCCTGAATAAACCAAATTGAGCCAGGCTCAAACCGAGATGGAGCTTGAGCCGGCTCAAACCCGCAACAGATAAACGGACCACAGGGCAGGACCAGCAGGGGAGGTCCTGCCCTTGTGATTTGGTTTGCTGCAAAAACGAAACGGGAAGCCTCCCGATCCAGTTTGAAACAGTCACGAAATATATATATGCCTGAGCGCTTCTTTTTTCGACATAAGACTTCCCCCTGGCAGGAAACTGGCAGCAAAGCGTGTACATTGCTAACTAAGACCAATTCGCCTGAGGCTCACTTGAGCTTGCAAATACAAGCTCTGCCGGAAATCCAGGACGGGCTAAGCAGGCAGCCACTCGCTATAATCAAGGTTTATTTTTAAGTGACCGCGGGCAGGGAAATATTGTGGTCGCGGTCGGGATGTCTTGGTAACTCATGCATGCAGGGATTTCAACAGCTAACGACTGGCTGAGTAGATGAGCAGCAGCTTGAATCATAAATGTCAGAGATGCGGCAGTCAGTTCCAGGGACAGATCTGCCCCTTCTGCACGATAACGGGCCTCGACGTCAATGCTCTGCTGGCCGCAGAAGGGCTCACTACTCCCACCGTCGAGCCGCCCGCTTCGGCGGTGTCTCTGGTCGACGTAGTGTCCAACCGGGTCTTTCCTGTGACAACCCCGGTCTGCCGGTTCGGCCGAGACATTTCTAATGACATTGTGTTGAGTGGAGACAAGTCCTTGTCACGCTTCCACTTCCAGATAACGTTCATGGACGAGGAATATTTTATCGAGGATGCCGGCAGCCGCAACGGCACTTTTCTGAACGGCAGCCCGGTAAGTGCCCCACGCAAAATACTCAACGGCGACATTGTCAGCGCCGGGATGTCCAGATATCGCTTTGTGCTGGATGGCAGCGAGCTGTCCGCCGAAAAATCGGATGTAGACGAGGTTACAGAAGTCCTTACCGGTGACGACACACCGGCCTTAACTGTGCCGCCCGGCTCGATCTCAGAGGCAAGCACGGCCAGCAGCACATCCCCACCCGCCACTACATCTGCCGTTCCACCTCCGTCAGCTCCCTCTGCCGGAGATCCGCTTACAAAAATTTTCCAGGAAGGGAAGGCTCTCCTGTCCAGCCAGGAAGAAGAGGATGACGCTGACCTGCCGGGATTTTTCTCACCTGGCGCTGACAATGGCAAGATCCAAACGGAAGAACTCAACAAGTTTATTCAGCTCAATCACCCGACCGAGCCGACTATAGATGAGCTTTTCGATCAGAAATTCCCGGGCGCACTGGATAAGGTCGCAGCCTCGCAGGGCGCAGCTACTGGCACAGCAGCGACAGCCGGCAATGCCATAGCTCCTGCAAGGCTCAATCAAACGTCTGCATCCTCACTGCCAGTCAGCAATAGCTCAGAGACAATGCCTTGTGCCGCCACTGCCCCGGACCACATTGCAGAAAGCACGGGCAAAGCATGGCCTGCCTGGTGCAAAGAATACTCCTTGCCTGAATTAAGCTGCTTGCAGGAGGAAATTAGTAAGCTCGAAACCCGGATAAAACAAGACCAGGACTCTCTGCAACAACTAAAATCCAGGTTTTCCGAAGCCGAAGATCTTAAGAACCGCCTGCTGGCATCTCGTGGCGACGAACTGCTCAAGGCCTGCACAAGAGTCTTTGAAGGACTGGGCTTTCTCGTCCAGCCCAATGCCGCAGAAACTCAAGAGCTGGTTCTCAGCACCGACGGCAAGACCTCTGCCTTAGCCAGGATCGTCTCAACTGATTCCGAGCCGGCTCCCGCCGACATGGCCCACCTGGTAAGTTCTCTGTCCAATTACTGGTGCGAGCATGGCATAGAGCCCAAAGGCATCATGATTGTTTCCATCATGCATGATGGTCCACCCTCCGAACATCCGGAGTTTACCAGAGAATATTGCGACTATGCCGCCAAGAAGAATTTCTGCCTGATGAGTGCCTTGCAGCTTTTGTCCATTTATGGCGAAATTGTGCTTGGCGGCGCCAATGCTGACTCGATAAGATCGGACATCCTCAACGCCAGCGGTCAGCTGCCGGAGTTTCGCCTCACTCACAATTGAAAACCAGCGACCCGTCTTTGACTTTTCCTTCACTATCAAATTCAAAGAGCCTGGTAATACAATAGTTCTACCTTGCGGGGAATTGTCATGCTTGCCGCTGCAGTCAAACTGACCGTAAACAAAGATAGTGCCGTACCGGTCCGCGATCAGCTCGTCGAACAGATCGGTCTGCAGATAGCCTCCGGCATTTTGAAAGGCAAAGAGAAACTGCCCAGCATTCGCGCTCTGGCAAAAAGACTGGGCATCCATCACAGCACGGTCACTTCAGCTTATAACCACCTGTCCGAAGTCGGACTGCTGGAAGTGCGTCAGGGTAGCGGCGTGCGCGTAGCAAGCAAAATTGCCCCACGAGACACGGACAATCAGGACTTTGAGCTCTCGGCTCTTTTCAATAATTTTCTCGCCCGCGCCTCCGACAACGGTTATTCGCACAAGCAGGTCGCCGACTGTTTCCACAGACTCGCCAGGCGAGCCCCAGTAACGAGGATTCTTGTAGTTGACCGCAACCCTGATTTCCATAAACTGCTCTTGTCAGAGTTGCAGCCCCACTTCAAGATTCCCGTCCAACCCATCACTTACGAAGATCTCAAGAAGAACATCGCTCTCCTTGACGACTCCCTCGTCGTCACCAGCCTTTATCACGTCTTTCCTTTGCAGACTCTCCCGATCGATCCGACACGTTTTGTAGTGTGCAACATCGAACCAGGACGCGCCGAAATGGAAGTCGTCAGTGAGCTGCCTTCTGCCAGCATCGTCCTGCTTGTCTCCGTCAGCCAGACACTGCTTAGGATGGCTACCAATGTCGCTGCCGCCTTGAGAGGCGAAGAAATTGCCATTCGCACGATTCTCCTGACCGAAACGCAAGAGCTTAAATACATGATGCGTTATGCCAGAGCGGTGATCTGCGACGGTCCCAGCCAGGAAGAAGTGCGGCAGGTATCAGGCAAGGTTCCCGTTACTGTCTTTCACCTCTATGCCGCCTCCACCATCGATTTGATCAAAGACCGCCTGGACAAGTGGGGCTAGCTCCCTCTTGCGCAACTTCCCACCGGCACCGCCTCCTGCGCGTACTCTGCCCTGACAGTAGATAAAGTGATCCGCTTTGTTTTTGTGCGGGCTTACGGTGTCTTACGATGTCTTCTGTTGGCACACTACACAAGACATCCGGCACAACGCGCCGCTTGCACCACAAGATCCAGAGAGGAATGAATAAAATGAATCGAATTGCTGCTTCACTGTTGACCGTGCTTGCCCTGAGCCTGAGCGCAGGCAAAGCCATGGCTTCCGAAACCGATAACATCCTTGTGGATGCGGCATTGTTGCCGGCAAGATCCGTGGGACTGGTTTCAGGACTGGCGCTTGGCACCCCGGTCGCCATAGTACGCAAGAGCATTGAGCGAGCACAGTCTTTCACAAACTCGATTGCTTCGGCTGGCGGCAACAAGGACAATATTGCCGAAGTAATCACAGCCGGTGCGATAGGCGTCCCCGCAGGGATACTCGTTGGTACTGCCGACGGTATCTACTATGGCGCGAAAAACGCCATAGTCAACTGCGTGGACCACCCTTTTACCGCTGAGTCTTTCAGCCTGAAAGAGCTTGAATAGACACGAATCCCTGAGAGATTTCAGGACATAGCCTACATTTCGGAGCGCCTGGCAGACGAAATTTGAATGGTCCTTCCAAAAGGAACAAGAGCAGGGATGGGTACAGCCAAGGTGGTGCCCATCCCTCTCTTGACATTAACTCTTAGAAACGCTAATCGCGTCTGAATTGTTTAGGATAAACCCATCCTGTGGGACGCATCCCGAAAATGCAAGACTTGCTGGCGCCCTTTGCCGCACGGCTGAAAGAAAGGAAAGAAGATGACCGGCTGCGCTGTCTTAAGACAGTGACGCCGGGCGCCAGCGCGGCTGTTTTTTTAAACGGGCGGGAGCTGGTCAATTTCGCGTCCAACGACTATCTTGGGCTCTCCACCCATCCATCCCTCAAGGCGCGCGCCATTTCTTTCACGCAACGGTGGGGTGTGGGCAGTAGTGCTTCCCGCCTTGTTTGCGGCAACATAGATGCCTATGACACTATCGAGAAAAAACTTGCCAAGCTCAAAGGGACTGAAGCGGCTCTTGTTTTTGCCAGCGGCTATCAAGCCAATTCGACCGTGCTTGGCACCCTCTCTGGCGACGGAAGCCTTCTGGCTCTGGACAGGTTGAGCCACAACAGCCTGCTTTCCGGCGCTCAACTTAGCCGTTGCCGCTTTCTGAGATTCAAGCACAACGACCTGGCAGATCTTGAGCAGCAATTATCTCGGCCAGCCCTTCATAAATACACAAGCCGCTGGGTTGTCAGCGAATCTATCTTCAGCATGGACGGCGACAGCGCAGATATCGACGCACTGTGCCGGTTGTCTGCGAACTCGGGCTCAGGACTCTATTTAGATGAAGCTCACGCTACCGGGGTCTTCGGCAGGCACGGCATGGGACTTACCGCTGGTCGCAAGGAAGTGACGGTAGCCATGGGCACTTTCGGCAAGGGGCTTGGCTCTTTCGGGGCATATATAGCCTGTTCTGAGACTCTCCGTGATTACCTGATCAATTTCTGTCCGGGGCTTATCTATTCCACAGCCCTGCCGCCGGCGGTTCTCGGCGCAATTGACGCGGCGCTGGATATTATTCCTTCCATGGACAGGCAGCGAGAGTATCTTCTCGACATGGCAGAGGGCCTGCGTGTGCGCCTCAAGAGCTGCGGCTTCGATACAGGCAACTCCTGCAGCCAGATTATCCCGATCCTGGTGGGCAGCGACAAGCTGGCGCTCGAGCTGGCCAGGCATCTGGAGGCCGCCGGCATCTTCGCGCCGGCCATTCGCACTCCGACAGTTCCGGCCAATGCCGCACGCGTGCGCATCTCATTATCCGCCCACCACACAAAAGAACAAATAGATCATCTCATCAAGACACTGAGTAACTGGCATGAAAACTGAACTGATTTTGCAACACGGCTGGGGCTTTGACGAAACCATATGGACGGCATGGCTGCAACAGCTCAATGAAATCCCCGATTTTGACGGAGTCGTCCAGATTGCCGATCGCGGCTATTTCGGCAACCGACAAGATCTGGTCGGATTCTGCCCGGGGAGGAGCCTGAAAGTCGTGGTGGCACATTCACTCGGGCTGCATTTCCTGCCGGAGAAAGTGCTCACCAAGACGGACCTGCTTGTGATCATCTCCGGCTTTTCTGCCTTCCACATGGGAGCTCCACTGTCACTGCGCCGTTCGCGTAAAGTCGTAGCGCGCATGAAAGATAAGCTTGTCTCACGACCGGCAGAAGTGCTTTCAGATTTCTTTGCCAGTTGTTACAAGCCCCTATCTGACAGCAATTGCCTCCTTACCGGAGCAGATCCTTCGACGATCGACAAAGAGCGTTTGCTTGGCGATCTGGAAGTTCTCGACAGCTCGGTGTTGGATCTAACAACCATCAAATCCATTCCGTCGGTGTTAATCCTCAGTGGAAGCCAGGACGCAGTCGTCTCGCCAGCTGCCAGCCGGGCGCTCCATCAAGCGCTGCCGGCAAGCCAGCTCACAGTCGTCTGCGATGCCGGTCACGCTTTGCCCGTTTCCCACGCCAACCTCTGCGTATTTGCCTTGCGCAAAGCGTTGGGTCGCTGGAAACACCTGGCGTCCAGCTCGTTCGATCAGCTGCTGGCGCCGGTCCGCACTCTTTCAACAAGCAACCTGGAAACATGCATAGCCAGCAACTGATTATCGACAATTTTTCCCGATCCGCCTCCACATACGACGACTTTGCACAAATTCAAGTGGAGGCGGGCAAACGTCTGTCGGAAGATCTTCTTGTCCACTGCGGGGATCTCGTCGGCGGCCCGGTGCTGGAAATCGGCTGCGGCACAGGCAATTTGAGCGTCCCCCTCATCCGCCAGTTCCCAGATCGCCCGATGACAATCAGCGATATTTCGGACAAGATGCTGGCTGCTTGCAAGCAACGAATAGAGTCACGGCTCGGCACCACGGCATCACAAATAAAGTTTTGCCTCCTTGATGCCGAGAGCATCGACAGCCCGGACACCTTTGCTCTTATAGTCTCGGCGTTTACTTTGCAATGGCTCTTAGATCTTCCAGGTACTCTGGCGCGACTCCTTGGCTCTCTCAAGCCTGGTGGCAAGCTCTTTTTCTCCGTCCCGGCCAATAAAAGCTTCCCCGAATGGCGTTCTTTGTGCCTGAGTTCCGGAGTGCCATATACTGGCAATCCTTTGCCTTCTGCCGAAACATTCCGCCTGTGTGCTGCCGCCAATAATTGTTCCATCCGGCTTTACGAAGAAACTTTTACCATGACGTATCCATCCCTGCTCCACTTCTTGCGCGGCTTGAAAGCGCTGGGAGCATCTACGCCACTACACGCTCAACGCCTTTCAGTGAGACAGCTCAACCGTCTTGCCGACCTGGCATTGAGCAACCATCGCAGCGGCTTTCCCACAACTTATCACCTCATCCGCGGGCACATGAGCCGAAACATCTCCCCATGAAAAGCTTGCCGAAAGTCTTCTTCGTCACCGGCACCGACACGGCAGTGGGCAAGACCCTGGTTTGTGCAACACTTTTAGCAGGACTCAAGGCTGCTTACTGGAAGCCAATCCAGTCAGGGCGGCAACCGCAGACGGACACACAATGGATAAGAACCGTGACTGCCCTCGACGCCAGCCATTTCTTTCCAGAGCAATACTTGTTTTCAACACCGCTTTCCCCGCATGCGGCAGCGGCACAGGACGGGCTGAAAATAGAGCTTGATTACTTCAAACTTCCTGATTGCCGCCATTTCCCCCATCTGATTGTCGAGGGCGCAGGTGGACTCATGGTGCCGCTCAACGAGCGCTATTTGATGATCGATCTCATACAACACCTCAACCTACCAGTGCTTCTTGTCGCACGCTCCAGCCTCGGCACAATCAATCACACTTTGCTGTCACTGGCTCAACTTTACTCAAGAGGACTGTCGGTTCTGGGAGTCGTGCTGAACGGACCGGCCAACGCCTCCAACCGGCAGGCGATCGAACACTGGGGACAAGTGCCTGTTCTGGCCGAAATCGAGCCAGTAGCACACATCGGCAGACAGACTCTAAGCGAGATATTTGCCGAAAGATTCAAGGTGGAACATGCAAGAGTCAACAGTCAAGAGAGATTACCCGATCTGGCATCCCTTCACGCAGATGAAAACTGCGCAGAGGCCGCTGAATGTGGTGCGCGCGCACGGAGCCATCCTGGAGATTGAGGACGGGCGGCAGATAGTTGATTGCATTTCCAGCTGGTGGGTAAATCTCCACGGCCATTGCCACCCGGAAATTGCCGCAGCCATCTTCGAGCAGGCACAAAAACTCGAGCACGTAATTTTTGCCGGCTTCACTCATGAGCCGGCTGAGCAACTGGCGCACAAAATAATAACTCATCTGCCAGAGTCTCTCACACGGGTATTTTTCTCCGACAACGGCTCGACAGCAGTCGAGGTTGCTTTGAAAATGGCCTGCCAGTACTGGCACAATCTAGGCAAAGTCGGGCGCAAGTCTTTCATTGGCTTCGAAGGTGGTTATCATGGCGACACGATAGGCGCCATGTCTGCCGGAGGAAGCTCGCCTTTCTGGGGTCCTTTTCAACCTTTGATGTTTCCTGTGCAAATTGTTCCTTACCCTGAGACCTGGGACTTGGACACAGAGGCGGAAAGCAAGGAGCTTGAGGCGCTGGGGCTCTTACGCGAGCGCCTGGAGAGCACGCCGGATTCATATGCCGGCATAATCATCGAGCCCCTCGTGCAAGGTGCAGCCGGGATGCGCATGTGCCGGCCGTCCTTTCTGCGCAGCCTCCGGCAGCTCGCCGACGAATTTGACGTGCTTTTGATATTCGATGAGGTCATGACCGGCTTCGGGCGCACCGGTGACTGGTTTGCTTGCATCAAGGCGGAAAGCTGTCCGGATATTATCGCTCTCTCCAAAGGCATTACCGGCGGCTTTCTGCCGCTGGCAGTGACGTTATGTAGAGAGAACATCTATGACGCCTTTTTGAGCGAGAACATTCATACTGCATTTTTTCACGGACACTCTTACACGGGCAATCCTCTGTCCTGCGCGGCAGCCCTTGCTTCCATGAAGCTGCTCGAAGCCGATCCCTCAACGTTCCGGGGCATGGAGCAAATACACAGACGTCAGGCACAGCAATGGTTGGACGGCTCGAAGCAAATAGAACATTTGCGGTTTTGCGGCACAGTGGCCGCCATGGAAGTGTGCACAGGCAAGGACAACAGCTACTTTGACGCCATCGGCCCGCAACTGAAAGCACGATTCCTCGAACAAGGTTTCCTTATCCGTCCGCTCGGCAATACTATATATATGATGCCCCCGTATTGCGCGAACGAGGAGCTGATCAGTCGGATCTACCGGGCGGTCCGCCAGGTACTGGACAATCTCGCATTAGCGTAGAACCAGACAAACTGCCATAGCAAGAGCGCTGCCCGGCATATTTTTGGGGACCGCAGACAGC